>JAFWRC010000060.1 GCA_017508825.1 Lachnospiraceae bacterium
ATGCCAAGCTCATAGGCATCCTTCGGATCCCGGATACTTACCTTTTTGCCGTCTACGAAAATCTCCCCCTTGTCCGGATAATAGATCCCGGAAAGCATATTCATCAGCGTCGTCTTTCCGCTTCCGTTTTCTCCGAGCAATGAGAGAATCTCCCCCTTGCGGATCTCCATGGTCACATCATCATTTGCGACCACGGAACCGAATGTTTTTGTCACATGTTTGATTGCGATTGCCGCTTCTGCCATAAGCGATCCTTCCTTCATCCGTCTCCTGAAATAATTTCAAAATAACCTAAAAAAATACCACAGATTCCATTTTAATGCATAATCCCGAAAAAAGAAACAAAAAAAGAGAGGAAAACGTATCTCTACGTTCCCCTCTCCAACGAAACTTCTTATTCTGCAGTCAGTTCCTTAATGCCGTCAATACGAAGGTCAAAGGAAGGCGCTGCGCGCAGTTCGGACTCGTGGAAATAGCCGTCCCAGATTGCTTCTTTATCTTCCTCATCCTCATTGTCAAAGTCACCGTTCATATCAACCTTGTGGCTGTCCAGTTTCGAACCGCCTACCGTAAAGCTGTCTGTGCTGAACACGTGAAGGCTGCCGTCTTTGATCGCTGCGATCACTTCATCGACTTTTGCCTGTGTTCCTTCTGCTGCAGAAGCGCCCAGCGCTGTGATCGCTACTGCATCATCTGCATACCCCTTGGACCAGTCGGTCGGGATCTTCTGGCCGTTCACAACTGCATTAAATGCATCGGTATAGTATACGGACCAGTTGTTGGTTGCGGAAGTCAGTGCTGCGTCCGGAGCAACGCTCAGCATATCTACGTTGTAACCTACGGAATAAACCGGCTTGCCCTGTGCGTTGGCTGCCTGGATCGCTGCCGGCGCACCGGTGGAATCTGCGTGCTGACCGATGATCACACATCCGTCTGCCATCAGCGCATTTGCAGCTTCGCCTTCTGCAGCGATATCAAACCAGGAATTTGTGTAGGTTACTTCCATGGATACATCTTTGTATATAGACTGAACACCCAGGAAGAATGCGGTATAACCGGATACCACTTCAGCATACGGATAAGCACCGACATAGCCGATCAGTACCTTGCCGTCTGCATCATAGTTTGCATCGGAAAGAGCGCCGTTCTCTACCAGTTCTGCCACTTTCATGCCGGCAACCACACCGGAAACATAACGGGATTCATATACATTGGTAAATGCGTTGGAGAAGTTGGAAAGACCGCTCATTGCTGCGGTATCACCGGTCATCGCAACGAACTGCACATCCGCAAAATCACCGGCTGCCTGCTGCATAAAGGACTGATGTCCGTAGCTGTTGGAAAATACTGCCTTGCAGCCCTGGTCTACCAGATCGACTGCTGCTTCATAGCAGGACTCATCCTCGGGAACGGAATATTTCCAAAGAATATTATCCTCAGAGATCCCTACATTTGCTGCTGCTTTCTTGATACCGTCGATGTGTGCATAGGTATATCCCTCGTTCTCATCGCCGACCAGGATCACACCGATCTTTACATCCGATGCTGCCGCTGTGCTGCCGCCATTATCCGTTGTTGCAGTCTGTCCGCCTGTTGTCGGCGCCGTTGTCTCTCCACAGGCAGCAAGAGAAGCGGTCATAACGGTAGCCAATACCATAGATACCAGTTTCTTTTTCATAGTTTTCCTCCTGTTAATGTTTCTCCGGAAATCTTTTCAAAACAAAAAAGATTTCTCACAACATTGTTATACTGTTACAATTCTGAACAGTTACACAATATGAATAATAAACCATCCATATATTTGTGTAAATGTGTAAAATTACCTATATTCTGTTTTTTTACTACGGATTTTCATGAATTTTTCTGATAAAACAGCCTGCTTCTCGGAGAAAAAAAGATAAAATATCGTTTTGACGATAGTTCGCTAAACAGAAAAAACGCACCACACCATGAAAGATATAGCGCGCCTTTCCTCCCTTTTCGTGCCCAAAGGACACTGAAAGTGGACCTGGCGGGATTTGAACCCGCGTCCGAAATATCCGCCCCCGCCCTTCTACCATCATAGTCAGTGGATTAACATTCCCTCTGCCGCCCCGTCACTAACACCGTAGCGGTTTCAGTAGCTTCATAGATCAGCCGTATGCGCAAAGCTTAACATACGCGTTTCCTACAAACCGATGCCCTGACCCTGTCGTGTAGGTGCGTCAGGCAGGACAGCTGCCCTTAGGCAGCGAGTGCTAAATTATCTTCAGCGTTTAGTTTAATTTTGGTATTTACGCATACCTGCGGATGGCTTCTTCAGCTTAAGATACCCCGTCGAAACCTGTCAAGCCCATATGTTTTTGTAAGGTACGGTACAACTTTTGTTGTTATATCCTATTATATCGGATTCTCTTATGAATTCAATAAGAGTTGTTTCCGATTTTTCATAATTCATGTAAGCATTTACATTGCACGAAATATCAGTAAAATGACATTATATCGATACCCGTTTCGTGTTCAGGTATCTTCCCGGTTTCCCAATTTGGGAAGCCGGGAGCACACTTACAGGTTCTTCACCTTAAAGTCTCTTTCGACTTCGCGTCTCGCATCCTTCTTCGCGATATCCTGGCGCTTATCGTAATTCTTCTTACCCTTTGCCAGGCCGATCTCGATCTTGGCACGCCCATCCTTGAAATAGACCTGCAGCGGCATGATCGTGATACCTTTTTCCGCCGTATCCCCGATCAGCTTATTGATCTCAGATTTATGCAGCAGGAGTTTGCGCACCCGCAGCGGATCACGGTTAAAAATGTTTCCCTGTTCGTAAGGGCTGATGTTCATACCGACTACGAACACTTCGCCGTTCTCGATACGCACATACGCTTCCTTGATGCTGCATTTGCCGGCACGCAGGCTCTTTACCTCTGTCCCCACCAGTGAAATGCCCGCTTCGTATTTCTCCAGGATAAAATAATCGTGATATGCTTTTTTATTATTTGCGACGAGCTTTATGCCCCCGCTTGACTGACTTTTTGCCATGTTCACTTTCCCCCGTTTCCCAGTTCAGCGCAAAATCGATCGTCCGCAAGACAGTATCCACGTTCGCCACGGTCACGCTGACCCGCTCTCCCAGCCGGAAACGCTTCTTGGTGTATCTTCCGACCAGTGCATATTCTTTTTCGGAATAATCAAAATCATCCCCCGGCATTTTCGAGATCGGCACCATACCTTCCACGGTATTCGGCAATGCCACGTACATTCCCCAGCCGGTCACACCGCTGATCTGCCCTTCAAACCTGCTTCCGATCTGCGACTCCATGAAGATGGCCATCAGCAGTTTATCCGTATCCCGTTCGGCATCCACCGCACGGCGTTCCCGGTCGGAACACTGTTTTGCTACCTTCGGCAGCAGCTTTTCATAATGCGAGATACGCTTGCTTTTCAGTTTTCCATGCATTTCCTCTTTCAAAATACGATGGATCTGCAGGTCTGAATAACGCCGGATCGGCGAAGTAAAGTGTGTATACTCCGTTGCAGCCAGGCCGAAATGCCCGACACATTCCACATCATATCGTGCCTGTTTCATACAGCGCAGCGCCAGCGTGCGGATCATATCTTCCTCGGGACGCCCTTCGATCCCGGCCAGCATTTCCTGTATCTCCTTGGGTTTGATCTTTTCCGCTTTGCCTTTCGCATGATAACCGAAACCGGCCAGTAATGTCAACAGATCCCCGATACGGTCCGCATCCGGTGTCTCATGGATACGGTAAAGGAACGGATAACCCAATGCGTGCATATGCCCCGCCACAGTCTCATTTGCCGAGAGCATGAACTGTTCGATCATGCCGGTCGCCGCGTTTCTTTCATACGCTTTGATATCCGTCACATTGCCAGCCGCATCCAGCAGGATCTTGCTTTCCGGCAGATCAAAATCAATGGACCCTCGTTTCGTGCGCATCCTTTTCAGGATCTTTGATAACGTGTTCATTTTCTTAAACATACCGACCAACGGTTTGTATTCCTTGATCAGCTTTTCGTCTCCATCCAGGATGCCGGCTACGGCGGTATAGGTCATGCGCCGGTCCACATGGATCACGCTCTCGCAGATCTCATAGTCCTTGATCACGCCGTTACGGCCGATACGCATGATGCAGCTCATCGCCAGACGGTCTTCGCCGGCATTCAGCGAACAGATGCCGTTCGAGAGTCTCTCCGGCAGCATCGGGATCACACGGTCCGCCAGATATACACTGTTTCCGCGCTCAAATGCTTCCCTGTCCAGCGCATCCTCTTCTTTGACGTAATGACTCACATCGGCGATGTGTACGCCGAGGATATAGTCACGGTTATCGGTTTCCAGCGATACCGCATCGTCCAGATCCTTGGTATCCTCACCATCTATGGTCACCATCTTCACATCCCGCAGATCCCGGCGGTCTTTGATCTCTTTCTTTTTCACTTTGGCAGGGATCTCTTCCGAAAGCGCTATTACCGCCTTCGGGAAATCCGTCGGCAGTTCATAACCGCGCACGATGGCTGAAATATCCACACCGGGATCCCCGGCATTTCCGATGATCTCCGTGATCTTTCCGGTGGGCCGGTGCTCTTTATCACCATAATGCAGAATGGAAGCAACTACTTTCTGTCCGTCTTTTGCGCCGTGCGCTTCCTTTTTGGCAATGTGGATATCATCCGCGATCTTCTGGTTATCCGGCACCACAAAACCGAAGCCCCGCTGTTCGCGATAGGTTCCGATCACTTCTTTGATCCCGCGTTCTAAGATCTTTACGATACGTCCTTCCTGTCTGCGTCCGCGGCCGGCGATCAGTTCAACATTTACGGTATCTTTATGAAACGCGCCGTTTAGCATATTGTGCGGGATAAAAATATCCTCTTCAAAACCTTCCACCTCCACAAAACCAAATCCCTTGCGGTTTGTGATCAGATTTCCGGTATAGATCTGCTTATCCGTGCGGCGCACACTTTTCTTTACATCTTTTTTCCCGGTATCCCCTTTTTTTGCTTCGTTTTTTATGACACCATATTTAACGGATACCGTCTTTTTTAACTCCGACTTTTTGCTTTTCTTCGCAGCGCTCTTTTTTACTGCGTTATCTGTAACTTTATTTACAGCTTTATTTGCAGCTTTATTTACAGCTTTTTTCGCTGCTTTCTTCGCAGAATTCTTTTCCGGATTCTTCTCTGTCTTCTTCTCTGTATTCTTTTTTATCTTCTCTTTCTTTCCCATATTTTCTATTTAACTGTTCTGAATAGTTATCTCTCTTTCCTAAATAATCTCCTAAAACAAAACCCCTCTTGAAAAGAGGGGCTGATCTTTAAAACTTTGAAATGTTCAAGACCGCTGCAAGTACGATCGCCGCTACCGCAAAAATGCGGGTCAGCAGGATCATCATGCCTTCTCTCGAACGGCCTTTGTTCTTGCTCCAATAGGTATCTCCTGATGAAGAAGAACCGGTCAGACCGCCGATGCCCTGATCACGCCCCTTCTGCGCGAGAATGATCACGCAGAGCGCTATACATACTATGATAAAAATAATTGTCAAAACTGTCCGTAACATGAAAAACCTCCAATGATCGTTTCAAAAGCAATTCATACCAAACATTCGAATATTAACATAAAAACATTCGCAATGCAAGTATTATTTCAAAACTTCCAGTTTACCGACTACATCCGGCTTGTATTCCGAGCCCTCTGCATCCTTTGCTGTTGCAGGACGCACATCATAAACACGGATCAATGTATCCGAACCGCTCATTACATTCAATTCCGTCTCTTCCGGATCGTACATTACGATAAATCTTCCGTATCCGTCAGCCGTCAGCTCAACCATATTATTGGATACCGGAAAAAACAGATGCGCCTGCAATTCGCCATCCCGCTTGCAGATATCTCTGATCTGTTCTGCTTTCGACTGTTTCTGTGCCTCAAATAAAGAACTGAGCTCCGGGTCATAGGCCACGTAACGATCGATCTCTTCGCCTCCGATCCTGCCGCTGATATGATAATAAACATCTGCTTCCGATTGCGGCGCTTCATCATATTTCTCAACATCGCCATTCATATAGATGATAAAACGGGTGTCATCATCACTGCTGCGGAAACTCAGGCATGCAACCGGATACCATTTTTTAAATTCGCTTCCGATCGTAAGCTCTTTGGCATTTGCCAATGCTTCAACAGCCTTTTTTACATCTCCGTAATGCGGAGCATCCTTTGCGATCACCAGCCCTTCCGAAGTTACGAAGTAATCCGAATTTACATTCTTCTCCGTATCGGTTTGCGGGATCAGATCGATCATTTCCTCAGTGGATGCGTTTCCGTTCTCCGTATCATTTGTATCCTGCGCAGATGCCAGTTCTTCGCTTTTTCCAGTTGTATTGAATTCATATTGCGGATCATCAAGCGCAACGATCTGCAGACTGTCTACAATGGCTTCTGCCTTCTCCTGCGACTCACTCTGCGGATAAGTGATCTGTACACAGAGAAATTCATCCTCACGGATATTGATAAAGTACTGGAAAATGTGCTCCTGCTTCTCATTTCGTGGATATATGTGAAGCGTCCATCCGTCACCGCATTTCTTCAGTTCTGTTTCATTATAGTCATAATCGGACTCACTCTGCGTTGCCAGAATATGCGGATCACGATAATACAAATGCCGTTCCCACTGAACCGTCACAGACAGCTCCTGATCATTGACCGTCATGATCGTTTCCTTGCGGCTGTCCGCATCTTCCCAGGTCAGCGTTGATCTGAATACCGGATCCATGTCTTCCGGCAGTTCCAATACGATACCATACGGATAAAACGTAACCGTTTTTCCGTTTTGTGTTTCCGTAACATTGCCATAGATCTCTTCATGTCTGAGATCCAGCTTTTCCGGTTCGATGGGATGGGTAACGCTCACAATATTACTTACGCGTCTGAATCCTCCGCTATACACCACGGTCAGATATGCAGTATTCTCCCTGCCATCTATAAAAAACGGCCGGTCCATCGTAACATTTTCCACGGCGCGGTTCAACCGGAGTTCTCCGTCAATATAATAATTCATCCCCAGACCACTGACTTCTTTTCCCGCACTGTTCTTCTCCCAATGCAGATAACCATCCTCGCCATAAGTGAGCGTGTACAGTGATTCCATTGCCTGTTCCTCATCCGGAAACTCCGCAATATCATCAGCAGTATACCCGTCAAGGGCATACAATAGTCCGGAATTTGGATAACACCGGAGAGTATGTACCGGGAGTGCCTTCATTCCGGGTTCAAGTTCCTCATATTCCTCTCTTGAAATCTGAACGATATTTTTACTATCAACCTCCAGCAGATAAAACTCATAAAGCCTTGAAGTGCTGCTCCGCCCCCTGCCGCTGGAATAAGTATGCGTATACGCTCTGCTGTCTGCGATAATACTTGCATTTTCACAGACTACAACCGGTTCCGCTTCCATATCTTTGTTTACAGCGTCCAACAGATAGAAAATCTGCATCAGTTTCGAATCGGAAAAACGCTCTCCCTGTAACTCCACTCCGGTGATCCGAAGGGGTACCGACCCCAGGGCAAAAAAGATACCGACCACTGCAAGGATCCCCAGGATCATCGGACGGATCTGAAGTTTCTTAACCCGAAAGTAAATATATCCCAGCATTACCAAAAAAGCAGGCTGGCCGATCAGCAGAAACACCTGACTCAAAATGAGAAGATGCAGAAACTTCCGCATCTCATAAAGCCCCTGTTCGCCGATCATTACCTGCGGCTTAAAACGGAATGCTGCATTGCCAAGATAGTAATCAGCCGCAAACACTCCGACCAGGCCGATCACGATCAACGCGCCCATCAGGTAATCCTTTTCTTTTACTTTGTTTTCTTCATTCATCTGACTCTATCCTTTTAATCACATAAATTGAAACAAATACTGTTATATACAGTTATTCAGAAAATCTTATCACACCGCATCTATATAGTACAAGCAACCGGGCTTTGCAACTATGTCAACTGTATCATTCATTCAGATACGCCTGCATAACCCTGCCGGCTACCGGCGCTGCCATTTCACCGCCACTGCCGGCATTTTCCATAACAACCGTCACGGCGATCTGCGGATTCTCCGCCGGCGCAAACCCGGTAAACCATGCATGGGACTGCGCTTTGATCGAGGAGAATTCGGCCGAACCGGTTTTGCCCGCTACCGTAAAGGGCAGATCATTGATCCGCTTGCCGGTGCCGTGATCTACTACCGCCTTCATCAGTTCGGTCATGATCTGTGCCTCCTCGCTACTCATGACGGTTCCGTATTCCTTCGGTTCATACCGCCGGATCACTCTGCCGTCCGCCGTTACCACACGCTCGATCACATAGGGCTGCATCATCACACCACCATTGGCAATGGCTGCCGTCGCCAGATTGATCTGCAGAGGACTTACCTGTGTCTTATCCTGTCCGATACAGGTCTGCATCATATCATTGGTATTCAGTTCCTTTCCCATACGGATCTGACTCGGGTTGGTTTCCAGATCAAACTTCAGCACTTCATTAAAATGCATCGATGCAAGTGTCTGCGCAAAACGTTCTTTGTCTAAAGACACGCCGATATTCGCAAAGGAGGAATTGCATGAATTGGCAAACGATTCCGTCAGATCTTCCTCGCCATGAACCATCCCATGAAAACACTGTATCGAAGAATCTTCTTTTGTAAAAGAACCGCTGCAATCGAACCGGTAATCCGTATACCCCGGATTTTCCCGGATGTATTCCAGCGCCGTGAAGATCTTAAATGTCGATCCCGGCGGATATAATCCCTGCGCTGCGCGGTCCAGAAGCAGACCGCTTTCTTCATCTTCGAGCACGGTATCCCAGATCTCCTCGATCTCATTGGGATCATACGCCGGCTTGGATACCATCGCCAGTATGCGTCCGGTCTTTACATCCGTGACCACCACGGCCCCACGGTAGTTTCCAAGCGCTTCGTAAGCCGTCTTTTGCAGGTCCGGCAGCAGTGTCGTATGGACATCGTTTCCGGGATCTTTCGTGTTATTCACGTCGTTGCGCAGCTTCTCAGTCAGAGTCACATCCGAAGTGATCAGATAACGCTGCATCTTCCGCTCGATCCCGGCGCCGCCTTTTGCCGCATATCCCACCACCTGGGCGAACTGTTCCGAAAACGGATAGTCACGTACTTCCATACCGTCTTTAACAACACTTTCCGCCAGTATGGTACCGTCTGCCGCATAGATCGTGCCTCTTGTATTGTCCTGTTCCAGGATGGCCAGCAGTTTGCTATTGTAGGAATTGGTCATAGCTTCGCCGCCCTGCAGGATCAGAAAACGCACAATATTACCGAACATCAGCACATAGATAAGGGCATACAGGACCGCATGCACGGAAATACTGCAGTTCTGCTTTTCGCGCTGTTCCAGGGTTTCTTCCTCTTCATCCGGCTCTGCCTCTGCGAAGAATTCTTCTTCTCTTTCCGCCAGCTCGTCCTCGTCCAGTTCTGCAGCTTCCCCGCTCTCCAGATATTCTTCCCATTCCGCTTCCAGTTCATCCCGCGCCTCTTCCTCGGCGTCAAACTCATCCATGCGCAGCATATAGATCCCCTGCAATACACCAAAGAGTACAATGGTAACCAGTACGGAAGTACCGCCGTTGGAGATGAGTGGCAGAGTAACCCCGGTCAGCGGGATAAAGCCGGTTCCGCCGCCGATGGTCAATACGACCTGTATGCCGTAGCAGATTCCCAGCCCGACAGCAACCAGCCGGTAAAACGGATCCTTTATCCGCCTTGCAAGTACCAGGGCAGCCAACACTACAGAAAGACACAGCAGGATCAGCAGAATGGCAAAGAATACCCCCAGCTCTTCTGCTACAGCCGAAAAAACAAAATCTTCTTCCACATAGGGAATGGTCTTGGGCGATCCATGTCCCAGTCCCAATCCAAACCAGCTTCCGGTCGCAATGCCAAACAGGGACTGGGTTACCTGGTATCCTTTATTATCGATATCGGCCCAGGGATCCAGCCATACCTGCACACGTGAACGCACATGAGAGAAAAGAAAATATGCTGCAAAGGCTGCCAGCAATCCGCCTCCGACTCCCGCGATCAGATAATGATGCTTGCCGGATGCCACATATACCATAGCAACATACATGACAAAATAGATCAGCGCCGAACCCAGGTCTCTTGATGCTACCAGTGTAAGTACATGGACCGCCGCAAGCGCCGCGGAAACAAACAGCCGCTTATGGGTAATGTTCTCCGCGAGAAGGCATGCGATAAAGAATGCAAATACCACTTTGATCACTTCGGAAGGCTGAAAGATCAGCCCGAAAAAATCATAGTTCAGCTTAGAGCCGTTGATCAGGCGACCACTTAACAATACCAGCATAAGGCCGCCGATACCGACACCACCGTATACAAACGTGAAGCGTTTCAAAAAACTCCATTTCTGCAGGATCAGCGGAACGACCATAAAGAGAACCAGTGAAACACAGATGATAATGAACTGCCGCCTGGCATGATCCGGATTTAAGCGCGCCAGTATCACAAAACCGATCCCGAGCAGCATCTGCATCTGGCAGCAGAGCAGGCGGTAAATATCACGATAGATCAGCCGCAGGATGATCGGAAAGAACAAAAGAACAAGGAACTCCAGCGCAGCCAGAAGCGCCACTTTTCCCATAAGTTCGGTATCGCCGACACTTTTATGATGCAGCCATACATTACCGATCCCCAGCGCATAAAAACCGAGCGCCAATACTTCCATCCACAGATAGATGCCATGTCGAAAATCGTACTCTTTTCTCTTCAGCGCCAGAAATGCCGATGCAACATATACCGCCATCAGCATGACGATGATATATTTCGAAATATCCAGTATCAGTAACGTCATTCTGCTCCCCTCAGAAAATGACCGCGCGTTGTCTGTCCGGCAGCAAAGGGACGGTTCCATTCTCCCTTTGACCAGAGTCCGCAGTATGCCTTAAGGATCTGCCGGATCTCTGTCCTGTCTTCGATCGTAAACTCCAGCCGGTAAACGCCGGCCCGTTCCTGTTCCCGCAATTCCGGCAGCTCTGCATGCAAAGATAACGGCACACAGTTATACATGGTATTGTAACAATACCGGTGTTCCGGCATGATCGGAAAAACATGCCCCTTCTCATCCGCGATCTCATATACGCCGGACGTTCGGTCGCATCCGTTCAGCGTTTTCATAACACAGTTTGCACTGTACATCACCGGAAGATATCCGTAGATCACACACTCAGCTCTTTCCGGTGCGGTCAGGTTTCTATATTCTTTTCCGGATTTTTCCGGCGAAACGGTATATCCGCTCAGGCACTTCAGCGCCACCTGTTCCGTCTGCTGATTAAACACATAAAAACCGGCATCGCCGATCCGATTCCTGTCCGGACAGACATCTTCTGCGATCGCCAGAGCATCTACGCCGTTCACGTAAATGCCTTCCATATCGTAATGCACGGCAGCTGCAAGGCATTCGCGTACGGTCTTCACATCTTTTTCCCGTATGATCGCCGGCAGGCGCAGATACAGTTTTTTCCCGCTGCTGCTGATCTGCCTGCACAGTGCCTCTGCATTTTCCGCAAACAGGTCCGTATCCAGGATCACACCTTCCACTTCGCTGCACGCCAGCACCTCCTGCAATGCAGCGGTCTGCCGAAGGCCGATCCGTAATACAGGTGTTATGTTTCCCCGGCTTTTTTCAAACTCCGACACCGGCAGCTGTCCGGCCTGCAGATCCGCGCGATACGGCAGCAGTTTTTTCTTCAGTTTATCCAAAGCATTCCGGCGCAGATCATTAAGCGCACTGACCGGAACAAACGACAGATCATCCGTATCGGCATAACAGTCCGAAACCGAAAACAGAGTGCCGCCGGTCTTGGAAAACTTCTCTGCAAACTGTTCGCTGCTCATAGCCCTTTTGGAAGCCGCATCCGCAGGAGCGCCTTTCTGTATTACTTTCTGCCCCTTTGCCTGCACGGTCAGTTGCAGCGGTTCACCGACAAATATCCGTGCATGCATCTCAACCGGGATTGCTTTTTTTTCGGCCAGATATTTTTCGGATACACGTTTCTTTTCCTCTTCGGACACTTTTCCATAAGCCGGTGATGTAACAGAAACCATATCTTTGCCGTTGTGCTGATGCAGATAGCCTTCCTGTTTTCCGCTCCTGAGATACAGATCTTCCAGACGTTTTTCATCTTTGGGCGATACATGGATCTGACCGTTTTGCAGGTATTGATCGATATACTTACGATATACTGCCGTCACACCGGCTGTGTATTCCGGCGCCTTCATCCGCCCTTCGATCTTAAACGAATCGATCCCTGCATCGATCAGCTCCCCGATGTTATGCAGACTCCACATATCCTTCAGGCTTAACGGATAGCATGCCTGTCCCTTTTGATACCGGTACGGCTGTCTGCAAGGCCCCGCGCATCTTCCCCGGTTGCCGCTGCGTCCACCCGCAAAAGAGCTTAACAGGCAGCGCCCGGAATAGGAATAGCACATAGCGCCATGGATAAAGCATTCCACTTCGATCCCGCGCGCTTTAAATAGTTTCAGTTCTTTGAGAGACAATTCCCGCCCCGGTACCACACGGCTGACTTGCATCCGCTTCAGCCATTCGGCTCCTTCTGCAGTAAGGATGGACATCTGCGTGCTGGCGTGTAAAGGAAGCGCCGGATATCTTTTATGTAAAAAAGAAAGCAGGCCGAGATCCTGTACGATGATCCCGTCCAGCCCCTGTTCATAAAGTGGATCCAGGATCTTTGGGATCCGTTCCAGTTCATGATCGCGCAGCAAAATATTGCATGCCAGATAGATCTTACGATCAAAAGCATGCGCATAATCCAATGCCTCTATAAGCTCTTCGGAGGATAAGTTTTTTGCATAGGCGCGTGCGGAAAATGCCTCTGCCCCAAGGTATACGGCATCAGCTCCGGCGTTGATCGCACCGATCACACCAGCCAGTTCGCCTGCCGGCGCCAGCAGTTCCGGACGTTTCCCTGTTATGGATAAGGCAGCCGTTAGATCAGGCTGCCTTGAATTATTATCGTCTGTTTTTTTCATTTTGTTTCTGATCTCTGTGATCCTTGAAATCGCGGATCTCATTAATATTTCCCGCTGCCTCTTTCGTTTCTTTCTCATCTGCAGCAGCTTTCGGTTCCGTTACTTTTTCTTTTACATCGTTTGTCTTTTTATTTTCTTCCAGCTGACGATCCCGGTCTTTAAGTTCCATCTGCAGCTTTAAGATGGTCTTTTCGTTTTCGTGCTGTTCTTTTTTCAGTTTTTCGATATCGTTTTTCAGATCATCGATCATCACGCCGCGGATCGCGCATTCATGCTTCGAATTATCCAGCTGGTCCAGTTTCTCTTTCAGATTCTGTTCCAGCTCTTCTACATGCATCTTTTCCTTGAAGTAGTTATCGGCAAAGTTCAATTCCAACATACGGTGCTTGATATCGCTGGAGGCTTTTCGGAAAGCATCGGTTTTTTCGTACTCCTCGATCTTTGAATTAATATACGAAGCTACGCGCTGCATATATTCTTCGCTTTCGTAGCCGCTCATGGTCATTACTTTTCCGCCAATGAGCACTTTGATAACTTTCTTCTCTGCCATGTTCTCCCCTCCGACGACGCACCGGACTTTCCGCTATATTTGATTTTTATTGGGTTACAGTATAATGTTTATGTAAACCAGCTTCAATCATTATAACGATAAAAGAAACAGAATGCAAGTAGGAAATGAAGAATTTGTCACACAAATTTCACATTTTCTTAATCTTTTGTTCTGGTAATGCCGAAATGCAGATAAGCATTTTCCGTTGCAACTCTGCCTTTCGGAGTGCGTTGCAGAAAATTGTTCTGCAAAAGATACGGTTCGTATACGTCCTCGATCGTACCGGTGTCTTCTCCCAGTGATGCCGCCAGATGTTCCAGACCGACCGGGCCTCCGTTAAACTGTTCGATTATCGTCATCAGTATTCTGCGGTCCGATGCATCCAGGCCGTATTTGTCCACTTCCATCAGATCCAATGCATAGTCCGCTGCTTCCTTGGTGATCACGCCGTCAAATTTGATCTGTGCAAAATCACGTACACGCTTCAGCATCCGGTTTGCCAGTCGCGGCGTCCCACGGCTGCGGCGTGCCAGTTCTTTCGCCCCTTCCGGCTCGATCGCTACCGACAGTTTTTTTGCCGACGCCGTAATGATCCTTGTCAATTCTTCGGTAGAATAAAACTCCAGCCGGTGAATCATCCCGAAGCGGTCGCGCAGCGGTGCCGTCAAAAGCCCTGCTCTGGTCGTTGCGCCGATCAGCGTAAATTTCGGCAGCTCCAGACGGATGGATTTTGCCCCGCTGCCTTTTCCGATCAGTATATCTATGGCAAAGTCTTCCATTGCGGGATACAGCACTTCCTCTACCTGCCTGGGCAGGCGATGGATCTCATCGATAAAAAGCACATCCCCTTCCTGTAATCCGTTCAAAATGGCAGCCAGATCGCCCGGTTTCTCGATGGCCGGTCCGCTGGTGATCTTTACATGCACGCCCATCTCGTTGGCAATGATCCCGGCCAATGTGGTCTTGCCGAGTCCGGGGGGACCGTAAAACAGCGCATGATCCAGAGAATCTCCTCTCTCCTTAGCCGCATCGATATAGACCTGCAGATTTGCCTTGATCTTCTCCTGTCCCACATAATCCTTAAGAAACTGCGGGCGCAGTGTCGTCTCGATCTGCACATCCTCTTCCGTATATGTGGTTTCTATCATTCTTTTTGGCATTTGTATCTCTCCTGTCTGAATTCCGGTTTGTCGAAATGTAGCGGTCGGTGAGCCATGGGGACGGTTCTTGTGGCAACAAGATCGAAGATCTTTAGCCACAAGAA
>JAFWRC010000061.1 GCA_017508825.1 Lachnospiraceae bacterium
ACGGATCTTCCGTTTTCGATATCTTCCGCTCCGATATAATCCCGGATCATTTCGCACAGCTTATCTCTCATCAGCGGATCCAGCGGAGATGCCGGCTCGTCCAGGATCAGCAGATCCGTCTCTCTTGCCAGTACGCCGGCCAGTTTCAGTTTCATCTTATTACCATCCGAGAGTTCCGAGATCTTCTTGCCGTCCTCCTTCGGTACCGCCAGCTTATCGCAGATATCCTGATACTTTGCTTCATCAAAGTTTTCAAACAGCAGTTTCTGGATCTCTCTGCCCTGCTTTAAGGTCCACATCGGCAGGTAGTAATTCCCTGTACCTTCATAGCCGATCCGGTTCTTTACTTCCGGGTTGTTTTCCCGGTCATTATCATCATACTTTCCGAAAAACTTAAGACTGCCTTTATAGTCCAGCCGGATCCCTGCCAGGATATCCAAAAGGGTACTTTTGCCGGCGCCGTTCTCCCCGATCAATGCAGTGGCAAATCCTTCGGGAATATCCAGTTTGGGGATATTCAGTTCAAACCCCTGATATTTCTTAACGATGTCTTCTCCGTGAACCACACTGTTAAATCCCATTTCTTTTACTCCTCCCTCAATTTCAAAAGCATTTTTAGCGTATCCGTCAATTCCTGTTCGGTCATCCCTGCGATCCTGGCCGAGGCGATGGCCTGCAAAAGCCCTTCTTCAACTTTCCGCATATGCTGCTCCCGGATCATATCCGCGTCCCTGGCATTGATGATGTAACCCTTACCCTGTACCGCCGTGACCAGCCCTTCCGCCTCCAGCTGTTCATATGCTTTCATCGTGGTGATCACGCTGATCCGAAGGTCCTTTGCCAGCCCGCGTATGCTTGGCAGATATTCTCCTTCTTTCATCTTTCCGGATAGGATATCCGCTCGGAAACTGTCAGCGATCTGTTGGTAGATCGGTATACCCGATGTCTGTGTTATGATCATAAACTGTTCTCCATGACTGTGCGTTGTTTAACTGTTTATGTGTTATATATACACCTATATCAGTTTTATGTCAATTATTTTTTACAAATATTTTTCCCGATAACGTAAAAACTGCCTTCCGCAAAGGGAAAGCAGTTTTTTTTCGAAAAAGTAACTTGTTCCGATCCTTTTGATCTTATTCGTTACGGCTTTTTATACAGCACCGCCTTACCGCCGGGAATCGAATCAAACAGATCGTATTTGAAGTCAATATTTACAGTTCGGTCTCCGGCCGCGTCCACAGACAGTTCCGCATCCGCTACGACCGTATTGCCGGCATCTCCGATGGGGCTGATCAGGTTGATCTTCGTTCCGTCACCCGCCTCCCAGGTTCCGGAACACAGCCAGTTATCACTGTCATCATTCAGTTCCCAGCTGCCATCTTTGTTAAGCACCAGTGACGCGCCGTTCGCATACAGCCAGGTACCGTAATAGTCTTTCATAGTAACGCTCCCCTGATCCGCTGCCGTGCTCTGTGAGCTGCTTCCGGCCGTCCCGTCATCTAAAAATATGGTAAACGGAAGCGTCTTAAGCGTATAGGTATCCATGATCTTCCAGAAGTCCTCTGCTTCAATGTTCAGCCAGGTTGACTGCTCCACATCACATTCACCGGTATTATTATGATAATAACTCGTTATCCCGTTGTTTTCATCCGAGAAATAGAAATCATCCCATTCCAGGTTCTTTCCGTTTGCGCTTAAGTGGCAGGTTCCGAACATGCTGCTCATAGCCCCATTGGACCCGAAATGATAAAAACTGTCATCTCCCATCCACTGGTAAGAACTGCGGGCATAACCATCTATAAAGCTGATCAGATATCCTTCAAAATAAGTATAGCCGGAGTAGATATATGCACACTCTCCGTCATTCATACCATCGGATGTATTTTCCCCGATGAGCAGTTCCGGCACATTATCCCCATTGATGTCCATAAGCACGTAGCCAAGGCTTTTCCGCACCGTATCCGCGCCTTCGTACATAAGCTTTTCCATCAGACCGGTACTGAAATACTCATACTCACAATCCTCATCATATCCGTTCAAGAGCACTCCCGATATTTCCGTAAGGATCGGAGCATATATTGCAAAGTAATCCGAAACGGCATCATCATCGGAAATCTCTGACACATTACCATCCGTTGTGTTGCCATCTTCCCCGTTTCCGTCCTCTGTGACTACATCCGGAATACTGCGATCCACAGCTGCTTCCCCGCCGTTATCACCGTCTACGTCACGTTCACTGCCCTGGGATGTCACACTTCCGCGGCTGCTCTCGTTATCCGCGCCACACCCTGCAGGTGCGAGCAAAACCGGCACCATCACCAGCATTCCCAAACCACGGATCATTGCATTTCTCTTTTTCATAACTTTTCTCCTCCTTTGTATTTGTCCGTTATTCCGGTCGTTTATTTCCACAATTTTCGCAGAATTTTCCCTTATTCTCCGTACCGCACTTTGCGCACTTCCAGTTTCCGGCCGGCTTAGGGCTGCCGCAGTTCATACAGAATCTTCCTGTATTCTCTTCAAAACCGCAGCTGCATTTCCAGGCATCGGGCTTGGGCTGCGACGCCATCAATTCCATCAGGCCCATCATCCCGATATTCTGATCATAATGGCTTTCCGTCTTTTCCACACATTTTCCGGTAGTGATGCAATCGCTGATCAGATCCCGGATCCTGCTGATCGCTTTCCTCTGTACGTCCCACCAGGATCCGCAATCCAGTCTCCGGGTCACCTTGATCCCGCCGTCATCAAACGTAAACGTAATATACGAACTTGCCGAATAATCCGTCATCCGCATAGAAGCGGGCATCTCGATATTTTTGATCTGCTCCATCTCGGCAATACGGTTATTCTTAAT
>JAFWRC010000062.1 GCA_017508825.1 Lachnospiraceae bacterium
TGGGATACGATGAGTCATAAAATGTTTGGCGAGACCGCGGGCTTTCAGAATGTGTTCTATCCGAAAGAAGAAAAAACTTTCCGGATGGATATCACACAGTGCCCGTATCATACCTATCTGACGGAGCAGGGATGTCCGGAACTGAATATCCTGTTCTGTGAAAATGATATACATGCCTATGGAAACCTTCCGGGGTTGAAATTTACCAGGACCAAAACGATCGGTGCCGGGGATGAACTGTGCGATTTTAAGATGGAACTGGTCAAATAGGGAGGTATCGTCGTGCAGGATACTCCGGCCAAGCAATGCCGGGATAGTTAAAACAGAATATCATGATCAGCTGTCACGGGCGCTCTTCCTGTATTCTAAGGGAAGGACGCCCGTATGTTTTGCAAACAGATTTGCAAAATGGCCGGCGGCGGGAAAACAACACTGACCAACCTGATGTCGCTATTTTTTTATTGACATATATTCAATTGTGTGATAATAGTATTATCGATAATAAAATTATCAATCATTCATTTTAGGGGATGCTATGGCGGTTCGTGATACCAGTATTGATCCGCGGCTGCTTGCCAGCGCGCGGGAAGAGTTCAAAAAGCAGGGCTTCATCAAGGCAGATCTGAAAACGATCTGCGAGAATGCCGGTGTGACTACGGGCGCGGTATACAAGCGCTACAAGGGGAAGGAAGAACTGTTTTGTGCTGTGGTGCAGGAAGCTCTGGATACGATGAGTGCGTATGTAGGCGGACGTACCGAGATTGAAGTAACGAAGATGAGTGATGCGGAGCTCCGTAATTCGTGGCAGATGAGAGAGGAATATATGCTGGAACTGTTCCGGACGTTGTGGAAAGTGCGGGAAGCGTTTGTACTGCTATTGGAGAAGTCTGCGGGAACGAAGTATGAGAATTACCGTCACGAATCTGCCATTCATATGACGGAAATGAATATGGACTATTACCGGGAATTGCAAAAGCGGGGAATGGTAAAAGGAGATATTACCAGAGCAGAGATGCATGTATTGTGTTCGTCGTTCTGGACTGCGATCTGTGAGCCCTTTGTACATAAGATGCCCTGGAAAGAGATCGAGGAACACTGCCGGATCCTGTGCCGGTATTTTGACTGGAGCAAAGCGGTCGGATTGGAATAGATTCATATAGATAGTTATGATGCCGTCGAGAGACGGCATAAAAAATGCACAAAGGTTAGATTGGTCTAATATAAATTAGATATATAAAAACAAGGAGGCAAAAAGATGTTTAAAAAAGTGGCTCCCTATATGGGGGAGTACAAGAAGTACACCGCATGGGCAGCAATCCTGATGTGCATCGGTATCGTGGCAAACGTGTTGCCATACTTTTTCCTGTACCAGATCATTGCGCCACTCACCAGAGGAGAGGGAATCGATTTTTCCTATGTGTTGATGCGAGTGATCGCGGTGGCAGTAAGTGAAATCGTGTATTCGGTAACCTATGTACAGGGTCTGGTATTCTCACATATCGGGGCCTATCAGACGCTGAAGAACCTGCGTGTATCACTGCAGGGAAAACTGGAGAAGCAGCCCCTCGGTAACATCCGGGAACTGGGAACCGGTCGTATCAAGAAGGTATTCACGGATGATATCGATCAGATCGAACTGTTGCTGGCACACGCCATTCCGGAAGGGATCGCCAATATTGTGATCCCGATCCTAATCATCATCCTGATGTTTGTAAGCGACTGGAGGCTGGGATTGCTTTCGCTGGTTCCGATGGTGGTCGGAATGTTTGCCATGGGGATGATGATGAAATCCGGTATGGAGAAAATGAACGACTACTATGAGTCTGCGACAAGGATGAACAACACGATCATTGAATACGTCAATGGTATGGAGGTTGTAAAAGTCTTTAATAAAGACGGAGATTCCTATAAGCGTTTCGGTGAAGTAGTGAAAGGGTACCGTGATTTTACACTGGCCTGGTATAAAGTATGCTGGCCGTGGATGGCAACATATACCAGTGTGCTGCCTTGTCTGGTGCTTTTGATGCTGCCCTTTGGTTCTCTGATGGTGCTGGGCGGAACGGTCACGCTGGATAAGCTGGTGCTGGTCTTCTGTATGTCCTTTGCCGTGGGGCCGTCCTTTTTGAAAGCACTGAACTTTGCCGGTAAGTTCCCGCAGTTGGATTACAAGATCACGGAACTGGAGAAGATGATGGAACATCCGCCGCTGAAAGAAGGAACGAACGGATTTCGTGGAAATAATCTGGATGTGGAATTTAAAGATGTTCATTTCGGATATGAGGACAAGGAAGTGCTGCATGGTGTGAATCTTTCCTTAAAGCAGGGGACAACGACGGCATTGGTGGGGGAATCCGGCAGCGGCAAGTCAACACTGGCGAAACTGCTGGTACATTATTATGATCTGGATGGCGGCAGTATCACGGTCGGAGGACAGGACATTACTGATATGTCATTGGAAGCGTTGAATGATCAGGTATCGTATGTATCGCAGGAACAGTTTCTGTTTAATACTACGCTTTATGAAAACATCCTGATCGGTAAACCGGATGCTACAAAAGAAGAAGTACTGGAAGCGGCAAGACGTGCGCAGTGTGATGAATTTCTTAAGCGTCTTCCGGACGGTATCGAGACACAGGCCGGAGACGGCGGAAAACAGTTGTCCGGAGGTGAGCGGCAGAGGGTATCTCTGGCCAGGGCAATCCTGAAAAATGCGCCTATCATTGTACTGGATGAAGCAACGGCATTTATGGATCCGGAGAATGAAGAGAAGATGAATGCTGCTTTGGATGAGATCGTGAAAGATAAGACCGTACTGGTCATCGCACACCGGCTTTCTACCATAAAGAATGCCGATAAGATCTGCGTGATGAAGGAAGGCAGATGTATTGCGTCAGATACGCACGAGAAACTAAAGGAGGAATGCGAGGAGTATCGGAAACTTTGGGAGGCTTCGGTTTCGGCGAGTACCTGGAAGATTAAGGAGGCGGCAGCGTTATGATCAAGATCATGCACAGACTTATCAATATGACGGGACGTTATAAGGGACGCATTCGTGCATCCTATATCACAGCCTTTCTGAAGGGGCTGATGATGAAAGTACCACTGATTGCTTGTTTCTTCTGCATCAGCTTTTTTATGCAGCATACCATGGATAAGACCAAATGTATCTATCTGGGAATCGCAGTGCTGGTGAGCGTTATCCTGGAAGCGCTCTTTGAGCATATCTCCAATGTACTGCAGTCGGCAGCAGGCTATATGGTATTTGCGGATATGCGTTTGCGGCTGGGAGATCATCTGCGCAAACTGCCCATGGGATACTTTACGGAAGGAAATATCGGTAAGATCAGTTCGGTACTGGCAACAGATATGGTATTTATCGAAGAAAACTGTATGGGTGTTCTATCGGAACTGGTAACTTTCCTGATCTCACAGGGGATCATGGTGACCATGATGTTTGTGATGGATATCCGTCTGGGGCTTTTGTCACTGCTGATCGTTGGGGTATTTGTGATCATCGGCAATCTGATGCTGAAGGCCACAACGGAACACTCGATCATCAAACAGGAAGCGTCGGAATCTCTTACCGAAGAGGTATTGGATATGGCAGAAGGTATAGGCATCATCAAATCCTATAATCTGCTGGGGGAGAGATCCAAACGGCTGACGGAGGAATTTGAAAAGAGCTGTCGGGAGAGCATCCGGTTTGAAGTGGATTACACTCCCTGGTCGAGAGCGCTGTATCTTACCTTTGGCATCGGTACCGCACTGGTATTGGCTCTGAGTGCCTATCTGCATCAGACGGGAGTGATCTCGGATGAGTATATGGTCGGTATGGCATTGTTCCTGTTTGATATGTTCGTGGCGATCAAGAGCTATTACGGACAGATGGCGAGACTTACCGTAACCGATGCAAGTCTGGATCGTATTGAAGAGGTTTTTGCAGCAGAAGAACTGAAAGATGAAGGTAAGACGGCGTTTGCAGCAACAGATTCTTTCGGCAACGAGATCGAGTATGATAATGTAAGTTTTGGTTATACGGAAAAAGATGTGCTGAAGAAGGTGTCCTTTGCAGTGAAGCAGGGAGAGATGACAGCGTTGGTGGGACCTTCCGGCGGAGGAAAATCTACGATCGCATCCCTGCTGGCACGATTCTGGGATGTGAAGAGCGGAAGGATCCTGGTGAAGGGCAAAGATATCCGGGAAGTGCCCCTTGGAAGTCTGATGGATCAGATCAGTATGGTATTTCAGAGAGTGTATCTGTTCCAGGATACGGTATACAACAACATTGCTATCGGCCGGCCGAATGCGACGAAAGAAGAAGTGATGGAAGCGGCGAAGAAAGCAAGATGCTATGATTTTATCATGCAGCTGCCGGAAGGCTTTGATACCGTGATCGGAGAAGGCGGGGCGTCCCTTTCCGGAGGAGAACAGCAGAGGATCTCCATTGCCAGATGTATCTTAAAGGATGCACCCATCGTGATCCTGGATGAGGCTACCGCAAGTGTGGATGCGGACAATGAGCGCGCTATTCAGGAGGCAATTTCGGAACTGTGTAAAAACAAGACGCTGCTGGTGATCGCACACCGGCTTAAGACGATACGGGATGCGGATCAGATCCTGCTGATCGCGGATGGCGAGATCAAAGAGCAGGGGGACCACAGAAAGTTGATGGAGCAGAAGGGAACCTATGCGCATATGGTGGAACTGCAGGCAGCGGTGTAAAATAGGAGCAAAATAAACAATATTGTGTGGCTTTTTTGACCTGAGTGGAATATAATAGGGAAGTGGGTATTTTTTAACACTTTCCTATTATTTCATTTCTGAAAGGAGACATCATGAAGGGGTTTGGAATGATTTCGGTAAACAATGTAGGCTGGATCGAGGCACCGAAGCCGGTGGCAGGTCCGATGGACGCGATCCAGAAGCCGCTGGCGGTAGCGCCCTGCAGCTCGGATACGCACGTATCCCATGGAGGTGCGGGACCGCTTGAAAACCGTATCCTGGGGCACGAGTCCGTAGGAGAAGTCGTGGAAGTAGGCAGCGCGGTAAAGAACTTTAAGCCGGGCGATAAGGTGATCGTGAACTGTGTAACACCGGACTGGGAGCAACCGCTTTTGCAGGATGGTTTTGATAATAATGCGCACGATCTGTTCCCGACCAGCAGTTTTAAGTTTGTATGCCAGAAGGATGGAGTGTTTGCAGAGTATTACCATGTGAATAATGCGGACGGCAACCTGTTTTTGATGCCGGAGGATATTTCCATAGAAGATGCGCTGATGACGACGGATATGATGTCGACCGGTTTCCACGCTGTAGAGAATGCAGAGATCAAATATGGCGATAATGTGGTGGTATTCGGTATCGGCCCGGTCGGTCTGATGGCGGTAGCCGGTGCGGCACTGGCCGGCGCAGGCAAGATCTATGCGATCGGTACCCGTCCCAATTGTGCAGCGTTGGCAAGAGAATACGGTGCAAATGAGATCATCAGTTACAAGGAAGGCGATGTGGTAGAGCAGATCCTGGATCTGAACCATGGTCAGGTCGACAAGGTGCTGATCGCAGGCGGCAACGGACAGAGTTTTGTGGATGCGCTGAAACTGACCCGTGCAAACGGCATCATCTCGAATGTAAACTTCCTGGATCCGACGGATACCATCAGTTTCCAGGCACCGCTGTGGGGACTGGGTATGGCGAATGTCACCTTTAAGAGCGGTTTCTGCCCCGGTGGTGCCAGAAGGATCGAACGTCTGGTGCGGCTGATCCAGGCAGACCGTGTACATCCGGGCAAGTTACTGAATAAAAAGTTTGAAGGATTTGATAAGATCGAAGATGCCTTCAAGCTGATGGATGAGAAGCCGAAGGATCTGATCAAACCGTATGTGTTGATCTGAGAATAACAAATAAAATAATCAAAGGAATGAGAAAAAGCGATCGGAGCAATTCGGTCGCTTTTTTCACCTTATAGGAGATCTGCTGTAATGCTATACCAGTTTTTTGATGATCTCAATATATTTTTCTGTGAGTTGTGAGGGCGGGATGTTCCCCGGAAGTATGTAGCCAATCTCCATACGGTCATTTACTTTCAGTGGTTTGGCAACGATGCTCGGACCGTTCAGCTCTTCACTGATCACACCGCTGCAGATGGTGTATCCGTTCAGACCGATGAGCATGTTGAACAGAGTGGCGCGGTCGCAGACGATGAGTTCCTTGTCACAATCTACGGTGCTTAGGATCTCTTCGGAAAAATAGAAGGAGTTGTGGCTTCCCTGTTCATAGGAAAGCCTGGGATACGGCTTCAGGTCATCGAGGGATAAAGCTCTTTTTTTGGCGAGCGGAGAATTTTTGCCGATAAACACATGTGGCTTGGCCTGAAATAGTCGTGTAAAGGTCAGATCATTATCCCGCAGCGTTTTGCGGATGACGGTCTCGTTGAAATCATTAAGATAAAGGATGCCGATCTCGCTGCGCAGATGTGCCACATCATCGATGATGTCGTAGGTCTGGGTTTCCCGCATATGAAATTCGTATTTATCGCCGCCGCATGCTTTGAGTAATTCTACAAAAGCTTCCACCGCAAAGGAATAATGCTGCGCGGAAACGCAGAAACGCTGCTTGCCTTTCTGTTTTCCGGTGTAGCGCTCATCGATCAGATTGGCCTGCTCTAAGACCTGACGGGCATAGCCTAAGAATTCATCACCTTCCGGAGTGATCTCCACGCCTTTATTGCTGCGGATAAAGATCGTGATGCCGTATTCTTTTTCCAGTTCATGGATGGAAGCAGTCAGAGAGGGTTGGGCGATAAAAAGCTTCTTTGCGGCTTCGGTGATGTTTCCGATATCCGCTACGGTAACGATGTATTGTAATTGTTTCAGAGTCATAAGTTAGTTGTTCTCCCAAAAGATAAAATAGATTGCGGGTGCATTATAACACAAACCATAGGAAAAATCTATGGGGAAGAAATGGTTTTATGTATTTTACCTATTGTGATGGTAGGAATATAATGCGGACATAGCAAAAGAATAATGTCATTTAAGATGGCGAGAGAGTAACTTGAAAGAGGAAAAGGAGAAGAAAGACATGTTGACATCAGTTGTAGGATACCCGAGGATTGGGGCAGACAGAGAATTGAAGTTTGCATCGGAGAAGTATTTTAAGGGGGAAGCAAGTGAAGCAGAATTGCTGGAGATAGCAAAGAACCTTCGTGCAGAGCATATCCGCAGCCAGAAGGATGCGGGGATCGATTATATCACCTCGAATGATTTTTCGTTTTATGACGGGCTGCTGGATGCGGCAGTATTATGCGGGATCGTACCGAAGAGATATAAAGAGCTGGGGCTGTCTGAACTGGATACTTATTTTGCAATGGCCAGAGGCTACCAGGGCGAGAAGGGTGATGTGAAGGCACTGGCAATGAAGAAATGGTTCAATACCAACTATCATTACATTGTACCGGAAGCGGAAGATGATACTGAGATCAAATTGAACGGCAGCAAGATCTTTGACGAGTATGAAGAAGCAAAGCTGAACAATGTTGAAACTAAGCCGGTCATTGCCGGAGCATATACATTGCTTTCTCTTACCCGTTACACCGGAACAAAGAAGCGGGATGATTATCGGGATGCAGTGGTTGCAGTATACAAAGAGATCGTTGCAGGATTGGAAGCGCGCGGGGCAAAATGGATCCAGTTTGATGAGCCGTCCTTTGTAAGAGATCTGGATGCGAAGGATATCGAATTTGCAAAGAGCATCTATCAGGAGATCCTGGCAGCCAAGGGTAGCGTAAAGGTTCTGGTACAGACTTATTTCGGAGATGTGCGTGATATCTATGAAACACTGACAGCGCTGGATTTTGACGGCATCGGACTGGATTTTGTTGAAGGAAAGCAGACACTGGCTCTGATCGAAAAGAATGGCTTCCCGAAAGAAAAACTGCTGTTTGCAGGTCTGGTGAACGGAAAGAATATCTGGAAGAATCATTATGCGAAGACCCTGGATGTACTGGAAGGATTGAAAGCAAAGGGCATTGAAGTGGTATTGTCCAGCTCCTGCTCCCTGCTGCATGTACCTTATACACTGGATGCAGAAACGAAACTGGATGAGAAATACAAGAAGCATTTTGCATATGCAAAGGAAAAGCTGTCGGAACTGCGGACCATCGCAAATATCGCTGCCAGCGGGGACCGTGAGGCATTTGCGGAGTACCGTGCAAATAAGGAACTGTTTGCGCAGGGCAGAGACTGTGAGGATGCGGATGTGCAGAAGCGTCTGGCAGAGATCAAAGAAGCAGACTATACCAGACTGCCGGTGAGAAAAGAGCGTGAGCAGATCCAGAAGAAAGCGCTCAATCTGCCGAAGTTTCCGACCACAACCATCGGATCGTTCCCGCAGACAAAGGATGTCAAGAAGAACCGGTCTTCCTTCCGCAAGGGAGAGATCAGCGAAGCGCAGTACAAAGAGTTTAACCGTGAAAAGATCAAGAGAGCCGTGGAATGGCAGGAGAGCATCGGTATCGATGTGCTGGTACACGGTGAATATGAGCGTAACGATATGGTGGAGTATTTCGGTGAATCTCTTTCCGGATATCTCTTTACCGAAAAAGCCTGGGTGCAGTCTTATGGTACCCGCTGCGTAAAGCCGCCCATCATCTGGGGGGATGTGAGCCGCAGGAAACCGATCACCGTGGAGTGGGCCGTATATGCGCAGTCCCTTTCCGACAAACCGGTAAAAGGGATGCTGACCGGTCCGGTAACGATCCTGAACTGGTCCTTCCCGAGAGAG
Source organism: Lachnospiraceae bacterium (assembly GCA_017508825.1). Taxonomy (GTDB): domain Bacteria; phylum Bacillota; class Clostridia; order Lachnospirales; family Lachnospiraceae; genus NK4A136. Next base: position 8,779 of record JAFWRC010000062.1, read on the forward strand.
GATATCAGCATTAAGGAATCCATGACGCAGATCGCGCTGGCCATCCGTGATGAGGTGCTGGATCTGGAAAAGAACGGTATCCGCATCATCCAGATCGATGAAGCTGCGCTCCGTGAAAAACTGCCGCTCCGAAAATCGGACTGGTACAGTGAGTATCTGGATTTTGCGATCCCGGCATTCCGACTGGTACACAGCGGCGTGAAGGCGGAGACACAGATCCATACCCATATGTGCTACAGCGAGTTTACGGACATTATCCCTGCGATCGATAACATGGATGCAGATGTGATCACCTTTGAGGCGTCCAGATCTGATCTGTTGATCCTGGATGCACTGAAGAAATGCAATTTTGAGACGGAAGCAGGACCGGGCGTATACGATATTCATTCTCCGCGTGTGCCGTCGGTGGAAGAGATCGTGGCGGCACTGCGTAAGATGAGAGAGAAAGTAGCGGATGAGAAACTGTGGGTAAATCCGGACTGCGGTCTGAAGACCAGAGGTGAGGAAGAAACGAAGCCGAGTCTGATCAACCTGGTGAAGGCGGCAGAGATCATCCGTAAAGAGGCGTAAGCAGATGAAGGTATCGGATATCTACAAGAATGGTGGGAGATCTCTTTCGTTTGAGATCTTCCCGCCGAAAAAAGATGCGGATCTGCACAACATCGATGATACGCTGGATGTGTTGTGTGAGCTGAAGCCGGATTTTATCAGCGTGACCTTTGGTGCGGGCGGCAGCTGCAATTGCAATAAGACCATTGAACTGGCGCACAAGATCAAAGAAAAATATCATGTGGAGCCGGTGGTGCATCTGACCTGCCTGCATTACAGCAGGGAAGAGATCGATGCGTTTGCGCGGGTACTGACAGAAGCGGGGATCGAGAATATTCTGGCGCTGCGTGGGGATGTGCGGGAAGATGTACCGAAGAAAGAAGATTTTGCGTATGCCTCCGACCTGGTATCCTATCTGAAGAGTAAGTATGATTTCTGCGTTCTCGGGGCCTGCTATCCCGAACGGCATCCGGAATCCTGCAACATGGTGGATGAGATCAAACATCTGAAAACGAAGGTGAATGCCGGAACGGATGTGTTGCTGTCGCAATTGTTTTTTGATAACAATGTCTTCTATGATTTTAAGGAGCGCTGCAGGATCGCGGATATCAATGTGCCGGTGATCCCGGGGATCATGCCGGTGGTCAAGGCGGCGCAGATCAAGCGGATGGTATCCATGTGCAATGCTTCGTTTCCGCTGCGGTTTCAGAAGATCGTTGACCGTTATGAAAACAATAAAGAAGCGCTCTTTGATGCCGGGATGGCTTATGCACTGAGCCAGATCATCGATCAGCTGGTAAGCGATACGGATGGGATCCATCTGTATACGATGAACAATCCGTGCATCGCCAGACGCATCTGTGAAGGTATCAGGAATATCGTGTAGACCACAGGGACGGTTATTTGGCGAAGAAAGAAGAGAGCGCTTTCTTGAAGAGTTTGGCTTCGCTGCTTAGAATATTCTTCTTGTTGGAAATGAGATACAGATTTTTTACCAAAAGGTCTTCCTGAAAAGGGAGGACCTTTACTTTTTCGGAACGGATCTTTTTGGCGAGGTACATCAGACTGATCCCCAAAGCATAATTATCTTCGGCCATCTGATGGATGAGATGTACATCCGAAGTCTCTAAGATGACATTCGGGGATTGCTTAGGATCCTTGAAATTGTAGATCTGATGAAGACTGGTATAGGACATGGAATCCTTGATGACGATGGATTCTCCTGCGATTTTTGCAAACGGGACCTTGTCGTATTGCGCAAGGGGATGCTCTTTATTTACAACAAGACAAAAAGGTTCCGTACACAGGTGTGTGTAATTGATCGTATGCGGTTTGAAGGGACCGGGTACGATGGCAAGTTCCACTTCATTGCTTTCAACCTGCTGGATGATATATTCATCCGGGTATTCTTTCAGGTTCAAACGGATCTCCGGATATTTGCTATGAAAATCCTGAAAGAACGATGCCGGGATCAGCTGCGGTACATCGTAGGAACAAAAGACCGGGATCGTCTTGATCGTCATATTTTCCAGAAACAGTTTCTCGGTGATCACATCATATTCATCGATGATATGCTGGGCATGGATGGCCAGACGTGCAGCATCTTCGGTAGCGTGGATGCGGTTGCGCGTATGCACGAATAATTGAACCCCCAGTTCTTCTTCCAAAGAAGAGATGGTCTTGCTCAATCCCTGCGGTGTGATATAGAGGTTTTTTGCTGCCAGAGTGATACTGCCCTGGGAGTATACTTCCAAAAAATATTTTAACTGTCGCTGGTTCATAAAATTTCCCCGGATAAAAAAATAAGGCGCACGATCAAGCGTGCGCCTTTGCATTGATGTAATTCTACTATTTCATGTCGGAATTGTCAAATCGGAAAAAAACAGGCAGTGTAACCTTTTGGTTTATCTGCTAAATCCTTTTTCTGCTTTTCAAACGAAAATTGAAATGTTATAAAAAGAGCATCGAAAGTACAAAAGAAACAAAAAAGAAATCAAAAAGGAACAATGACAACCCAAAAGAGCCGAAGAACAAAGGCGTTCACATAGTGATATGTGAGCGCCTTTCTTATTTACAGAAAAAAGAGATAAGGGAGGGATACATTATGAAACTGGAGAGAACCAATTACAGTTCGGGAGCACCGCTGGAAGAAAAGGTCGGTTATTCGAGGATGGTCAAGATCGGACCGTATATCAAGATCGGCGGAACCACTTCCGTACAGCCGGACAGCAGTGTATACGGAAAGGATGCATATGAACAGACCAAATACATTCTGGCAAAACAGATCAGACTGCTGGAACAGGCAGGAGCAAAGCAGGAAGATGTCTTTTCGGTATTCATTTATACCACGGATATTTCCCAGGGCGCAAAGATCTGTGAAGCGTATTCCGAATTTTTCCACGATGTGAAGCCGCTTAATACGATGGTGGAGATCGCCAGACTGAACCGGCCGACACAGTTTGTGGAGATCGAAATGGAAGCAATGCTTTCGGAATTCTGAGAAAGCAGGAGGGATAGAGATGGAGAGAATAGCAGAACATCCGATTTTGGGAGCAAAGGAAAAAGGAAGAGAAGTGAGCTTCACCTTTGACGGAAAGCAGCTGAAGGGATTTGAAGATGAACCGATCGCCATTGCATTAAAGGCAAACGGGGTGATGATCCACAGATATACCAAGAAGGAACACAAACCGAGAGGTATCTTTTGTGCGATCGGGCGCTGTACCGACTGTGTGATGGTAGTAGACGGAAAGCCAAATGTGAGAACCTGTGTCACACCGTTAAAAGAAGGAATGGATATTCGGACGCAGGACGGCGTGGAAGCTGCAGAGATAAAGGAAGGTGAGGGAGCATGAAAAGATATGAAGTGATCATCGTCGGTGCAGGACCTTCCGGTTTGTCCGCAGCGATCGAGGCAGCAAAGAGAGGATTGAAAGTAGTTGTATTTGATGAAAATGAAAAGCCGGGCGGACAGCTCTTTAAGCAGATCCACAAGTTTTTCGGATCGAAAGAGCATCACGCAAAGATCCGCGGTTTCAAGATCGGCGAGGAACTGTTGCAGGAAGCAGACGCGCTGGGGGTAGAGGTTATCCTGAACGCAACGGTCGTAGGGCTTTATCCGGATAAGGAAGTAAATGTAAAGATCGGAGACCAGATCCATCATTACAAAGGGGATACAGTGATCATTGCAACCGGCGCTTCCGAAAATATGGTAACGTTCCCGGGATGGACATTACCCGGTGTGATCGGAGCCGGAGCGGCACAGACGATGATGAACCTGCACGGCATACAGCCCGGTAAGAAAATCCTGATGCTGGGATCCGGGAATGTAGGATTGGTGGTTTCGTTCCAGCTGCTGCAGGCAGGATGTGAAGTGGTAGCGATCGTAGATGCGCTCCCGAGAGTCGGCGGCTACGGTGTACACGCTTCCAAGGTGGCGAGATGCGGCGTACCGTTTTATCTCTCGCATACGATCAAGGAAGTACAGGGCAAGGATAAGGTGACAGGCGTCACGATCCACCAGATCGATGAACGCTTCATGCCGATCGCGGGAACCGAAAAGCATTTTGAAGTAGATACCGTTTGTATGGCAGTCGGTCTTTCACCGATGTCGCAGCTTCTAAAGATGGCCGGATGTGCAATGGAAGATAATCCGAAGCGCGGCGGGCAGGTACCTTTGGTAAATGAATACGGAGAAACCTCAGTATCCGGTATCTTTGCAGCCGGTGATGTTTCCGGTATCGAGGAAGCATCTTCGGCAATGATCGAAGGAAAAATGGCAGGCGTATGCGTCGCTGAGTACCTTGGGTATATCGATGAAGATACGAAGATGACGGAACTGAAGGCATTTGAAAAAGATCTGGACAGCCTGCGTCAGGGTATGTTCGCACCGAAGAACCGCGGTAAGAAGATCGAGAAAACGGATGAAGGAATTGATATCTCCACCAACCTGCTGGAAAAGGGATATGTGGCGGATGACGAGATCGAACGATTCCCGGGCGTAACACATAAGAAGGGGGTTCATCCGGTGATCGAATGTACACAGAACATTCCATGTAACCCCTGTCAGGATGCGTGCCCGAAGAAATGTATCTCTACCGGTGACAATATTACATACCTTCCGTTTGTTAAAGACGATGTGGAATGTATCAACTGCGGTATGTGTGTTGCAAGCTGTTCCGGTCAGGCAATCTTTCTGGTGGATGAGGATTGCGGAGACGGTACTGCAACGGTGACACTGCCGTATGAGTTCCTTCCGCTTCCGCAGGAAGGAGACAAGGGATACGGACTTTCCAGAAAAGGTGAAAAGATCTGTGAAGCAACCGTGGTTTCCGTAAAGAGTGTAAAGGCATTTGATCATACCAATCTGTTGACGATGAGAGTGCCGAAAGAGTACGCGATGAAGGCAAGATTCTTTAAAAAGGCGGAGGTGTGATGATGAATACAGTAGTAGATCGATCAAAAGATATCGGAGAATTTGTTCCGCAGCCGGATGATGATATGCTGATCTGCCGGTGTGAAGAGATCACAAAGGGTGAGATCCGAAAGGCGGTACACGACGGAATGTGGACCTTAACAGAGATCCGAAGATATTTAAGAACCGGAATGGGGCTTTGCCAGGGACAGACATGTTCACGACTGGTCAAGGGGATCGTCGCCAGAGAGCTTGGCGTATCTCCCGCAGAACTGGAACCGGCGACTTCCAGATCGCCGATGCGACCGGTAGAAATGAAAGTGTTTGGAAGCGAAGCTTGATTATGACGAAGTCATAATTCTGCATCAAGCTGAGCGAAATGGCAGGACGCCGAAGAAGTCCTGCCGATACCTTAAAGCGAAGCTTGAGAGGCTTGATAGGTACAGGGAGGGATTATATGGAAGCGAAAAACAGTGCAGATGTAATAGTGATCGGAGCCGGGATCATCGGATGCGCCATCAGCTATTACCTGAGAAAAAGAGGAAAAAATGTGATCGTTCTGGAAGGGAGTGACAACATCGGAAACGGCGGATCTTCCAGAAACGGCGGTGGTGTAAGACAGTCCGGCCGTGATCCCAGGGAACTGCCTTTGGCTATGTACGGGATCAAGAATCTGTGGCCGGGACTTTCCGAGGAACTGGGTGTGAACTGTGAGTATCACAAAGAAGGAAACCTGAGACTCGGAAAAACGCCCGAACATTTAAAGATCCTGCAGGGATTGACGGACAGAGCGGTAGCATGCGGGCTGGATGTAAAGATGATCGATGCGGCGGAAGTAAAAAAGATCAATCCGCATCTTTCCGATGAAGTGATCGGAGCAAGCTGGTGTCCTACCGACGGACATGCAAACCCGCTGGTGACTACCCTGGCATTTTATAAAAAAGCCAGAGAAATGGGTGTACGCTTCATCACCGGTGAAAAGGTGGAACGGTTACGTAAGGTGAAAGGAAGGCTGCGGGAAGTATATACCAAAGATAATGTGTATGAAGGTGAGTATGTGGTGGTGGCAGCCGGATACGAATCCAGAGATATCCTGGCAACCGTCGGTGTGGATGTACCGATGCATAAGGAACTGGTGGAATGTCTGGTGACCGAAGCAGAGCCGCATATGTTCAATCAGATGCTCGGTACTGCGGAAGCAGACTTTTACGGACACCAGTCGGATCACGGATCCTTTGTATTCGGCGGAATGTCCGGACTGGAGCTGAACAACAAAAACACCGGGCCGAAGAATTCACCCAGCAACGCTGCGATCACCGCACCCTGTATCTGCCGCGGTATTATGAAATACTTCCCGGCGCTGGAGGATGCAAAGATCGTAAGAACCTGGGCAGGATACCTGGACATCTGTCAGGACGGCGTACCGGTTTTGGGATTTGTCGATGAAGTACCGGGGCTTGTAGTAGCCTGTGCATTCTCGGGACACGGTTTCGGCATCGGGCCGGCGGTAGGTGAGCAGATGGCGATGCTGATCTGTGAAGGAAAGACTTCGGTGGATATATCCGGATTACAGTACGGCAGATTCAAGGCAAAAATATAATGTCTTGTTCTGATATAGAAAAGAGAGATAAAGGAGGAGAGAGATTATGAAAGTAGCGATTGAAGAATTGTCAAAGGTAGAGATCATCACCAAGGAAGCAAAGGTGGCAGAACTGACCAAGGAATTCGGAAAGTTCGGGATCACCGGCATGACCGTATACGATGCTCTGGGATGCGGTGTACAGCTCGGTACTCAGGAATATGAGGTAGAGAAGAATACACTGCCGCAGCTGTTACCGAAGCAGATCGTGATGGTGGTGCTTCCTTCCAAAGAAGTGGACGGTTTTTTGGAGTTTGTGGAAAAAGCGCTATACACCGGGCATATCGGAGACGGTAAGATCTTTGTTTCTCCGGTGACCAATGCCGTAAGAGTACGAACCGGTGAAGAAGGAATGGATGCCCTGAAAGAGGGAGCTCTCGATTAAGGAGGTGTGGTGCTTATGGAAGAAAAGAAAATCGGGTTAGCAAGTGTTGTAGCAACAGGCGTCGGGCTGGTCGTAGCATCGAGCTGCTTATTGACCCTGGGGATTGGTGCAGGAAGCATCGGGACAACGTTCATCATCACGATGGTGATCGCGTGCCTGGTCAACATTTTCACATTGTTGTCCATTGCGGAATTAAATGCCCTGATGCCGAATCTGACCGGCGGGCTTGCACAGTTTTCACTGGCCTGCGTCGGACCGTTTGTAACGATCATCTGTATGGTCGGCGGATATATCCTTTGTAACTCGCTGGCAGGATCCGTGGAAGGCGCGGTATTCGGAAATGCCTTTGCGGAAATGTTTGCGGAATACGGGATTCCGGCTTGGGTATTTACGGTGATCCTGATCGCGTTTCTGGTGATCACCAACCTGAACGGTGTGGATGTATTTGTAAAGGTGCAGGATTTTGTGGCTTATGCACTGATCCTTTCTCTCGTAGCGATGGGTGTACTCGGAGCACTCGGGATCGGAACCGGCGAGATCGTGGAACAGCCGGAAGCGCTGGCAACGGATTTCGGAAGCGTTACAAGTCTCTGTGGTGCAGCATTCTTCCTGTTTGTCGGTGGTGAATATGTGGTTCCGCTGAACAAAAACTGTAAGAACGCAAAGAGAGATATTCCTCTCGGAATGGTGATCAGCATGTTGATCATTCTCGGTATGCAGACATTTCTTACCCTTGGTTTCAAGAATTATACCAACTGGGAAGATCTGGCCGGAAGTACCACTCCGCAGATGCTTTACGGACAGGCTCTTTTGGGACCGCTCGGAAGATACTGGATGCTGGTCATCACCCTGCTGGCAGCGATCAGTTCCGTGAATACGATCCTTGGCTCTCTGGCATACATTCTGATGGGAATGTCCAAGATCGGCCTGCTTCCGGAGTTTTTCCAGAAGACCAACAAGAAAGGTGCACCGTATATCGGTATTTTCCTGGAGATGGCGATCTTCGTAGTACTGAACGTAACGGGCCTTTCCTCGGCAGACTCGATTTCCTATATGATCTCGGTACTGGCGGTATTGTGGCTCATCAGTTACATCGTATCGAACTTCAATGTGATCCTTCTCAGAAGAAGGCTTCCGGATGCACCGAGAAACTTTAAGACACCGCTTGGTTATACAGTACCCATTCTCGGGATCCTCGGATCGGCATATATGATCTACAGCATCGATCCGTCCTGGGAAGTGAAACTGTCACTCTATAAGGTAGTGCTGATCACATTGGTTGTACTCGGGATCTACTCTTTCATCTGGGTGAAGACAAGAGTGAAACGACCGTTATTTAAACCCTATGCCATCAAAGAAGTCATGGCAATGGAAAACGAACTGTATCTCAGTTATCACAGCGCAAAAAAGCGCGTGAAATAATAAAACACAATTCAGGAGGGAAAAAATTATGGCAGACACAAGGATCGATCTTCTTTATTTAAGCGAGCCGGATATGCTGAAGGCCGGTGTAAACGATGTAGTAGCTTGTACCGAATGTATGGAAGAATTGCTGATCACTCTGGATAAGGGAGATTATCTGATGGGTGGCGAGAACGGAAACTCTCACGGAACCATGATCACGTTCCCGGAGAACCCGCCGTTCCCGAACATGCCGAAGGCCGGACCGGACAGACGTTTTATGGCAATGCCTGCTTATGTCGGCGGTGAGACGGCTATGGCCGGTATGAAGTGGTACGGATCCAACGTGGAGAACCGTGAAAAGGGACTTCCCAGATCTATCCTGATGGTAATGCTGAATGATAAGGATACCGGTGCTCCGCTGGCGCTGATGTCGGCAAACCTGTTATCCGCATACCGTACTTCCGGTATTCCGGGAGCCGGCGTAAAGAATTTGGCGGTAAAGGACGCAAAGGTACTCGGTATCGTAGGTCCGGGCGTTATCAATATCACCGCGATCGAAACTTTTGCAGCATTACGTCCGACACTGGATACCTTGAAGATCAAGGGGCGCGGCAAGGCATCCATTGACCGTTGTATCAGTTTCGTAAAGGAACACCTGCCGCAGTTTAAGACCATTACGGTTGTAGATACCCTGGAAGAATGTGTCCGCGATTCTGATATCTTGAGTTTTGCAACTTCGACTTCCATGGGTATGGACCGCAGCCAGTATCCGCTGGTAAAGGAAGAGTGGATCAAGCCGGGTGCCCTGTTCTGTGTACCGGGTTCCTGTGACTTCTCGGATGAGTATGTTTGCAGCGGCAAAGCGAAGCTGGTCTGCGATAATATCAAACTATACGAAGCATGGGCAGAAGAGTATTCTTATCCGACCTACAACATGGTTTATATTCCCGGATGTCTGTGGCTGGATCTGGTACATGACGGTAAACTGAGCAAAGACAAGATCATCAACCTTGGAGCAATCCTGGCAGGCAAGCAGGAAGGCAGAAAGTCGGATGATGAAGTCATCATATATTCCGTAGGCGGTATGCCGGTGGAGGATGTCGCATGGGGCAAGAAGTGCTATGAGAAAGCACTGAAGCTTGGCATCGGTACCAAACTGAACCTTTGGGAACAGCCTTATCTGTTCTAAATAAATCTCTCCTGTAGTATCTCTAAAGAAGGCGCCTCGTCTTACATAGATGGGGCGTTTTCTTGCCTTATTTGAGGAAATGATTATGGTTATATGTCGTGATATAGAAAAAATGAATCCGGACGGTTTGAAACTGCTTGCAGGGGAAGCGGGAATGAACCGGGTTGTTTCCTGGACCTATCTGATCCAGAGCAGAGCGTGTGAAAAACATGTAAATCAGGGGAATTTTGTTATAGCCGTATGTGATGATATACAGTACGGATTTGGTGATATTGACAGGATCATGGAAGAGCTGAATACGAAAGGGATATCCGGATTGGCTATTTCTGTTGCAGAAGACTGCAACCGGATACCGGATACGATCCTTGAAAAAGCGGACCGGCTGGCATTGCCGCTTTTTTCTCTGCGATGGAACGGGACATCTTTTGCGGACGTATCGCAAAGCATCGGAAATCTGATCCTGGAAAACAATATACGAAACAAAAGAACGGGGGATTATCTGTATAATCTTTTGTTCGGATATCGTATCAATGAGAAATATATAGAAAAAATATCCGATCAGTTCGAACTGGATTTTAACAAACCATACCGGGTTGGGATCATTGCGGTAGATCGTACTTACGGGACCAGTCTGGAGCAGGATGAACATATTTATGAGTATTATGCGAACTGCCTGAATCAGGAAGTGCTGAACATGAAGGGGCGGCCGATGTTTATGCGTTTCCTGAACAAGTTTGTGCTTCTGTTTGAAGCGAAAAAAAATAAAGAGATCGAAAAAGAACTGGAGACGATGCTGCGCAAACTGGATGCGAATCCGCATTTTGTAAATGTGATACAGAGTACATGTATTTTGGGAGCGCCGTATACGGATCCCGGAAAGTTCGGACAAAGCTATCAGGAGGCAAAAAGCCTGATCCCGAAAAAAGACCAGCTACCGAATCCTTCGCATAAAAAAGTGCTGAGCGCCAGTTCCATGGGGATCTATAAATATATGTTCCATAGCGATAACCAGAGAGAAATACTGGATTATTGTGATAATAAGCTGGATAAACTGGAAGAATACGATCATGCAAACGGAACATTTCTGATCGAGACGGTACTGGCATATTATATGAACGGATTTAATACGGTGAAAACTGCAGAGGCGCTTTTTATACACAGAAATTCACTGATCTATCGTCTTAAGAAGATCGAAGAATTACTGGATATGGAGCTGACGGACTATATGGAGTATCTGGATCTGATCAACTGCATCCTGGTCAAACGGATGATGTTTCTTTAAAAAAGCCTGTTTCATAAACGGTAATTGTGCAGAATGTTCACTAAGACTGTGCAGATCATACATTGTCAAAACAGTGAGTATCACCTAAAATACGAGTATAGCAAGGGCGCTGGATACGCATTTTGATCCGGCGCCTTTTCTGATTGGAACAGGTGCTGTTTATGGAAAAAAGAAAGACGGAATTACCGCACATTGGAAAACGAATGATAAAGTCGGCAATCGGTGTATTTCTTTGTTTTGTGATCTTTCTGCTGCGGGGGCGTGCAGGAACACCGTTCTATTCGGCGCTTGCGGTACTATGGTGCATTCAGCCGAGTGAAAAGGATGCGGTTACAAATGCATTTCAGCGAAGTGTCGGAACTTTGATCGGAGCAGTATACGGGCTGATCTTTATCCTGTTGAGAATAAATGTAATGAGTCAGGAATACGGATTGTTTCATTATGCAGTATTATCCGGGATGATCATTCCGATCATATATACGACCCTGCTGATCAATAAAAAGAATGCATCCTATTTTTCATGCGTTGTGTATTTAAGTATTGTGGTCAATCATCTGGGGGATGAAAATCCGTATGGTTTTGTTTTTAACCGCAGCCTGGATACCATGATCGGTATCGTGCTCGGATTACTGCTCACCTGGCTGAAGGGAGGAAATTATGATCAAGCTGGTGAATGTGAATAAATACTTCGGAAAACAACACGTACTGAAGGATGTCAATCTGGAGGTGGCAGAAGGAGAAAAGCTGGTGATCATCGGACCGTCCGGTTCCGGAAAATCTACCACGGTTCGGTGCATGAACTTTTTGGAGGAACCGACAAGCGGACAGGTGTTTATTGACGGAAAGGAACTGACGGCGGCAAATAAGGTGAAACTGATACGGGAGACAACCTCAATGGTGTTCCAGTCCTTTAACCTGTATCCGCATATGACAGTTTTGAAAAATCTGACACTGGCGCCGGTGAAGCTGCACCATAAACCGAAGAAAGAAGCGGAAGAACTCGCATATCATTATCTGGATGTTGTAGGACTGAAGGAAAAAGCAAATGTGTATCCGACAACACTTTCCGGAGGACAGCAGCAGAGAATTGCAATAGCGAGAGCACTCTGTTCGCAGACGAAGATCATTTTGTTTGATGAACCGACATCGGCATTGGATCCGGAAACCATACAGGAAGTGCTGGATGTAATGGTCAAACTGGCAAAGGAACATATTACTATGGTTGTGGTGACACATGAGATGGGATTTGCCAGACAGGTCGCAGACCGGGTGGTATTTATGGCAGACGGACAGATCCTGGAGACAGGAACTCCGGAACATTTCTTTACTGATCCGGAGAATGAAAGAGTAAAACAGTTTTTGGGCAAGATCATACGATGAAAGAATGTAACGGAACAGAAAACCACTGCAGGGGTTGGAAGTTCGTATACAGATATAATAACGAATGGGAGGAAAAGATTATGAAAAAGAGATGGTTAGGAACAATTGCGGCGCTTGGGGTATCACTTATCGCGGGATGTGGCGCGACAGAAGCCGGAGAGCCGATCGTTGTGTCGGCAGGTGAAGAGGAGATAACAGCGGAAACACCCCAGACAACCGACGGAGCTGAAGATGCTGCTGTCAGTGCAGATGTACAGGATATCATCGAAAGGGGCGTGTTGCGTGTCGGTGTAAAAAACGCGGTGCTGGGATTTGGGTATGAAGATCCGCTGACCGGTGAATATTCCGGTTTGGAGATCTCGCTGGCGCAGGCGTTGGCGGACAAGCTGGGTGTGGATGTGGAATATACGGCGGTAACAGCTGCAACTCGTACGGAACTGCTGGATTCGGGAGATATTGATTGTGTGCTTGCTACGTTTACAATCACAGAGGAACGAAAAGAAAGCTGGGATTTTACCACGCCGTATTATACGGATTATGTTTCGGTCCTGGTGGAAGACAGCAGCGGGATCACGGATCTGGAAGGCCTGCAGGATGCGGTAGTAGGGGTATCGTCCGGATCGACTTCGGCGAAGTCACTTGTTAAGGCGATGATCGAGAACGGATTGATCAGCGGAGATGATTTCGATGCAGACAGTTTTGATGCGGCAACCTGGACAGAAGGTATTTCCTTCCGGCAGTATGATGATTATCCGACGATATCAACGGCACTGAGTGCAGGCGAAGTAGACGCATTTTGCGTGGATAAATCGATCCTGGCAATCTATCGGACAGAAGGACGCTCCTACATTGATGCGGAGTTTTCTCCTCAGGAATACGGGATTGCTACCACAAAAGATTCGGGTTTATCTGCGGTGGCGGAAACACTGGTAACAGATCTGCTTTCCGACGGAACGATCGATGCTCTGAAAGCAGAGAACGGGTTGGATTAACAAAGATGTGATGGAGGGAGTATATGTCCGGGATATTTTCAGCAAGAGGATGGGATAAGATATGGACATACAGAGGTACCTTTCTGCTGGGCCTGTGGAATACGGTAGAGACAGCGTTTGCTGCATTGCTGCTTGCATTGCTGCTTGGAGTAGTGTTTGGGTTGATGGCAACCAGCGGAAAAAAGGCACTGGTGCGTATCAGCAGGATCTATGTTGAACTGATCCAGAATACGCCGCTGCTACTGCAGATGTGTTTTCTTTATTATGCGCTTGCTTTTTCCGGACATAGTCTCGGGATCATACTGACAGGGATCCTGGCGCTGGGAGTATACACAGGTGCCTATATGGCAGAAGTGATCCGGGCCGGGATCGAGTCGGTGCCCAAGGGGCAGTTTGAAGCTGCACAGTCTCAGGGATTTGGTTATCTGGGGAGGATGTACTATATCATCCTTCCCCAGAGTTTCAAAGTGATACTGCCGCCGATGGTCAATACGATCGTAAATATGATCAAAAATACGTCCTGTCTGTATATTGTCGGAGGAGCAGATCTGTTATCGCTGACGTATAGCTTTGTTACAGGTGAGAATACCGGTGGCTCTTATGCTCCCGCCTATATTGTATGCGGAACGATATTTTTTCTGATGTGTTTCCCGTTATCTACCCTGGCGACGATGTGGGAAGCGGCACTGAAAAAAAGAGAAAGAAAAGCAGTGACGTTGAAGGAGGCGTAGAAGGAAGAATGGGAACATTGGGAAACAGTTTATCTATGTTGAAGGAACCGGCGATCATTAAGTTTCTTCTTAACGGCGTTTTGTTCACATTGATCATCTCGGTGGTTGCTGTGCTGTTCAGTATTGTATTCGGAGCGATACTGGCGCTTCTCAGAAACTACTGCAAGAGGCCGGGGATCCGGATGTTTGGCAGGCTTGCGGCTGTCTATATCGAATTGTTTCGTAATACGCCGCTGTTATTCTGGATCTTTATCTGCCTGGTCTTTTGCCCGGCACCGAAGTTTATGGATCATGCAATGTTCGGACTATCATCGGTAAATAATAAGCTGCTGTTTAAGGCGGCGGCAGCGTTGATCCTCTATACCTCCGGTGTGATCGCAGAGATTGTAAGAGGCGGATTGAATTCCGTGCCAAAAGGGCAGATCGAAGCGGGGGTATCACAGGGGTTTCCTATGGTGGCGGTGATGTGGTATATCGTTTTGCCGCAGGCGTTTAAAGCGATCATCCCGACACTGTTAAGTCAGGTGATCACGACGATCAAAGACAGTTCGTTTCTTGCAAATGTTGCAGTGATCGAACTGATGGCAAGAACAAAGCAGATCCTTTCGGCGGCAAAACGGTACAACGGAACCAATGCCATTAATGTTTCGGATGTGTTTGTTCTGTTTGGAGTAGCAGCGCTCATCTATTTTATGATCAATTTTTCTCTTTCGATGGTGGTACGGAGTATGCAAAAGAAAGATGCAGCAGTCGGTATGCATATCGGTGAGAAATTGTTGGGCAGATGGCATTCCGGGTATGAAATGAAAACGTTTCGTGAAGCCGGAGCAGCGGAAAGCATAATGAAAGAAGGACGTAAGGCAGTTATGTGAAGATAGGATGATCCGGGGGGAGGGAATATGAAAACAGTTCTGATCACACTTCCTGTAGATAAAGATGATAAAGAATTCCTAATGAAAATGGTGGACGGGAGCAATGAGGAATACCGTCTGATCTATCGGGATAAACAGTCTTTGGATCTGAAGACCGCGAACTCGGCGGACGCGATCATCGGAATGATCGATCCGGCTGTTTTGTGCAGGCTGAAATGTCTGGAGTGGCTGCAATTGGCCTGGGCCGGAGCAGAACAGTATCTGAAACCGGGGGTCCTTTCGGAGAATACGATCCTTACCAATGCCTCCGGAGCATACGGGGTAACCGTGGCAGAACATATGATGGCGCTGACCCTGGCGCTAAACTGTAATCTGAAACAATACATTGACCAGCAGAAAAAGCATAAGTGGGAAAGATGTGATAACCGACAGGTGCTGAGCGGAAGCCGGATCCTGGTAGTGGGTATGGGGGATATCGGAAGAAATTATGCGATGCGGATGAAAGTGCTGGGAGCACACGTGATCGGGATCAGCCGTACAAAGAAAGAGAACCAGTTTTTCTTTGATGAACAATATGAGATCGGAGAAATGGATGAAGTGATCGATCAGGCGGATGTGGTAGCGATATCGCTGCCGGGCGGCAGTAATACGTATCATCTGTTTGGCGAAGAACAGATACGGCGAATGAAGAAAAATGCCGTTCTGATAAATGCCGGAAGGGGAAGTACCATCGATACGCCGGCGCTGGTCAGAGCATTGAAGAATAAAGAAATACGCGGAGCGGGACTGGACGTATTTGAAGAGGAACCCCTGCAGGATTCCGAATTGTGGGAAATGGATAATGTGATCATTACCCCGCACATCGCCGGAAAACTGGAAGAGGAATATAATCGCAGGCAGGTTGTGAAGATCTGCGCGGATAATCTGTATCGTTATACACACGGACTGGATCTGATCCATATCGTGGATCGTGCTCTGGGATACTGATCAGCGAATGCTGAAGGAGAGACTATGGATAATCGGGAATTGTTTAAAAATTCTGATTCTGTGAATGAATTACTGGCAAGATACGGAGTAAAATTCGGGATTTACAAGGATCATGTGTTTCATGAGCAGTTGTTTCCGTTTGATATGATCCCGCGGATCATTCCGGCGGATGAGTTTGCGTATCTGGAAAAAGGCCTGAAGCAAAGAGTCATGGCACTTAATCTGTTTATAAAAGACATCTATCATGAAAAAAAGATCATCAGAGATGGTGTGGTACCGGAGGAGTTTGTTTTTTCGGGGAGCGGTTATCTTGCCTGCTGTGATCAGATCATGCCGCAGAAAGAGATCTACTCACATATATCCGGGATCGATCTGGTGCAGGCGAAGGATGGTACATGGTATGTGTTGGAGGATAATCTGCGCATTCCGTCCGGAGCATCTTATCCGATGATCGCAAGAGATCTTTGCAGAAAATGTGAACCGCAGATCTTTCGGGACATTCATCCGGAGGACAATCGTAATTATGCGAAATATCTCAGGGAGACAATGGACTATGTAAATACCGGCGGGCATACCGTCATCCTGACGCCGGGGCGTTATAATGCAGCATATTTCGAACATTCCTATCTTGCGGAGCAGACCGGTGCACATCTGGCGAACGGCCATGAACTGATCGTAGAAAATGATCATCTGTATTTTATCGATTACTCCGGAAAGAAGGAACGGGTAGGGGCGGTTTACCGGAGGATTTCGGACGACTTTCTGGATCCTATGACGTTTCGGGAGAATTCGCTGATCGGGATACCGCATATTTTCGATATCTACCGGAAAGGAAACGTGGCAATTCTTAATGCGCCGGGAAACGGAGTGGCAGATGATAAGGGGATTTATTACTTTGTTCCGCAGATGATCCGTTATTATCTGGGGGAAGAAGCAATCCTTAACAATGCGCCTACTTATCTGCCGTACTATAAGAACGATATGAAATACGTGCTGGAACACTTCGACGATCTGGTACTGAAGGATGTTGCGGAGGCAGGCGGATATGGTGTTGTCTTCGGATACAAACTCTCGAAACAGGAAAAAGAAGATTTTCTGCGTATGTTAAAGGAGGAGCCAAGAAGGTTTATCGCACAGGAAGTGATCGATTTTCTGGATATCAATATTATGGAAAAGGGTGAACTGGTACCAAGAAAAGCAGATCTGAGAGCGTTTGTTCTGATGGGGAAAGAACCGGTGGTATGGAAGAGCGGATTGACGCGCTTTTCCCGTAATCCGGATTCCTTTATCGTGAATTCGTCACAGGGAGGAGGTTTTAAGGATACATGGGTATTATCTCAATAGAACATACAGACCGGTTATTCTGGCTGGGAAGATATAGTGAAAGAGTCTATACAACACTTCGAATTTTTTCAGATCAATACGATTCTATGCTGGATCTGAAGGAGGAGGAATACAAAGATTTTTGCCGGAAACAGGATATTCCGGATATCTATCGGTCAGCAGAAGATTTTGCACAGAGGTATTGCTTTGATGAGAAGGATGCGAATTCGATCTTTTCGAATCTGAACAGAGCATATGATAATGCCGTGGTGATGCGGGAAGAGATCGGAAGTGTGACGCTCTCTTATATTCAGATGGCCGTATATGCGATGAATAAAGCGAAGCAATCGGATGCGCCGGTATACGAACTGCAGCATGTGGTCGATAATATCGTTGCATTCTGGGGGATTGTAGATGACAGTATTGATGATGAACATGTGCGAAGTATGATAAAACTGGGGAAACGTGTGGAACGGATTGATCTGTATGCACGGATGCATATGGCAAGGAAAGAACTGTTGCGTGAAGCGGAAAAACTGAATCGCAGGATCGGCAGAACCGGATTGTCTTACAACAGGAAAAGCCTGGCCCATATCAATTATCTTCTGGAAGAAGAAAAAGTGGACTATAAAGAACTGGTGGATGAAGTGGAGAATCTTATGCAATGAAACAACTACGGTTTCATTACTATATGGAGATCCGTTTTGATATTCCCGTACATGATCATCATTTTACACTAAGATGTCTGCCGAAAGAAGACGACAGTCAAATAAACGAAGAACTGAATTACGAGGTGCGTCCGTACTGTGATCTGTGCAGGGGAACGGATGCGTTTGGAAATGAAATGCTTTACGGATCCTGCAGAGAACCGCATAAGCTGTTTCTGGCTGATGTATATGGTATCGTACAGACCGGCTGCGGAGAGCGGATTTCGGAAACCGCTTCAGAGTATATCTACAGGTATCAGACATTACAGACAGCTCCGGGCGTGCAGATCCGGGGATTCTACAAGGAACTGGAACAGGATTTTTTACGGGAAACAGATGCGCCGGAACAAAAAGATGTAACCGGCATGGCAGTGTTTTTTATGCACCGGCTCAATAAAAGATTTCAGTACAGAAGCGGCATAACCCTTATCGATACCACTGCGGAAGAAGCATTTGAAAAGGGGATGGGGGTATGCCAGGATTATGCACATATATTTCTCTCTCTGTTGCGATTGGCGCGGATACCATGCCGGTATGTGAGCGGAATGATGACGGGAGAGGGATTTTCGCATGCATGGGTAGAAATAAGAACGCCGGAAGGATGGATCGGATTGGATCCCACCAATGACCGGATCGTGGGGGACGACTATATACGTATCGCAAAAGGCAGGGACTATAAGGATTGTCTGATCAACCGGGGAATATTTAAAGGCTGTGTGGGAACTGCATTTCAGGAACAGATGATCCGTGTGGAGGTGAAGGAAATTGGAGAAAAAACTGATGGAAATGATTGAAAGCGTGGCGGAGGCGGAGTTTCCGATCGATGAGAGTTTTGAGATCCAGAAGCACAGATGGATGCCGGACGATCTGTCCTACGATGCCAAAAGGATCTGTATCGTAACCGGAATACATGGAGATGAACTGGAGGGACAATATGTCTGCTATGCCCTGTCGAAGCGTATCCGGGAAAATCCGGAAGCTCTACAAGGGATCGTGGATATTTATCCTGCCATGAATCCTATCGGAATGGATTCGATCACCAGAGGGATCCCGGCATTTGATCTGGATATGAACCGGATTTTTCCCGGAAATACGGAAGGGGATATGAATGAGTATATTGCTTCAAGAATTTTAAGGGATTGTTCCGGGGCGGATCTGTGCGTGGACATTCATGCCAGTAATATTTTCCTGACAGAGGTACCGCAGATCCGGATCAACGAGGTTCATAAGGATACCCTGGTTCCGATCGCGGAAAAAGCCAATATGGATCTGATCTGGGTGCATGGGAACAGTACGGTGCTGGAATCGACGTTTGCTTACAGCCTGAATCATATCGGTGTAAATACGCTGGTGGTGGAAATGGGCGTCGGTATGCGCATTACCAAAGCATACGGCGAACAGATGACGGACGGGATATTATCGATGATGGCGGAATTGGGGATCTGGACAGGAGAAGTACCGACGGTCAAAAAGCCGGTTGTTGCTTATGATCAGCAGGGAGAGGATGTCTGTTATATGAATGCTCCGGTCTCCGGAGTGTATCTGAAAGAAAAAGAGACCGGCAGCTATGTGGTAAAAGGAGAAAGGATCGGCAGCATCGTAGACCCGCTGGAAGGGAAACTGCTTTCCGAAATGGATGCTCCGGAGGACGGATGGCTGTTTACCACAAGAGAATATCCGATCGTGGAGGAAGGATCATTGATCGGAAGGATACTGAAAAGAGAGGTGTATGCAGAGTGAAACAGGAAACGCTTTATCAGATCCGTGGGCTATACAGGGATGATTTTCGTATCAGTTCGTTCCGGTTCGGAGAAGGGGAGAAGAGTCTTTGCGTTGTGGGAAGTATGCGGGGAAATGAATTCCAGCAGATCTATGTATGCTCACAGCTGATCCGTAAACTGAAGGTGTTGGAAGAAAAGAAACGTATCCTGCCGGGAAAGGAGATCCTGGTGATCCCATGCGCCAACACCTATTCCGCAAATGCGAAAAAACGTTTCTGGACGATCGATAATACGGATATCAACCGTATGTTTCCGGGATATGACCTTGGCGAAACAACGCAACGGATCGCAGGCGGCATATTTGAAAAAGTGAAGGAATATACGTATGGTATTCAATTTGCTTCTTTTTATATGCCCGGATATTTTGTGCCGCAGGTCCGTATGATGAAGACCGGACGAGAGAATATTGAACTGGCAAAACAGTTTGGATTGCCCTATGTGGTGCTGCATAATCCGAGACCGTTTGATACCGCTACGCTGAATTATAACTGGCAGATCTGGAATACACAGGCCTTCTCCATCTATACCACCAGCACCGGAGCGATCGACCCGGAAGCAGCAACGCAGGCAGTAAATGCGATCCTGAATTTTATGGCAAAACAGGGGATCATTGATTATCAGGGGTATGAAGGCTATATTTCACGCGTGGTAGAATCGAAGGATATGATCAATGTCCGTGCAGGACGGGCAGGCTTCTTTATGGGAAGGATCCGGGCCGGAGAAAAGGTGCAGAAAAACGATCTTCTGGCTACGATCACGGATCCGTATACCGGAGAGATCCGGCAGGAGATACGCTCGCCGGAGGATGGGATTGTTTCTTTTGTACATAATGAGACGCTGGCATATCAGTATACTGCGGTGATCAAGCTGATCGCGGATCCGGATGCCATATGACGAAGCGATTTTTTGAATTGAAAAGGGAGCCGTAATGATGTATAATACAATCGTTAAGGCAAAGGCGTCCGTGAAGGACGCCTTTTTGCTTTATAGGAAATTGCTCTGCAATTTCCTATAGCAAAAAGCCCGCCGGGGGATGCGCACTTCTTCGCTGCGTTACGCATAGTGATTTTCTAACGGTAAAACCGTAAGAAAATCATCTATCGCGCGCAAGGAATGTGTTGCTGTCGCAACCGCGCTCGGCGCGAGCGTTCTGCAAGCAGAA
>JAFWRC010000063.1 GCA_017508825.1 Lachnospiraceae bacterium
ATGTTTTTTTCATGGAATCATTTACCTTTCTGTTGTCATCGTGCTGACGATGATCCCCGTGAGGATCAGTAAAGCCCGTTGCGGAATGTCTTCCGCATATCCCGTCACACCTGCTCGAAGTACGGTGGTCGAATTGAACAGTCCGACAAAACCATACGCATTATCATCGATGGCGATCTGTACGATCTCATTCGCCAGTTCCGCTCTCACCGATGCATCGGTCTCATACTTCAGTTCTCCGATCAGTTTCTCGCAGTCCGCATCATCAAATCCGTTGCAGTCATAATAGGAACCATCCGCAAATACCGATTCGATAAAGTAAAGCGGATCACCGCCCTTATCTGCGATCATGCAGTAAAGCGCCAGGTCAAAATCGCCGGTTGCAAGATACGTCGCATCCGGATCTTCTTCTACACCAAGTGTCGAATCGATCCCGACTGCCTTCAGCTGTTCCTGGATCAAAAGCGCCAGCGTATCCAGGGATCTGGCCGCATAATACTTTATATTAATGCAGAGTTTCTCACCGTCTTTTCATAGAAACCGTCGCTTCCGAGTGTATAACCGTCTGCCTCCAGCACTTCCTTTGCACGAGCCGTATCCACTGCCGGCACCGTCACCTTACCATATGCTGCGCTCGGATTGAACGGTCCTACTGCTGCAGATACCGTACCGGAAAGATAGGAAGCGATCGCATCCTTATCTACCGTCAGGTTGATTGCCTCTCTTACGGAATCATCCAGAGTATTCTCGTTCAGGAAATAAAACTGCAGTCTTGCCCCCGGGATCGATACGACCGTATACTGATCCGGATCCTGCTCATATACAGCAAGCGCTGCAGAGCTGACACTGTTGTAGCAGTCGATCTCACCGCTCTGCATCGCCAGCAGTTTCGGATCATCTTCCTGCATATAATAGAATACGGCACCGTCCAGTTTTACGGCTCCGCCCCAGTAGTTCTCATTCTTTGCAACTTCTACGTCACCTTCCGGCTGAAAACTCTTGATCACAAACGGACCGGTGCAGACCGGTGCATTGTTAAGATCCGTTGTTGCATCCAGATCGACCATTCCCAGTTCCGGGCTGGCCAGGTCATTGCGGAGCGTCGGATATACTTCTTTGGTATCGATCGTGATCGTCTTATCATCGACTGCCGTGATCTCAAAATCTGCAAGATAAGCAAATCGCTCATTCACTTCTGCCGCGCGCTGCAGATTCTTTACGACCATATCTGCTGTAAGCGGCGTACCGTTCGAAAAGGCCGCTCCGTCCTGCAAAGTGATCGTCCATACACTTCCGTTCGCTGTCGCATCTTTGGCCAGACAGGGCACTGCGCTCATGTTCTCATCCATCTTAAACAGCGCTTCACTGACACCGTAGATGGATGTATACCATCCATAGTATTCCTTGTGTACATCCAGACTTCCATAAGCAAACGACGTTGCCGCATGAAGGATCTTTGGTCCTGTGGATGTCGTATCCTCAGTTATTTGATCCCCAACCTGTTCTCCTGTCGTCGGATCTGCCTGTTCTGTCTCTGTCGCCTGCGGTTCCTGTACTTTTCCCGCAGTACCGTTTGCCGGATCTGACGTTGTTGTTCCGCATCCGGCTGCACTTACCGCAACCACAGCAGTAAGCAGCATAGTTAACACTCTGTTTTTCATAGTTCACCCCTCATAATCAAAAACTCACACGAGTGTAATTTTATCGTAAAATACATATATACGCAAGTTTTTCGGGGTATACAAAAAAAGCATGCAAAAAAACCGGAAGAACTGTATTTCCGGCTGCGTTTTAGAGATCAAATATGCTCATCTGCTGATGTTTTTCCGGCAATTCCTGCATAAATCCGAAGCACTCCTCCGGGGTAGACATGATCTTATGCTCCCTGCAGATCCTCTTAAATATCTTCATCAAGTCTTTTGCATTGGGGCTCGGCAGTTCATACGCATTCCCATACCGTCTGATATACCGCTCTTTCAATCCCGGAAAATGCTTATCCAGCGCTGCATAATAGTATTCCCGGTCGCCTTCCCGAAGTGTCAGTCCCATGCCAAAATCGATGATCCCCCTCACGCCGACTCCGGCACACGCATTCAGAACAGCCGTGATATTCTCTTCCGTATCATTGATAAACGGCAGGATCGGTGTTATCCAGACGATCGTCGGGATCCCTCTTTTCTGCATTTCTTCCAACACTTCGATCCGCCGCTTTGTATTACAGACATTAGGTTCCAATATACTGCACAGATCATCATCATAAGTTGTGAGCGTCATCTGTACCACACATTTGGCAGACCGGTTTATCTCATCTAACAAATCGATATCCCGAAGAATACGATCTGACTTTGTCTGAATCGCAAGTCCGAATCCGTTTTTCCGGATGATTTCCAGACACCGCCTTGTCAGCCCTAATTCTTCTTCGCAATGCATATACGGATCCGACATCGCGCCGGTTCCGATCATGCACTTTTTCCGTTTCGACTTCAGCGCCGCATCCAGAAGTTCCGGTGCATTCCGTTTCACCTCGATATCTTCAAAAGGATGGGTAAACTGATAGCACTTGCTCCTGCTGTCGCAATAGATACAGCCATGCGTACACCCCCGGTAGATATTCATACCGCAGCGCCCGCCGCTGCCGGTCAGTATCCCTTTCGCATCCACAAAATGCA
The DNA here is from genome assembly GCA_017508825.1 of Lachnospiraceae bacterium. Lineage (GTDB taxonomy): Bacteria > Bacillota > Clostridia > Lachnospirales > Lachnospiraceae > NK4A136. The sequence continues at coordinate 2,670 of JAFWRC010000063.1, forward strand.
TTTGATCCGTTCCCCCCAAGTTGTTTTAAACGATCCTCTGTCTTCTTCACTCCCCCAGGATTTCCTTTTGTTTCTTCTTACTGAAACTTCCAAGCACAATCTGATAGGCTTTATCCAGCAGATCCTTCAGAATGTCATCCGGTACCTCTCCGTCCGCCTTTACCGAATTCCAATGCTGTTTGTTCATATAGTAGCCCGGGATGATATCTTCATACTTCTTTCTCCAGAACTCTCCCTCCAACGGTTCCAGTTTCAGCGTAATGTAATAGGGCCGGTCATTATCATCCAGACATATCGCAGCAAACATCTTTCCACCGATCTGAAACCGGATCCAGTTCCATTCTGCCTGCAGATCTTTGGTCACACCGGTTTTCTTCAGCAGATACTCTTCTATCCATGGATATTTCATACCGTTATTTCCTCCGACTGTAATTCTTTCTCATTTCTTCCATCATAATTCTGATCTTCTAACGCTGCGTATGTATCATAGCATACATAACCTGACAACTGTATGTCACGTTTATTATAACATCTCAGCTTTTTTTGCCAATAAAAAACCGCTGACAGGCTTCACGTTTCCTTCAGCGGTCGTCTTTATGCTATCCGAACAATATCTTCGCCGACTTTTCCAGTTCCCTGCGTTCCTGCGAATCGTCGTATCCGTGTTCCCTGTCATCAATCCCCTTAACCGGATCGATCATAAACAGCCCGTCACGGTTACAGCAGAAAAAGATCCTTCTTACTCCACGAATCTTAAACCGCGCTTCCGCATTTCCTTCCGGATAAAGTTTCACCATATGCAGGCCGTCTGAAGAAGCCGCCGCCACAAAAGATATGTAATGCTCCTTCGTCATATCGTGATCGATCCGCACATAATACTCATCTTCCACACGCTCGAGAAAGATCATGTGCTGCTCATCGGTCGGCTCCGCCACCAAAGGTGTGAGCAGTATCCCATGGCAATGGATCTCCGCTTCGCCCATACTGTGTATCACATTTCCGCAGATCGGACAGACATAAAACTTTGACCGCAGCATATTGGCAGATACATTCGCATTATGAATGGGATTGCCCGAGATCAGTTCCGTAACCGAAATCCGGAATGCCTCCGCGATCGGCTCCAATAGTGTGATATCCGGATACCCTTTGGCTGTCTCCCATTTGGAAACCGTCTTATCACTTACACCCAGTTTTTCCGCCAGCTCGCGCTGTGTTATCCGATTCTTTTCCCGCAGTTCCTTAATTACCGCGCCTGTAACATATTGGTTCATATTCTTTTCCCCTCCTGTTACAGATTGTAATCTGTTTCCGGATACTTTACTACCTGCGGAAAGTAGAGTTTTACGCAAGAAAGCGAATCAGCGTTTCATCCGGCCATATCGTTTACGCCTTTATCGCCCAGCGCATCTTCGTTGATTTACTCCTGGGATTCATCCGGCATTCCTCGGCAGACGGACGGATCACATCCGCAGATATCTCGGAATAGATCCCTTCTTTCGCCAGATCCTTAAAGGATCTTTTCACCAGCCGGTCTTCCCCGGAATGAAACGTCAGGATGGCTGCGCGTCCGCCGGGTTTTAAGACGTCCGGCAGTTTTTCCAGAAAAGAATACAGCACTTCAAATTCACTGTTGATATCAATACGCAGCGCCTGAAAAACTCTTGCGCAGGATTTTTTGATCGCCATATCCTTTTCCTCTTTCGGAACCTTCCAAAGTGCCTCTTTGATCGCATTGCAAAGCGCTGTCGTCGTATCCATCGGATCGCCCTTGGCCATCAGCGAAAAGACTTTCCTTGCAATCTCTTCCGCATAGGGTTCATCGGAGTTTTCGATCATCATTCCGACAAATTCACCTTCGCTGATACTGCGCAGCCGCTCCGCCGCGCTCTGTCCGTGCGATGGATCCAGCCGCAGATCCAAAGGCCCGTCGATCTTATAGGAAAAGCCTCTCTCCGGATCGTCGATCTGCATGGAGGATACGCCCAGATCCGCCAGCACAAAATCAAACGGTCCGCTTTCTTCGGCCACCTGATCGATGTTTGCAAAATTGATCCTGCGAAACCGAAAAATATCTTCTCCGAAGCCGGCATTTCGCAATCGTTCGATCGTCTTTACAGATTCGATCGGGTCCACGTCCAGACCATAGATACAGCCTTTCCCGTCCAGCTGCTTCAGCATCTCTCTGGTGTGCCCGCCATATCCGAGGGTACAGTCCAGTCCCTGCTGCCCCGGCTTTATCTGCAAAAAATCCAGGATTTCTTTTACCATGATGGAAATATGCATGCCCGCCGGTGTCGAACCTTTTTCGATCACATGTTGAATGGTATCTGCATATTTTTCCGGATCCCGCTCCTTATATTTTTCCTCAAACTTTTTCGGATACTTCCCGGAATAATGCACTCTCCGTTTATGTTTCTTTTCTTCCATGTGTTCCTTTTCTTCCATGCGTTCCTTTTCTTCTATGCATTTCTTTTATGCGTTTCTTTTCTTCTATGTCTTCCGTCTTACTCTCCCGCTGGTCTGATATACAATCTGATCTGATTTATTTGTTGATATACATCACATCCAGATCCACATCGCCTTCGATCCCGTCGATCCACCCGGTACAGGAATGCTGCCACATAAAGTAGTCCCCCTGATAAGACGTCTCCGACGTATAATTGGCCATCCAGACCGGATGCTGCGCTTCATTTGTCCAGATGGTCTCCAGATAGTATTTGCTGTTGTACAGACAGGCATCATAGCCGTATTTGCTGATCTCCGAAACAAATATGTCGAGATGATCATTCAGATCCTTCAGATTCATCCCATAGTTTTCAAAATGCCGGAAATCTTCGAAGTCATAAGCGATCGGGTAATCGATCGTTGTCCCGTCCAACACTTCCATCAGATACGCAACGCTGTCTTTTACTTCCTGCTCCGTTCCCTCTTCCGCATGCCAGTAGATCCCGATCTTTAAACCTGCCGCTTTGGCACCGGCGATATTATTCTTATAGTAGCGGTCCGTATAGAGTTCCCCGTCATCGTATCCGCCGATCCGCATATAGACAAATTCACAGCCGGCAGCCTTCACCTTCTCAAAATCCACATCTTCCTGCCATCTGGATATGTCGATCCCGACGCTGGTCTCCTCCGTTTTGTAGCGGCTGATAAAATCGGAAAATGCTTCCTTCCGCCCGCTGCTTCCTCCGGAAGCCACCTCCGTGACCACCTGCACATTCATCTTCGCGGTAGTCGTATGCCCGGCATCGTCACGCAGCGTGATCGAAAGCGGATATACGCCCTCTGTCGTCGTATCCACCTCGCCTGCCACTTCCAGATCCACAAAGCGGTCTGCATCATCGGCATAACCGATATACTTATGAATATCAAAATCGTCCCCGAGCTTAACCTGCGGATCTTTGTTGATATCCAATATGAGCGGAGCACTTTGATCGGCCGGCTTTTCTTCCGATACTCCCTCTCCTCTTGATATTTCCTCCGTGATCGTAGATACCTCGGTACTTTCGTCCTCCGGCGTATTCTGAAACGCCAGCTGGGCAAAATTATAAAATCCGAGATACCAGATGTTAAAATCGTGTCCGCCGCTCTTTTCCTGCCACATAAAGTTTTCCCCGTCAACGAACTGATCACAGACCGCCGGCAGGTTCTTCGCCGCCGCCGATGCGCTGGAGTATGCCACATTATCATTCTTACCGCAGATATTGTAGAAATAGTAGATCGGCAGGGTATTATCCTTCAGGATCGTCGCGGTTTTGGAAGCGCTGTTACTGGTCGGCGCGGCCGAAAAAGCTCCGAAATATCCAAACAGATCCACACATTCGCCGATCCCGATATTGATCGTCTGCATTCCGCCCATAGACAGGCCTGCCATCGCACGGTGCGCCCGGGATGCCTGCATATCGTATCCGTCTTCGCTATACGCCGCATAGGTGGAATAATGCGACTCGATATACGGGATCAGATCATTACGCAATTCCTCTCCGAAGCAATAAAAGGATCCGTAATCCGCGTCCTTTCCATGCTCCTTTGCCGATCGTCCGTTTGGCGTGACTACGATAAACGGCTCAATATCTCCATAATAGATCAGGTTGTCCATCACCACCTTTACGGTAGATGTAGAGCCTGTCATCCCCCATTCGTTTTCGTCTCCGCCGATCCCATGCATCAGATACAGCACATTGTACTGTTTCTCTTCATCGTAGCCATACGGCAGATAGATATTGGCTTCCTTGGTGATCTCTGCGCCATCCCCAAAGTAATCATGTGCCGTATAGGTGATGTGTTCGATGGTCCCGCCTTCTCCGATCACATAGCCCTTATACTTGGCCGGGATCACCTCTGCGATCTCGGCTGTCGGTATGCGTTCTTCGTCTTCGTCCGCTTCCACCGGTGCCACATCCACTTCGGCGGTCTCCTGTGCGATCGCTTCCGCGATCGGATCCGTAGTTACGTTATCACTTATACTTTCCTGCTCCTCTGTCGGCACAGCGCTTTCCGCTTCTGTCGGAATACTTTCCGCCACGGGCTCCGAAACCGGCCCGTTAGAACCGCAGCCTCCCAGCAGCACCCCTGCGGTAATACATGCCGTTCCTAATATATTTATATATCTTCTCATTTCCTTCTTCTTTCCCGGTCAGGATAAACGGTCCGCTCCCGGACCGCCTTCCAGATGTCTGATATATTTTTGCGGATCTTTCATCATCTGCGCCATCAGGAAAAATGTATCCAGCGCCATCGCTTCCTTGTTGCTGTCCGCATAGTTCTTGCCGATATCCTGGCGCATCTCGGTACGCCGCATATTATAAAAATACAGATCCGTCAGTCCGTATCCCTCACACTGCACGCTGTCATTAAATGTATGATGATCCAGATAGTACATAAACGCGCCCATCAGTTCATCATTCATCAGGAATTCTCCCCAGAGTTCTTCCAGAAATTCTTCCTCTTTTGCTGCTATTTTACCGAGTTCGGCCAGGCACTCATACGCCTTGATCCGTCTCGCATCCAAAATGATCATGTTATTGGCACCTCTTTTACTTTTTAGTTTCCGATATCTATTCCGCCAGAACCATCTCTGTCCGGTAATAAGTGAAACACCCGCAGTCCAGCAGTTTGCCCTGATCATCCGTAATATTGACATCTACGGTGATCAAATGGGAACCGCTC
>JAFWRC010000064.1 GCA_017508825.1 Lachnospiraceae bacterium
CAATGGCAAGACGCTGCTCCTCGCGTTCTCTTTCCAATTCGCGCTGGTGTTGCGCATCGAGAAGAAGGTAAACTACGATAGCGGCAGCAATAAGAACTACGGCAAGAATGACAATGCCGACGATAATATTTGATATTATGTCTGTCATAACGGCCTCCATTTCAAAACATGCAGCTACCCTCTACAGCCCTTCAGACATATGCGTCTGAATCATCCCATAGCAAAATAAGGCAGTAGACACTGCATAGATAAATGTCTTATTCAATTGTCATAAAAGGAAATAAAAACAGATTGGATTATTTTCGTCCATAATTGGCATGAATATACCATATGATGAAATAAGAAGCCCTTTTATCCGTAAGTTCGATAAAAGAACTTGTTGTACAACAGTAATTACAAAATATTGCCAGCAGAACGAGAACAATTAAAACCAACTCCGCTCTCGTATTGGAACGAAAGCCTCTTTCAACAATATTCTGCTGGATCAACGGCCTCGCAAACCGGACCATCTCGCTGTCCAATCGCAATGCGTCCTCGATCACCGGTGTTGATCCTGAAAAACACTGGTCAAATGAATCATTCACAAGAGAATAAAACAACTGCTCCGCTCTCGTTTCCGAATAATACATTCCAAATATCATGGAAATACTCAGCAACGCGCCAAGAATATATACCTGTTTTCTCTTTTCTGCTCTCCAATTTGACATGACTGTATCGTACACCTAAACTCGCAGTTCTGCAACCCACAAAATCATCCATTCATAAAAATAAAAGAAAAGCGCCCGCTTTTCAAAAAATTGCGATATTCTGCGGTAAGTTATGATATGTTTCCAATTCCAAACATTTCCGGAATCCTAATATTTATGCGGTTTTTAAGTATTCCGGTATCTTACCTTTCCTCCACCACCTGAAAGACATAAAATTTTAAATAGTAACTGCTGTCCGCGGCCCAGAGGATCGGGTGATCCGCTGCCTGGGTGCGAAATTCCACCTGCCGCAGACGCTTGTGCGCACCGGTGGCCGCCTCCCGGATCGTCTTTGCAAAAAGATCCGGATCCATAAAATGCGAACATGTGCATGTGCAAAGATATCCGCCGTTCTTCACCAGTTTCAGCCCGCGCAGATTGATCTCACGATAGCCTTTCACGGCCTGCTTGATGGATGCGCGGGATTTGGTAAATGCCGGCGGATCCAGGATCACCACATCATAGGATTCACCTTTATGCTCCAGTTCCGGAAGCAGATCAAAAACATCCGCGCATTGAAACGATACCTTATCGGAAAGTCCGTTCAACACGGCATTTTCCCTTGCCTGTTCCACCGCCAGTTCGGACGCATCCACACCTAAAACACTTGATGCACCGGCAATGCCTGCGTTCAGCGCAAAGGAACCGGTATGTGTAAAGCAGTCCAGTACCTTCTTTCCTTTACACAGTTTATGGATGGCTGCACGGTTATTCTTCTGGTCCAGGAAAAAGCCGGTCTTCTGCCCGTCTTTGACATCCACAAAATAACGGACACCGTTTTCCACGATCTCTACCTTGGTATCAAACTCGGCACCTAAGAATCCCTTTGCCGGCTGCATTCCTTCCTTCTGACGCACCTTCGCATCACTGCGCTCATACACTCCGCGGATGGCAATACCGTCTTCCGCAAGCACTTTCTTCAGTGCCTCTACGATCGTCATCTTCCATTTATCAATGCCCAGTGCCAGCGATTCCACCACCAGCACATCTGAAAATTTATCTACTACGATCCCCGGCAGAAAATCCGCTTCGCCGAAGATCACGCGGCACGAAGACACATCGATCACCGTCTTACGATAGTTCCACGCATCCCGAACTCTCTGTTCAATAAAACTCTCATCGATCACCGCATCTTTCTTCCTGGAAAGCAGTCGAAATGAGATCTTGGAATTCGTATTCAGAAAGCCCCATCCCATCGGGTATCCGTCGAAATCGCACAAAGCAACAACGTCCCCGTTTTCAAATGCCCCTTCCACTCGGTCGATCTCATTATCATACACCCATGCGCCGCCTGCCTTGATGGTACGTCCTTCGCCTTTTTTCAAATACACCGTTGCTTTCATAATGTTTCCCCTCTCCGATTTCAAAATATCCTGCATGTCCTTCCGCTATTAAATCTGCTTAACAGCCCTCTGTCAGGAAATCCGTATTATGCATCAATAAGGTCAAACAGACTGATCTGGTTGGACTCGGTCATATTCCCCAGGATGCCGAGACGTTCCATGGTTTCCACGATAGTCGCACTGGTCTTGGTGCGCTGCGCAAAGTCCTGCTTGCTCAAGAACTGTCCCTTGCGCGCTTCATCTTCGATCAGTTCGGCGTTCTTATCCCCCAGGCCGTCGATGGCCGTAAAGGACGGCATGATCTTTCCGTCCACGATCTGGAAATAGTTTGCCTGCGCTTTGTAAAGATCGATCGTTGTAAATTCAAAGCCCCGCGCATACATCTCCTGTACGATACGCATATCCTTGTACTGCGTCTCGTCCTTCGGCGTCAGTTCTTTGTCCTTTGTCTCGATCATCCTGGCAATGCGGTTCATATGCTCTTCCAGCCGGGCCTTGCCAAGACACATCAGCTCATAAGAAAAGGCCGATGCACGGATGGAAAAATATGCACAGTAATACGCCAGCGGATAGTTGATCTTACAATAAGCGATACGCCATGCCATCATAACATATGCCGCTGCATGTGCCTTCGGGAACATGTACTTGATCTTTTTACAGGATTCAATGTACCATTCGGGAACGTTCTGCGCACGCATAGCCTCTTCCCATTCCGGCTTTAATCCTTTGCCCTTACGAACGGCTTCCATGATCGTAAACGAAAGTGAACTTTCCACGCCCATCTGGATCAGATAGAGCATGATATCGTCTCGGGTGCAGATGGCTGTCGAGATCGTTGCGATCCCGGACAGGATCAGGTCCTTGGCATTGCCCAGCCACACGTCGGTACCGTGCGACAGACCGGCGATACGCACCAGGTCCGAGAAAGAGGTCGGCTGCGCATCGATAAGCATCTGCATAGCAAAGTCCGTACCGAATTCCGGAATGCCCAGCGCTCCCAGCGGTGTACCGCCGATATCCGCCGGTGTGATGCCGAGTGCCTCAGTACTCTGGAACAGGCTCATTACTCCCTTATCATCCAGCGGAATGGTCGTCGGGTCGATACCGGTCAGGTCCTGCAGTTTACGGATCATGGTCGGATCGTCGTGCCCGAGGATATCGAGCTTCAACAGGTTGTGGTCGATCGAGTGGTAATCGAAGTGTGTCGTGACCGTATCGGTCGTCATATCGTTGGCCGGGTGCTGCGTCGGCGTAAAGGAGTTGATGTCTTCGCCCACCGGAAGCACGACGATACCGCCGGGATGCTGTCCGGTGGTACGGCGGATGCCCACCAGCCCCGGTACAAGACGGTCTACTTCGGCATCCTTTTTTACGATGCCGCGTTCCCGGTAAAATCCCTTGATATAACCGAATGCCGTCTTATCTGCTACGGTACCGATGGTTCCCGCACGATAGGTCTGCCCGTAACCAAAGATAACCTCCGTGTACTTATGCGCCTTGGACTGGTATTCACCGGAGAAGTTCAAGTCGATATCCGGCTCCTTATCTCCCTTAAATCCCAGGAAGGTTTCGAACGGTATATCAAAACCGTCCTTCTTCATCACCTTGCCGCAGTGTGGACACACCTTATCCGGCATATCGCAGCCGGCTTTTCCGGCAAAGGCCTTCACATCTTCCGATTCAAAATCACTGTAGTGGCAATCCATGCAATAGTAATGCGGCGCCAGCGGATTTACCTCGGTGATCCCGGCCATGGTCGCTACAAAGGAAGATCCTACGGATCCACGGGAGCCTACCAGATAGCCATCCTCCACGGACTTCCACACCAGCTTCTGCGCAATGATATACATTACGGCGAAACCGTTACCGATGATGGATTTGAGTTCCTTCTCCAGACGGTCTTCCACGATCTGCGGCAACGGATCCCCATACAGTTCGTGCGCACGGTTATAGCAGATCGTTCGCAGGGTCTTGTCCGAATTTTCAATGACCGGCGGACACTTATCCGGACGCACCGGCGTGATATAGTCGCACATATCCGCGATCATATTCGTATTGCGCACCACCACTTCATCCGCCTTATCGGAACCCAGGTAGGAAAACTCGTTTAACATTTCCTCGGTGGTATGGAAATACATGGTCGCCGCTTCGTTATAGACACGATCCGTCTTGCGTCCCGCCAGGATGATGGTACGGTAAACCGCATCCTCCGGATTTAAATAATGCACATCGCCCGTTGCACATACCGGCTTGCCGTGCAGTTCGCCCAGCGCCACGATGCGCTTATTCACATTGATCAGGTCGTCTTCACTCTTTAAGGTCGGCAGTTTGGAACGCTCGATCTGCCACAGGTTATTCCCGATGGGCTGTATCTCAAGGTAATCATAGAACTCCACGATCCTGGAGATCTCTTCCTCCGTACGTTCATTGACCAGAGCATCATAGAGTTCGCCGTTCGCACAGCCGGAACCGTAGATCAGTCCCTCACGGTACTCGATCAGCTTGCTCTTGGGGATCTTCGGAAAACGCCCGAAATACTGCAGATGCGACAAAGACACCAGGCGGTACAGATTGCGCCGTCCCACCTCGTTCTTCGCCAGGATCACCATATGATGCGGATACAGATCCGCGATCTTATCCGGAGTCAGTTCTCCGATCTCATTCAGTTCCGCCAGTGTTTCAATTTTGCGTTCTCTGAGCATGGCAACAAATTTCACAAAGATCAGCGCCGTAGCCTCGGCATCATCCACCGCACGGTGATGATGGAAGGCAGGGATATTAAGTTCTTTCGCCAGATGATCCAGGGTATATTTGCCCATCTTCTTCATCAGAAGGCGCGCCAGTTCAATGGTATCCGTATGTGTAAAATCGTAGGTATAGCCCAGCTGTTCGGAATAATACCGGATAAAGGACGTATCGAATTTCGCATTATGCGCTACCAGTACACAGCCCTTGCAGAACTCCAGGAACTTCGGCAGGATCACGGTGATGTCCTCTTTATCCTGCACCATGGAATCCGAGATACTGGTCAGTTTTTCGATCTCCAGCGGGATCGGCTCGTGCGGATTGATCAGTTCCGAGAAACGTTCCACGATCTCGCCGTCCACCACTTTGACCGCACCGATCTCGATGATCTTATTCATCTTCGGCACGAAGCCCGTAGTCTCGATATCAAATACCACATAAGCATCCGACAGCGTCTGTCCTTTTTCATTGACAACGATCTTTTTCGTGTCATCCACCATATAGGCTTCCAGACCGTAGAGTACCTTGAACGGATCCTTTTTATCCAGCGCATGAAAAGCCACCGGGAAGCCCTGTACGTCTCCGTGATCGGTCAGTGCCACGGCAGTATGCCCGAATTTCTTGGCGCATTTTACGATATCGTTGGCTTCCACACAGGCGTCCATATCGCTCATCTTGGTATGGCAGTGCAGTTCCACTCGCTTGCGTACCGCATAGTCCTCGCGCTCTTCCTTGAAACTCTTGATCTTCTTCAGACCGTAGAGATTCATCAGTTCCAGTTCTTTATCAAAGGTATCGTTCTTCGGCATACCTTTGGCAAGCACGAAATCGCCTTTCTTGATCTGCGGCCGCATTTCATCTGCCAGTTCTTCCGGCAGAAAGATCTTGATGCGCATCGAATCGGTATAATCCGAGATCGTATATTTCAGCAGATGAATGCCGGTCTTAAATGCCACTTCATCAAATGCCAGCACCTCACCATGAATGATGACAGAGCCCACCTCATCCACGATGGTCTCGATCGGTTCTGCGGTACCGTCAAAGTCACGTCCGTAGATCACATCCGGATTATCGGACATCTTGAGTTTATCACGGCTGCCAAAAGCACCACCGCCGCTCTTCTTGCCTTTTCCGTCTTTATAATCTTTGCTTCCGAAGTCTTTCTTTTCGAAACTCTTGCCGCCTTCTTTTCCGGCCGCTTTCGGTGCTTCCTTCTTCTCCGGCGCTTTTTCAGCCGGCTTATTTGCCGGAGTTTGCGCCTTGGCAGCAGTATTCCCTGTATCCTCCCCCAGCATGGCATCGTCCTGCTCTGCCGTAACTGCCGGTACCTCTGCCAGTTCTTTCGTGATTGCCGCCAAGCGGATCTCGGCCCGCTGTTCCATCTCTTTACGATAGGTACTCTCCTCAGCCGCAGTGTATTCCACCACAGTTGTCAGCGGCAGATGGAAACGCTCCTGAAACACCTTATCAAAAGCTGCGCGGATCTGTCCCTCCTTCTGCCTTGCCAGAAAACTGTCCGGAAGCGTAAGCACCAGTTTATCGTCCCGCAGTTCCGGCGTGAGCTTACGCAGTACCGAATGCATCAGACGGTCACAATGCTCCAGTTCCATCAACAGACTGTCATAATAATGACCGACGATATAAGAGATATCATACTGTTCCGACAGATGAAAATCTTCCACGATCTGCACAGACAATCCGCGCTGGGAAAACATCTGCGCATCCATCTCCTGCTCCATGGCATAGATGTGATCCTTGGTGATCATCTTATCATAAGAAATATATATTTTTACCAGATTCATGCTCTTCTTGAGCATCACACGTTCGACGATGACGTCTTCAAAAAAATCCATCAGATCCTTACGGATCGGTGCATCACCGAACGTTTCACGAAATGTCTGTCCCATAATAAAACCTTAATTACAAAAATCCTTAATAATTCCCCTTGGCTTCCCCTTGAGGGGAAGCTGACTGATGAGGTGTCCTCTAATCCTCTTCATTCTATCCCTGCCAGTTACGGATCTCATATTCCAGCGCTGCCAGCAGTTCCGACTCCGGCATCTTACGCACGATCTCGCCTTTCTTGATCAGCAGCCCTTCTCCGTTTCCGCCGGCGATACCGATATCGGCTTCTTTTGCCTCTCCCGGTCCGTTTACGGCACAGCCCATTACGGCGACTTTAATATCCAGCGGCTTCTCGGTCTTGATCGTACGTACCATCTCTTCTACCTGATTGGCCAGGCCGATCAGATCGATCTTTGTCCGCCCGCAAGTCGGACAGCTCACCACTTCAATGCCTCCGCTGCGCAGTCCCAAAGATCTTAAGATCAGTCTTGCAGAACGGATCTCTTCCCTCGGATCCCCGGTAAGCGAGACACGGATCGTATCACCGATACCCTCGTTTAAGATAATGCCAAGTCCTACCGAAGACTTGATATTACCGCTGATCAGTGTCCCCGCTTCGGTAATGCCGACATGCAAAGGATACGGCGTTTTACCGGCCAGCAGTTCGTGCGCTTTGATACACATCCGCACGTTGGAGGACTTAATGCTGATCACGATATTGTCATAGTCCGCATTCTCGATCATGCGCACTTTATCGATCGCGCTCTCCACCAGACCTTCTGCCGTTACGCCGTGATATTTGTCCACCAGCGCCGCCTCCAGCGAACCGGAATTTACACCCACACGGATCGGAATATTCCGCTCCTTCGCTTTTTCCACAACCGCGCGCAGTTTTTCCTCGCCACCGATATTGCCCGGATTAATGCGGATCTTATCCGCTCCGTTCTCGATCGCAGCGATGGCGCATCGGTAATTAAAATGAATATCTGCCACCACCGGGATATGTACACGCTTTTTGATCTGTCCGAGCGCTTCTGCCGCCGCTTCCGTCGGCACGGTACAGCGGATGATCTCGCAGCCTTCTTCCTCCAGCTCCAGGATCTGTTTCACCGTTGCTTCCACATCTTCGGTCGGTGTATTGGTCATCGACTGCATCAGGATCGGATTGCCTCCGCCGATCACACGGTCGCCGATCTGTATCACTTTTGTTTCATCGCGAAATGCCATAATGCACCTCCTGCCTCTGTTTGGTTAACATATTCATTTTATGTCAATTAATCATTGCCAAGCCTTTTTATTATAGCATATCTTCTGCTCTCATAGCGTATGACTGCCTTCCAAAAATCAGCGAAAAAGGGATGTAAATTTCGTACAAAATTCCATCTTGCCAATCACAATCCCCATTTCTCCTTAGCGGTATATGTCACATTCCATTCTCTGGTGATCACAAACCGTTCCCCCGGCCCAAGTATACTCCTTAAAAGATACCAGAAAAACAGCAGGATCGTGATCCCGCCACAGACCCATTCTGCATACTCCAGAGGCCTTTCCCGGTATCGGAGCCCTACCAGAACCGTGGCCAGGATCACATCTGTGATCAGTACCGTCTGATATGCCATACTCTCCATTCGTGCCGGCAGATGCTTCTTCCGCTTTTGCACGGTTTCAATCTCCCTGAGCAGACATGTGGCATCCTGCAGGCGCATTTCCGGTGCCGGATCCAATGTCTTCCGCAGCAGCCGCCTGCTCTCTTTCGATACCTTTTCCGTACATTCTTCCGGCACAGGAGGATGAAAGGGGGGCAGCGCCGGATCGATCCCGGTCAGCAGGTAGGCATAAACTGCGCCCAATGCATACACATCCGCCTCCGTCCCCGATCTTGCGCCACACATCTGCTCCGGTGCCGCATAGCCCGGTGTACCACACAGATCCCGACAGTGCAGCGATTCCATACCGGTCAGTGCCGTTCCGAAATCCAGCAGATGCAGGCTGCCGTCCTTTGCCATCACGAAATTTGCCGGTTTCAGATCCCGGTGCGCCACGATCCCCTTCTGCTGATGCAGATATGCCACGATCTCCGTGATCTGATGCAGCAGTTCCAGTGCTTCGTCTTCTTCCAAAGGCACATTATTCTGCAGATATTCTTTTAAGGACACACCTTCAACATATTCCATGACCAGTACGGACACGTTGTCTTCCTCGATCTGATCCACAAGAAACGGGATCCTGCGGTCCGTCAGTTCCTTCATGATATCCGCCTCCTGCTTCAGCTGTTCCCGCTCCGCACCATAGGCATATTTCAGCGCATACTTCCGGTGCAGCACCTCGTGTTCCGCCAGATATACCGTTCCCTGCCCGCCTTTTCCCAGGATCCCGAGGATACGGTAGCCGCATATTATTTTTCCGTTCATATTCCCTCCCGTAAAAAAATACTTCCTATTTTCCGCATCGCAGATATACCGCGGACATATTGTCGCTTTCGCCACGGCGGACCGCTGCCTTTGCCAGCCCCTGGAGCGCTTTTTCTGCCTGTGCCCGATTGCCGATCCTTTCCCGGTTCAATGCGTGATACAGATCCTGTTCTTTCAGGTAATGCTGCAGACCGTCACTGGTCAACAGAAAACTGCCTGTATTATTCCATCGCCCGCGCCTCTCCTGTGGCTTATGATAACGTCCGATCCCGATACAGTGAACCAGTCCCCCCTTACCGGTATGCGGATACGTGATACGTTTTGCGCATCTCCCCAGACGATATGCCGCGGAATCTCCCAAATGAAACAGCTGCCACCTTTTTTCAACGATCAGTAATAACGTAAACGTTGTTCCGCAACGCATCCCCCGTTCTTCGCCATATTCCCGCAGATCCTCGTGAATACGAAACAGGCATCGCTGTAACGCTTTTGATACCGCTCCTGCGCGATAGCCGCCTTTCAAAACCTTTGGCAGCACATCATAGAACCATATACCGATCCGTTCTGCCACATACCCGCTGGCGATCTCGCCCCGGTCCATACCGCCCATCCCGTCACACAAAAGCGCCAGACTGACGGTCCCCTTCCGGGTAACCATCCGCTGCAGCGTAATACTGTCCTGATTTACGCTCCGTCCGCCGCACTCATGCAGCACAGCATAAAAATCTCCCACTTTCCTTTCCCTTTCTATAGTTTTCATATTGCTCAAATGGTATCCGTAACGAACGGCTGCCCGTTACTCCTGCGGTGAACCCGCAAGCATTTAGTATACTATCGGATTGCGCCCGCACTGTCAAGATGTTTTCCTAAATTCCGGTTTGTCGAAATGTAGCGGTCGGTGAGCCATGGGGACGGTTCTTGTGGCAACAAGATCGAAGATCTTTAGCCACAAGAACCGTCCCCATGGCTCGCCGACTCAATAAACCGGAATTTGTCGAAATTAAAATACTGTGCTATAATAAGGCAGCATTTTGAAAGGAGAAACATCATGACCAAAGAAGAAGAGAAATTTTTAGACCGTATCAATGAGTATGCCGACAAGGTACTGGGACATATCAACCCGCAGAAGACACAGGTAAGTTATCAGTTAGAGCAGATCAAACCTATTATGGAAGAGATTGCGAAAGAAGAAGGCAGTACTGTGGAAAGTGTATTTGTGAGATATATGGATCTGGCTTCCGAGCGGAGCGTTGATCTGGAGAGAAAGTTCCAGAGCACTATGGGGAATATGAATTCCTACGGAGATGTATTTATTCACGATTAAGATCACTAAAAAATGAGCCACGGGGACGGTTCTTATGGCTAAAGATCTTCGATCTTGTTGCCACAAGAACCGTCCCCATGGCTCATTTTTATTATACTTGATTTACTGTTGATTGGCCTTTGACTGCGATATCTTGAGCAAGGTCTGGATCTCATTGATCACAGCCTGCACCTCGTCGATCGTCTGCATGATGGAACCCAGCTGGTTCTTTTCCTTATCATCGATCACACCGTCTTTGGCGATCATCACCAGTTCTTTGGAAATACGATCCATATCCTGCGCGGAATTTAAGAACTTGATCACAACCTGCGCAAGACCGTCGGAATCATCAATCTGAAAATCATCCCGCAGTAAGAAGTCCGTGGACACATGAAAGTAGTCACTCAGCGCCACGATCATATCCGTTGTCGGCAGCGATGTACCCAGTTCCCATTTTGAAACTGTCTGACGACTGACATTCAAAGCCTCCGCCAACATTTCCTGAGAGCATCCGCTCTGTCTGCGAAGATATACCATTTTATCAGCAAATAACATACGCCCGCCTCCTTGTCTTTTTGAAAAACTGCCGGAAAGGGGCTTCCGGCAGTCTTATCTCATCAGGTGAATTGATTTATTTGATCACACGTACTCGAATTACGCCATCGATCGCGGAAAGTTTCTCTACAAGCTCCGCGGTCACTGCAGAATCTGTATCCAGCAGCGTATATGCATAATCACCCTTGGACTTGTTGAGCATGTTGTCGATATTGATACCTGCTGCACCGAATACAGCGGTAAACTGTGTGATCATATTTGCCACATTCTTATGGCAGACAGCCACACGGCCTGCAGTCTGGCAAACACCCATATCCGCATTCGGATAATTTACGGAGTTCTTAATGTTACCGTTCTCCAGGTACTCACGCAGCTCATCCACTGCCATCATAGCACAGTTGTCTTCTGCTTCCTCGGTAGAAGCGCCCAGGTGCGGCATCAGGATGACACCGTCTTTGCCTGCGGTTGTCGGGTTTGCAAAGTCAGATACATACTTGCGGATCTTTCCGGAAGCGATGCCATCCAGGATCGCATTCTCATCTGCAAGCAGGTCACGTGCAAAGTTCAGGATGATCACGCCGTCTTTCATCATAGCAATGGCATCCTTGTTGATCATACCCTTGGTCGCGTCCATCAGAGGAACATGGATGGTGATGAAATCGCACTCTCTGTAGATGTCGTTAACATCGGTTACATGCTTTACATCACGGCTTAAGTTCCATGCAGAGTTGATGGATACATACGGATCATAACCGTATACTTCCATACCCATATGCTTTGCAGCGTTTGCAACCAATACACCGATCGCGCCCAGACCGATGATACCCAGCTTCTTGCCGGCGATCTCGGTACCTGCAAATTTCTTCTTTTCCTTTTCTGCAGCCTTTGCGATGTTCTCATCTGCTGCAGCAGACTTACACCACTCGATACCGCCTACGATATCACGTGCTGCTACCAGCATACCTGCAAAAACCAGTTCCTTAACGGCATTTGCATTGGCCCCCGGTGTGTTGAATACTACGATACCCTTGTCCGCGCACTTATCCAAAGGGATATTGTTAACGCCGGCACCGGCACGTGCTACTGCCAGCAGCTTCTCCGGCAGTTCCATCTCGTGCATTACAGCGCTGCGAACCAGGATCGCATCTGCTGCATTGACATCCTCTGTCTTTGTATACTGTCCATCAAAACGATCCAGCCCGATCGCTGCGATGGGATTTAAGCAATGATACTGATAAGCCATTGTTCTGATCCTCCGTAATTATTTGTTCTCCAGCTCGAACTTCTTCATGAACTCTACCAGAGCCTTTACGCCTTCGATCGGCATAGCGTTGTAGATGGATGCACGCATACCGCCTACGCTTCTGTGGCCCTTCAGGTTCTCAAAGCCTGCAGCCTTGGACTCCTTGACAAACTTCGCATCCAGTTCCTCGTTGCCGGTGATGAACGGTACGTTCATCAGGGAACGGTCTTCCTTGCGAACGGTGCCCTTGAAGAGTTCGCTCTCATCCAGGTAATCATACAGGATCTTTGCCTTCTCTTCGTTGTGCTTCTTCATAGCCTCAAGTCCGCCGAACTTCTGGATCCACTTGAACACCTTGCCGCAGATATAGATGCCGTATGCAGGCGGTGTATTGTACAGAGAATTAGCATCTGCATGTGTCTTATACTTCAGCATGGTCGGAGTGCCCGGCAGAGTATCCTCTGTGATCAGGTCTTCGCGGATGATCACGATAACCACACCTGCAGGTCCGATGTTCTTCTGCACGCCACCGTATACCAGACCGTACTTGGTCACATCCATCGGCTCGCTTAAGAAGCAGGAAGATACGTCGGATACCAGAGTCTTGCCCTTGGTATTCGGCAGTGTCTTAAACTTGGTACCGTAGATCGTATTGTTCTCGCAGATGTATACATAATCGGCATCCGGAGAGATCGGCAGATCGGAGCAATCCGGAATGTAAGAGAATGTCTTATCCTCGGAAGAAGCGATCTTGTTTGCCTTACCGAAGATCTGTGCTTCCTGATAAGCCTTTTTTGCCCACTGACCGGTTACGATGTAATCTGCCACCTTGTTCTTCATCAGGTTCATCGGGATCATCGCAAACTGCTGATGAGCACCGCCCTGCAGGAAGAGCACTTTATAATTCTGCGGAATAGAAAGGATGGATCTGAGATCTGCCTCTGCATCCTGAATGATACCTTCGTATACCTTGGATCTGTGGCTCATCTCCATTACGGACATACCGCATCCGCGGTAATCCAGCATTTCATCTGCTGCTTCCTGCAGCACTTCCTCCGGCAATACAGCCGGTCCCGCCGAGAAATTGTACACTCTGCTCATTTTATTTTTTCCCTCCTAAATTTTCATCACCCATTCTTGGGGTGTACAAAACACAACTATCATATACTTAAAAGTGCATTCCGTCAACTAAATAAAGTTTATGACTGCTTCGCCTTCATGTCCGCATCGTCAAATACGGCTTCCAGCGGCTGGCCACCCGGTACCATCGGGAATACCTTATCGTCTTCCTTGATGATGCAGTCAAGCACTACGGGGCCTTTTGCCTTGATCGCCTGCTGCAGTGCCGGAACGATCTCCTCTTTTCTGGTCACGCGGATCGCGGTGCAGCCCAGGCCTTCCGCTACCTTCACATAGTCCACGGCATCTTCCAGTACTGTCTGGGAATAACGCTGTCCATAGAACAGGTTCTGCCACTGACGCACCATACCCAGCACATGGTTGTTGATGATGATCTGGATGATCGGCACCTGGTATCTTGCAGCCGTTGCCAGCTCATTCATATTCATACGGAAGCATCCGTCACCACCGATATTTACCACGATCTTGTCCGGGCGTCCGAACTTGGCACCGATGCAGGCACCCAGGCCGTATCCCATGGTTCCCAGACCACCGCTGGTCAGGAAGGTTCTGGGTTCCGTAAACTGATAGAACTGCGCTGCCCAGATCTGATGCTGGCCGACATCCGTGGTCACGATCGCCTTACCCTTGGTCACATCATAGAGTGCTTCGATGATGTACGGGCAGGTCAGACGGCTGTGCGGATACTGCAGCGGCATCTTTTCCTTCATATCTTTGATCTTATCCATCCACTCGCTGTGGTTCTGCTTCGGCAGCTTCTTGTTGATCTTCTGCAGGATCTCCTTCAGGTCTCCGACTACGGAAGCCGTTGCGCGGATGTTCTTGTTGATCTCGGCAGCATCAATATCGATGTGCAGGATCTTTGCATTCGGCGCAAAGGTCTTCGGATTGGAGATCACGCGATCGGAAAATCTTGCGCCCAGCGCAACCAGCAGGTCACACTTGCTCACGCCGATGTTTGTGGTCTTGGTACCGTGCATACCGATCATACCGGTATAGTTATCTGCCGTTCCGTCGTATGCGCCCTTACCCATCAGGCTGTCGCATACCGGAGCATCCATCTTCTTTGCAAACTCTGCCAGTTCTGCAGATGCGCCGGAGATGATGGCACCACCACCCACATACAGGAAGGGACGCTCGGAAGCCTTTAACAGTTCGACCGCATTGTCGATATCTTCCTCGGTATATCGTGTCACCTGCGGAAGCAGATACGGTTTTTCTTTCTTATATTCGCATTTTGCAGCGGTCACATCCTTGGTGATGTCCACCAGCACCGGTCCCGGTCTGCCGCTCTTTGCGATGGCAAATGCCCTGCGAATGGTGTCTGCCAGCTTGGTCACATCTTTTACGATGAATCCATGCTTGGTGATCGGCATGGTCACACCGGCGATATCCACTTCCTGGAAGGTATCCTTGCCCAGCCACGGAAGGGTTACGTTTGCAGTGATCGCTACCAGAGGAACACTGTCCATATAAGCCGTTGCGATACCGGTAACCAGGTTGGTCGCACCCGGTCCGGAGGTTGCCATACATACGCCCACTTTTCCGGTTGCTCTCGCATAACCGTCTGCTGCGTGTGCCGCGCCCTGCTCATGGCTGGTCAGCACATGATGGATCTCGTCGGAATGCTTGTACAGCTCATCATAGATATTTAAGATGGTACCGCCCGGATAGCCGAATACAGTATCCACGCCCTGCTCTTTCAGACACTCGATCACAATCTGGGATCCGGACAGGAGCTGCGCGGATCCGCCTTCTTTCTTCCGTCCTCTTCCCGTCGCCTTACCTGCAGCAGACTTTGTCGTCTTCTCTGCTTTCACGGTCTTTGCAGTTTTTGTGGTCTTTGCGGACACGGCTTTTTCTGCCGCATTCTTCGGCGGACGTCCGCGCCGCTTGGGTGCCTCCGTCGTCTCCGGAGCCGTCTTTGCTTTTCTTCCAGCCATTCGCCAGTTCCTTCCTTTCTCGGTTATCTCATTCCCTGTTCTGCTTTATTATTTCCCCTCATCCGGCCTTCGGCCACCTTCCCCCAAAGGGGGAAGGCAAGGTACGAAAGATTAATTTTTTCCCGGTA
>JAFWRC010000065.1 GCA_017508825.1 Lachnospiraceae bacterium
CCGGAGGAACTCCCCGGCTTTGAACTGAAACTGACGGCATATGCAGGCAAGCCCTGGGTGGAGGTCTCTTACCGCCTGATCAACGAAACCAGTGATCCGCTGCATGTGGCATCTCTGGTGTTTGCACTGAAAAAGGAGGATAACAGCCCGGGGGCAGAAGCTTTGTTGTCCTCCCTTGCTGAGGACAGAAGGACCGTCCCCCTGTCCGCAAAGGAAAAGGGAGATTCCGTAGGAGAAGGCAGCCTGACGGCCGGGGCCAATCCGACGGAGGGACCGCTGTATGAGACGACCGGGATCAAGTATCTGCCGGAGATCGAAAAGAGATTAGACCTACGAAAGGGACGTACCTGCGTGGGCAGTTCCAACTACAAGACTAATTTCCGTATCGGAGACGGGATCGCAGTAGAGCGTGTGGTGGACGCAAAGCATCTGGCGGGCGAAGCAAATGAGCATTTTGCGGAGGTTTTTTACGGAACGTTCTTTACGGACTATACCGATGAGGCAGGCGGCGTCTGCGCAACGATCTTTCAGGCGCAGCAGAACTACCCCAAGGCGGTAAAGGCAGACAGGGACGGTATTTATGTGATGCTGGTGCCGGAAGATGTGGACCGTGTGGAGATGCAGTCCGGTATGAGCCGGGAGCAGCGCTTCCTTCTGCATTTCCATGAGGCGCAGGAGAGCCTGACGGAGATCGACAACCGCAGTCTGATCTACCAGATGCCGGACAAGGCATGGATCGATCCGGAAGTCTTCAAGGCGGCCGGTGTGATGCCGGATATCTTTGTGGATCGGGAGCAGATCCATGCTGAAGTGGAGATCGGCCTGATCTCCAAGGCAGATGCTCATGGCCGGAGCTATGGCATGCTCAATTTCGGTGATGCGCCGGATATGAACTATACCAGACAGGGGCGCGGGAAAGGCCGGCTGGTCTGGACCAATAACGAGTATGATTACCCGCACGCATGTGCATTGCTCTATGCGCGTACCGGCGAGCGGCGTTTTCTGGATTATATGATCGCAGCCGGCAGTCACTGGATGGATGTGGATGTATGCCACTACAGTAAGGATCCGCTGCTTTTGGGCGGACAGTGGGAACACACGGCCGGTCATTGCGTGGACGGATGTATGGTCTGCTCCCACGAATGGGTGGAAGGCCTGCTGGATTATTATCATTTCACCGGAGATGAGCGTGCGCTGGAAACGGCGCTGGGAATCGGCGAAAATGTACGCCGCCTGCTGGAGACACCGATGTATCAGGTCAGCGGTGAGAGCAATGCCAGAGAGACCGGCTGGGCACTGCGTACTTTGACCGCCCTTTATATCGAGACCAACGATCCGAAATGGGTGGAAAAAGGTGAGTGGATCGTCGGACATTTTAAGGAATGGACGGAGGGGTACGGAGAATGGATCGCGCCGTATACAGACAATACCCTGATCCGTACGGGGTTTATGATCTCTGTGGCGGTAGGCAGCCTGATGCGGTATTATCGTGTATTCCCGTCAGAGGAACTCAAAGACCTGATCATGGGAGCTGTGGATGACCTGCTGGAGAACTGTCTGATGGCAAACGGTCTGTTCTATTACAAAGAACTGCCGAGTTTAAACCGTCTGGGAAATAATACGCTCCTTCTGGAAGCCATGACGGTGGGATATGAGCTGACCGGGGATACAAAATATTTAGAGGCCGGCAGGACGACATTCTGGAGCAATATCCGTGATGTTTCCGGCGCTGCACTGGGGGATAAGCGGATCGTGGAGGATGCCGTGATCGTAAACGGAGGCCCCACCAAATCGTTTGCACAGAGCTGTGTGCCGCTTTCGGTATATTACAAGGCGATCGCGGATGCGGGAATGCTTTGATAAGAAAAGGGCAAAGCGGTTTTTCGCAGCTGCAGAGAATAGAGGATTACGGGAGAACAGGTGAATGGATGCGGGAGCAGACAGAAAAAAGTATAAGATCGATATGACACAGGGACCGATCATGAGGAATATTTTCCTTTTTGCGATCCCGATCGTGATCGGTAATATCCTGCAGCAGCTTTATACAACTGTGGATACGCTGGTGATCGGTAATTATTGCGGACACACTTCCCTGGCGGCTGTGGGTACGAGTGCGCAGCCGGTGGAAGTATTGCTGTGTATTTTTCTGGGGATCGGTACCGGCGTTTCCATTCTGATCTCGCAGTATATCGGCGCGAAGCAATCGGAGCAGGTAAAAAACTGCATTGCTACAGCCGGTAGTTTTGTATATCTCTGCGGCATTCCCGTGGGGATCCTCGGGTGGATCCTGACACCGGCGATACTGGATTTTATGGGAGTCCCGGCTGATACGAGAGAAGCGGCACAGATCTATACACGCCTGGTCTTTTGCGGGGCGCTGGGCAACATCGGTTACAATATGAATGCCGGCATACTGCGCGGGCTTGGTGACAGCCGTGCATCCCTGTGGTTTCTGGTGGTGTCCTGTGCAGCCAATATCATTCTCGACCTGACGTTTGTAGCAGGCATCGGGATGGATGTGAGCGGAGCGGCGCTGGCAACCGGCATTGCGATGTATCTGTCATGGTTTGTGAGCGTAGCTTATATCAGAAAAAAATTCCCGGAGCTCGGATTTACATTGCTTCCGCAGAAACTGCATAAGGAGGAACTGCGTCGTATCATCGGCATCGGTCTGCCGATTGGCTTGAATAACTCGCTGTATTCCTTCGGACACATGGCGCTGCAGACGCTGGTGAATGCGCAGGGGTCTGTCTTTATGGCGGGGGCTTCCGTGGCCGGACGCATTACCGGTGTGGCGGGGATCGCGGTACAGGCGCTTTCGGCAGCAGCAACGACGTTTTCCGGACAGAACTACGGTGCGCAGCGGTATGACCGCCTGCGGGACGGCCATATCCGCATTCCTCTGGCCAACGGCCTTATCACCTTTGCATTTGCGATGATGCTGATCGGATTCCGCACACCCATCCTGCGGATCTTCAATAAAGACGAAATGGTGCTGATGTATGCCAATCGTTATGTTGTGGTGATGCTTTTCTCCCAGTGGATCTACGCGATCTTTAATGTGATGATCTGTCTCGTGAACGGTACGGGCAGAGTGCGGTACACCACCATCGTGAATGTCCTGATGCTGTGGGCAGTACGCATTCCGGTAGCCTCTCTGATCAACCGTTTTTATGATGGTACCTGGGTGATGCTCTGCTTTCCGATCTCCTTCAGTTTCGGACTGCTTTGTATGATCGGTTATTACATCTTCTGTAAGAGCTGGCGGGAGATACTGTTTCAGGATGTCATGCCGGAGAGATTCACGGATCGCTTTTCGTTTCTTCGTCTTCGCAAAAGCCCGTAATACAAAAGAAAAGCCTTTGGGATATCGGATCCCAAAGGCTTTTTAAAAATAAAGGTACGATATTTATTTAAAGAACTGCATTTCTACAAGCAATTGTTCCGCTACATTCTTCAGTTCTTCTGCTGTGCCATGCAGTGTGCTTACGGTAGCGCTCATCTCTTCCATAGAGGCTGAGGTTTCTTCCGTGGCTGCCGCATTTTCTTCCGAGATCGCCGAGAGAGAACTCATCGCATCCACCACCACATCTTTGGAAGCATCACAATCCTCTGCGGCCTGACGGATGGTATCGATACCGGCTACTGTCCGGTTGATATCTGTGATCAGCGTTTCGATACTCTGCAGTGCCTCGGACAGTACTTCTCTTTGCATTTCCGTAGCCTTGTGCACTTCATCGGCCTGACGAACAGCTTTCTGCGATTCCTCCAGCAGCAGTTCCATTTCCTTGCGGATCTCAGTTGCCATATGGGAAGAGTCATCTGCCAGATGCCCGATCTCTTCCGCGACTACGGCAAAGCCTCTGCCGGCCTCACCTGCTCTGGCTGCCTCGATCGAAGCATTCAGTGCCAGCAGGTTGGTCTGGGAGGCGATGGAGTTGATGGAGGTGACCTTTTTACTGATCCTCTCTACAGCATCGCTGGTGGAACGGATCTTTTCGGAGATGCCATCGATGGCTACACTCATTTCCTGAGAGGTAGCATCCAGTTTCTTCATCTGATCGGCAGTCTCTGTGCTGTTGGCGTTCATACCGCCGGCCATGGCTGCCAGGTTTTCCGCGCTTTCCGTGACATTCCGGATGTTATCGCTGATGCGCCCGGTATTTTCACTGGCGTGCTGGATCTCGTCTGCCTGCTGACCGGCGCCGGTCACGATCTCCTGGATGGCCTTTGCCACATCTTCCGAAGTGATGGCCATCTGTCCGGCAGAATCTGCCAGTTCCTCCGAAGAAAGGGTCACCTTGCCGGCGGAATTTTTGATCTCTTCCACGATGTCGCCGAGTTTCTCGATCAGCGAATTGGCGGAAGCGATCATCCTGCCGAATTCATCCTTGCGACCGGTATAGCCGCGCACCTTCCGGAATTCGCCGTTGGCCAGTTTGTCCAGAGTTTCGTTTAATACTGCGACCGGTTTGGTAAAGGAAGTTGCCATCCGCAGTGCAACGATGCTGGCGATGGCAAGCATCACTACACCCATTGCCACGATGATCAGAGAGGTGCTTTTGGCGGATGCCATGGTTGCGTTGTAATCACGCTCCATTACGATCACCCAGCCGGTCAGTTCAATGCGACGGAAGGATACGATCATTTTCTTTCCGCCCTCGGTTCCGACATAGGTACCGCTTTCTTCTGATTGCGCGCGGGTAAAGTATTCCGCGCCGCTGCGATCGTCCGGCTCATCTTCCGCCAGGATCTCGCGCTGCGAATCTGCCAGTACGGCACCGTCTCTTCCGCAGATCAGGATATGGCTGTCAGCACCGGCTTCTTCTGCGAGAAATGCATGGAGATAACCGATATCATACAGACGGGTGATCACGCCCAGGATCGTGCTGCCGTCATCGGCCTTGATCGGTACCGCCGGTACGATGATGAGTCCGCCGGTGTCTTTGTTGATGGTTACATCCGAGATATAGTTATTGCCGGTCATTGCTTCCAGATAGTAATCCGTGGTAGACACATTTTCCAAAGGTCCCACGGAACGCACCATCATCTGGCCTCTTGGATCGATCAGCGCAGTGGGATTGTCATCCCCCAGATCCGCGTCGATCATCTGCAGGAATTTCGTCATCTCCTGAAATTTTGATGCCTGTACCGGTGCCGGTGACGAGAGATATTCCCGCATGGACGGAGTGGCCGCCACTGCCTGGATCGCGCTGATATTGCGATTCAGCAGCCCGGTAAATTCACTCTCTACAATATCCAGCTGCTTGCTGTTGAGTGCTTCCGCGCTTTCCTGGGCCGTGCTGTTGGCGTTCATATAACTGACGGCGATGGCGATCGCCAGCGGGATCGCACACACCAGCAACATCGCCAGGATAAGCTTTGTCTTGATACTTTTCTGCCTGCCTTTTTTCTCGTTCATTTCGTAACCCTCCAATCCCTTGAAATAATCAAATTACTTATATTTGGAACATTATTTATACCCCTTCAAAAAATCCGTTAAACTCACCGAAGCAGGTTTCTTCGATCTTCCGGATATACAAGGTAGGTTTGCCGTCCTTTACATTCAGGACAAAGTGCATATTGCCCACATATTCGTCCAGGATCTGCGCGTACAGATATAAGCTGCCGTCCTTCTGCGGGAAGCCCTGGGTGTAGATCGTCTGCTGGTATTTCGGATCCCTGGTCTTTGCCGGTGCATCCAGTCCGTACGGGAAGACAAAGCGGTGCGCTTCGGTGGTCAGGACCAGTTCATGATCGTTTACTTCCAGCGAGGTAAAACCGGATTTGTTGGGCTGTAATTCCCATTTGCCGAAGAGTGCGGTGTTTGCTGCAGGGGCAGCGCCGGCGGTCTGTTGCGGCAGTGTGGCGCCCGGATTTACCGGCACCGGATCGGCCTCCACGCCCAGCGTCAGAGCCACTCTGCGGATCTCATCCAGAATGTACTGCGTACCGCCGCCGATCATCTGCGTATCCGCGGTGGTCACAAAGATCAGTTCCTGCTTCGGGTAGATCACCACATACTGTCCGCCCATACCATACATCATGATACCGCCGTCCCGTACCATCCAGAACTGGTAGCCGTAGCCCATCTTTTCGTCGAGTGTTTTACCATCATGCAGGTTGGAGGTATGATAGGACATGGCATCTTTGACAAACTCTGCGTAACGTTTCCAGAAGGTTTTATCATAAATGCTGTCCGCACAGCCACAGATATCCGGAAAGTCTCGGTCCAGAGTATCGTTATAGAGCGCCAGAAGCAGGCGAGCCACTTTCATCAGATCTTCCGTGGTGCAGACCAGGCCGGATCCGCCGATCTCGCTGCCGAATGGGTCCTTAAGAACATAGGCTTCCCCGGAAAAACCGATGGCGTCGAGATACACTTCTCTTAAATAATCCAGGATTCCCTTTCCGCTGATTTTTTTGACCAGTGCCGCCAGAGTATGTGCGGAGGAAGTATCGTATTTAAAGATCATACCGGGACGGTGATCCGGCGGTGTCGTAAAGAAGGATTCCACCCAGTTGGATCGCATATTGACCTTGTATGTGGTAGACGCATGGCAGGTGCGCATCTCCAGCATATCCTTGATTGTCATCGCTGCCAGATACGGATGCGGCTCTGCCGGTGTATATTCCGGAAAGTACCGGATCACGGGATCCGCAAGGGAAAGACGGTTTTCCGAGATCAATGCGCCGATGGCCAGGGCGGTAAAGACCTTCGTGACGGAAAACATCCGATGCGGTGTATTTTTACGGAACATACCGAAGGTTTTATCCTGCAGGATCCGGTCTTTTTGCATAATGGTGATGCTGTGCATGGGAAAAGGGAAAGCAGTTGCATTAAAGTAGCTCATAAAACGCCTCCGTATTCAGGTTCGGAATAGTTACGCTTGAATTCATACCAATCCTAGTATATCATGGTACTTGAAGTATGCACAACGAGTAGTTTTTCAGGGGGAAACTGTATGATTTGGAAAGCGGATCTCGGCAACGGCCGTTACAAAAATCCGATCCTTTATACCGATTATTCCGATCCGGATGTGATCCGGGTGGGCAGTGATTTCTATATGACAGCGTCATCTTTTAACAATGTGCCCGGTCTGCCGATCCTGCATTCCAGGGATCTGGTGAACTGGGAACATATTGGTTATGCGCTGCAGAAACTCCCGGAATTCCGTTATCGCGATCCCATGCATGGCTGTGGTGTGTGGGCGCCGTCGCTTCGTTTTCACGATGGTATCTACTATATTTATTTTTCGATGCCGGACGAGGGCATCTATATGATCATGGCGCATACGCCCGGCGGCAGATGGAGCGATCCGGTGAAAGTCTATGATGGAGCCGGTTTTATCGATCCCTGTCCGTTCTGGGATGAGGACGGCAAAGCGTATCTGGTGAATGCCGTGGCCAAATCCCGCATCGGCTATAAGAGCGTGCTGTATATGTCGGAAATGAGTCCGGACGGGAAGAAGCTGATCTCCGATCCGGTGCAGATCTATGACGGCACAGCGGACGGGAATGTGACTACGGAAGGTCCGAAACTGTACAAAAAATACGGTTATTACTATATCTTTGCACCGGCCGGAGGCGTCAAGACCGGCTGGCAGATCGTGTTGCGCAGCAAGGAGATTTATGGTCCTTATGAAGTCCGGACGGTGATGAGGCAGGGAACTACCGGCGTCAACGGCCCGCACCAGGGGGCGTGGGTAGATACGTTCCAGGGTACGGAGTGGTTTGTGCATTTTCAGGATGTCTTTGCGGCGGGACGTATCGTACATCTGCAGCCGATGCAGTGGACGGCAGATCTCTGGCCGATCATAGGCCAGCCCGGCGTGATGAGCGCTTTTGCCGGAGAGCCGGTGACGGACTGGGAAAAACCTGTCAAAACAGAGAATAATGAAGAACGAGAGACGCAGAGAAATCTGCCTTTTACGGGGATCACCGGCAGGCTGGTGCCCGGATGGCAGTGGAATGCCAATCCGTCCGCAACGTGGATGCAGCCGGCGGAGGATGGTGGCATCTATCTGACGGCGGTGCAGGTGTCCGAAAAGCGTCCGTTGTCGGATTATCCCAACCTGCTTTTGCATAAATGGGAGGCACCGGCATTTAAGGTGCAGGCGGATATGGACTTGTCGGAAATGGCAGACGGGACAATGGCAGGGATGATGTCCATGGGCATCGATTTTGGCGGAATCGCTGTCGAAAAGACAGAAGAGAGCTGCCGCATCTGCAAGATCACCGGGCAGCAGACTTTTGATGCGGGGATGGTCTATGCGGATGAAAAGCGGGAGTATATACAGATCACGAAGGATATCGCGCAGAAGCTGCGGTTTACCCTCGAGGTGATCCCGACCAATAACGTGGCGGCAATGTCTTTCAAGCCGGAATATAAGGAAGGTGAGGAGAGCAAGGTGCTCCATCCGGAGGAAAAAGTACGGATCACGATGCAGGACCGCAGCGGACGGGAGCTGGTGCATATTGAGGTGCCGGGATCTGCGGGGCGCTGGGTAGGTGCAAAATACGGTTTTTTTCATGTTAAGGTGGGGATGGCCGGCCGGTGGCAGGGGGCGGAGACAGAAGAGATCGGGTGCGTGAAGATCTCGGATGTGATCCTGACCTGATCTGTGAACATCTGAATAAATGTTATATACTTCAGTACAAGGGTTCCGTTCGCGGAA
>JAFWRC010000066.1 GCA_017508825.1 Lachnospiraceae bacterium
CACAAATTCAAATAATTTATCCAAATTTTAATACTAATGAAAAATTAATTCTAGTAACTAATTCAGACAAAGATGATAATATTATGAATACACCACAAATATTTAATTTATATGTTCCGTTTAAATCAAATGTTTCAATGTCTTTAATTTTACGTTCTAAAATATTAGATATGGAAACAACAAATTTTGAACAAGATTTTACTGGATATGAAAGAATGAATCCTGCATGTATTTGCTATTCTAAATATGATCCTGAAAGTAAAACTTTTAGAGATTTTGAAGGGTGTTTTGATAGTAGTAATAATCCAGAATTATGTAGAGAATTTAAAAAAGGATATTATTTGATATGGGTTTATGTCTTATATGATAAATGTAATGACCCTAAGCCAGATGAATATTATATTAAAGTAAATAGTAATACTAATTTTAAATTAAGGCATCAAGCTCAAGATTTAAAAAATAATCTTTTATATAATTTATTATATAGTGCAATAAAATTAAACCAAGGCCCATTTATGAAAAAAGATGAAATATTTTGAGCGCGCTGCAGTCCCAGGCAGTCAAAGGACTGGAACTGATCCGTGAGATCCTGCATACTTCAAAGATCACGGATACCAAACGTCTGCGCGAGATCGTCATGGAAGGCCGTTCCCGTATGCAGGGCTTTATGATGTCGGCCGGTCATACGGTTGCCGCTTCCCATGCGCTGTCCTACACCTCGGAATTTGACCAGGCCAAGGAAGTGATCACCGGAATGCAGTTCTATTACTTTTTAGCAGACCTGGAAGAACACTATGACGAGAAGAAGGATGAAGTGGCGGCGCGCCTGGAGGAAGTCGCTGAATGGATCTTCCGCAAAGACCGGCTTATGCTGGATGTGATCGGCACGAGAGCGGAACTGGATGCGCTGCGCGGTCATATTGCGCCGATCCTGGAAGGATTTTCCGGCGAACCTCTGAAGGAAGAACGCGGAAGCCTTGCGTTCAGCCAAAAGAATGAAGCATTTACCAATTCCGCGCAGGTGCAGTATGTCTGCCGCGCCGGAAACTATGTAAAGCACGGATTGGAGTATAACGGCGCTCTGAACGTTCTGAAAACGATCCTCGGATACCAGTATCTGTGGACAGAAGTTCGTGTCAAGGGTGGCGCATACGGATGCATGAGCAGCTTCCAGCCTTACGGGGATGCTTATTTCGTATCCTATCGTGATCCAAATCTGGAGAATACGCTGGATATCTTCGCCAAAGCGGCAGACTATATCCGTTCCTTTGAAGCGGATGAAAAAGAGATGACCAAATATATCATCGGTACTATGAGCAACCTGGATATCCCGCTGACACCGAGGATCCGCGGCATCCGTTCCCGCACGGCATATCTGGAAGGCACGACCTATGAGATGCTGCAGAAAGCAAGAGAAGAGGTGCTGAATGCAAAAGCGGAAGACATCCGCGCTCTGGCCGCTTATATTGATGCCTTTATGTCGGACGAGAATGTCTGCGTGGTCGGCAATGAAGATAAAATAAAGGCAGCAAAAGAGCAGTTTGCAGAAGTAAAACCGCTGTTTTCATAAGATAAGGAAAAGGAAACAAACGAAAACATGGACCAAAATGATAAAAAATCCGGATTTGCCGCATTGATCGGACGGCCAAATGTGGGCAAATCCACACTGATGACCCGGCTGATCGGACAGAAAGTGGCGATCACCTCTCCGAGACCACAGACGACGCGTAACCGTATCCAGACGGTCTATACCGATGAGCGCGGACAGATCGTATTTGTGGATACGCCCGGTATCCATAAAGCCAAAAACCGTCTGGGGGACTATATGCTCTCCGTAGCAAAAAAGTCATTAAAGGATGCAGATGTGGTACTCTGGCTGGTGGAACCGAAATCCAATATACCGACGGGAGATATGGAGATCGCAAAACAGTTAAAACTGCTGAAAAATCCTGTTTTTCTGGTCATCAATAAAGTGGACACTGTGGCAAAACCGGAGATCCTGACGGTGATCGATACCTATAAGGCATTGTGCGATTTTGCCGAGATCATACCTCTGTCGGCTCTCAAAGGCGACAATACGGATGATCTGCTTAATACCATTTACAACTATCTGCCGGAAGGTCCTTATTATTTTGATGAGGATGAGGTGACCGACCAGCCGATGCGCGCAATCTGTGCCGAACTGGTAAGAGAAAAAGCGCTGCGTCTTCTGGATAAAGAGATCCCCCATGGTGTTGCCGTTCTGATCGACCGTATGGAATACCGTAAGAATGCAAAAGGCGGCATTTATGATATCGATGCAACGATCGTCTGCGAGCGTGCTTCCCATAAAGGGATCATCATCGGAAAGGGCGGCAGTATGCTCAAGCAGATTGGCTCCCAGGCTCGTCCGGAAATGGAGCGTATGCTGGAGTGCGCCGTAAATCTGCAGCTCTGGGTCAAAGTAAAAGACAACTGGCGCGACAGTGATTCGTTGATCGCCAATTTCGGCTACCGGAAAGAAGAGGACTGATCCGCGATGCAGGAAGTATTGCATACCGACGGGATGATACTGCGAATTGCTCCGGCGAACGACTATGACAAACGTGTCATCATCCTGACGAAAGAATGCGGCAAGATCACGGCATTCGCAAAAGGCGCGCGGCGCCAGACGAACCGGCTGATGGCGCCGACGGACCTGTTCGTATTCGGCGATTTCAAATTATTTCCGGGACGGAATGCCTATTCCCTGATGGATGTGAATGTCAAGAATTTCTTTACGGAACTGCGGGATGATTTTAATGCGGTGCTCTACGGAATGTATTTCCTTGAAGTGATGGAATACTTCACCAGAGAAAATAATGATGAGCGTGAGATGCTCGCGCTGCTTTACCAGTCGTGCCGTGCCATCATTCATCCGTCCTATGACAAGCTTCTGGTGCGCGCGGTCTTTGATCTGAAGACCATTATGCTTCAGGGAATCTTTCACAGAGACCGTTATCGGGATGGCTATCTGGATACGACCTGCTATGTATTGGATTATCTGCTTGCCACGCCGCCGGAAAAGGTATTTTCTTTTGCGGTACGGGAAGAAGTGATCCGGGAACTGACGGAGATTGCGGAAAAAGAACAGAAACAGACACTGAACGGACACAGTTTCAAAAGTGAAGAAATGCTGAAAGTATTGTGAGTTTTCGGAATTCTTTTCGTTGTTTTTTTGCACAAGTTTTTATTGAAAAAATAGGTAGATATGCTAGAATAATAAATTGTATAAACAGGAAAGAATTGAAGTAAGTGCGTTAAGCACCGGAAAGAAGACAGGAAATGATACTTTCGCGGAGAAAAAGTATTGTGTTCGGCATGATGCTATGCATGATGCTGGTATTGGCAGGCTGCGCCGAATATGACGAAGCAACGGCCGGCAAGAACAGTATCGTGGTACATACGGATCAGAGTCTGGATGCCACAATGATGCGTACATTTGATCAGGCCTATTATAATGAGAACGAGCTTGTCGCCATGGTGGAAGAAGAACTTGTAAAGTACAACAGCGAACATGGCGCAGATGCGATCTCACTGAAAGCACACAGCCAGTCAGGACAGCAGGTATCCCTTACGCTGCATTTTCATAACTGGGAAGATTATAACAACTATATGCTGGACAGGGTTTATGTCGGAAATGTCCAGGGCGCATACGATGAGCGCTTCGATTTTAACCAGGCGTTGTCAAAGGCAGGTAAAAAAGAATATACGATCGGAAAAAACGATCTGATGAATATGGCGGATCAGAAGATCATCGTATTTGAAGGGGATCACAGCGTCGAAGCGCCCGGGAACATCCGCTATTATACACAGGGGATGAAACTCACCGGAGCGAAAACCGCGGAATCCGCTCAGGAAGGAATCTATTTTATTATTTATTAATAAGGAGTAACAGACATGGAAAAAACACTGGACAAGATCAAAAATCTCTGCAAAGGACGCGGATTTATCTATCCGGGATCCGAGATCTACGGAGGCCTGGCAAATACCTGGGATTACGGAAATCTCGGTGTAGAGTTGAAGAATAATGTTAAGAAGGCATGGTGGCAGAAATTTGTGCAGGAGAATCCGTACAATGTCGGCGTGGACTGCGCGATCCTGATGAATCCCCAAACATGGGTAGCTTCCGGACATCTCGGCAGCTTTTCCGATCCGCTGATGGACTGCAAGGAGTGCCATGAGCGTTTCCGTGCCGACAAAGTGATCGAAGACTGGGCACATGAGAATAATGTGACTCTGGAGAGCAGTGTTGACGGCTGGAACGGCGAGAAGATGATGAACTTCATCAAGGAAAAGAGCATTCCCTGTCCATCCTGCGGTAAACACAACTTTACCGATATCCGTCAGTTCAACCTGATGTTCAAGACCTTCCAGGGTGTTACCGAGGATGCATCCGCAACGGTATATCTTCGTCCGGAAACAGCACAGGGTATTTTCGTAAACTTTAAGAACGTAGCACGTACCTCACGTAAGAAGATCCCGTTCGGTATCGGCCAGATCGGTAAGTCCTTCC
>JAFWRC010000067.1 GCA_017508825.1 Lachnospiraceae bacterium
ACCCGCTGTATATAGGAATCAATGGAAGTTACCAGCGTATGTCCGTTCTCCGCCGGGATCACGGTACGCTCCAGCGCATTCTCCGCTGTCAGATAACCGTACTCTCTTCCGTTACGTCCGCTCAGTTCGTCGTTATAATACTCCTCCAGACCGTACTGTCCCTGTCCGTCCTTGGTGGTAAAGCCGATCATATGGCAGCCCAGCGTGCCGCCCGGATAAGTACGGCGGAACTGGTCTTCAAACCAGATTGCCTTATCATTGATCTTCGGCAGTTTTTCTTCCAGCGTCTTGTTCTGCTCGCTGATATCCGCATTATACTCTGCCACATAATTCTGATAGTTTTCCATACTCTCATAGGAAACGTTCTTCAGCAGAATATGATAACGCGCTTCCGGATTGTCCTGAATGTAAAGCCGCAGATCCGAAGCATTGTATCCCAGACACTTTGCCACGGCGTTGATCGTCGGTTCCGTGCTCTTGCCATCGCTGTTGTCGTTGGTCAGCACGTGGCAGTCTATGATCACATTGTATACACGTTCCGAGTACGCCAGCATCGTGCCGTTCCGGTCAAGGATCGCTCCACGCTGGTACGGTATGATCACCGAATCGTACTGCTGCTGTGACAAAACCTGCTTTTTATACTGCTCACCGTTATCACGCATGATCGTGATCACGCGAAACACCAGGAATACAAAAAGAAGCAGTACGCCCGCGGACACAAATACTGCTTTTTTCATGATGTTCTGTTGTAGTTGCAAATCCGGCGAAATTCTCTGCCGTTTCGAATTTCTGCGTGTATTTGTAGTTCTCTTGTCAGCCACGATATTCCCCTAACCGGAAACCCCGACCGGGGAAAGTTTTTCTTTCTCCCTTACTCTGTCGGAATATCCGTAAACTGTGTCACATAATCATCAAGCTGGCCGGAGTACCGGATGATCTGGCCTTCGCCTGCCAGATGCATACCCAGCTCTTCTCTTGCCACTCTGGCAATCTCTTCCATATCAACCTTGCTTAAGATGCGTTCTTCATACAGATCGTTGGAACGCTTCAGCGCTTCATACTGCGACTGCATCTCCGAATACTGTTCTCTTTTGTTTGTCACAGAAGTCTGCAGGCTGATGAAATAAAATACAATGCCGAGCATTAATGCAAAAGAAGCGATAAGCATAAACACACTGGATCCCGCATAGTGAACCGAATTGTTTGCACGCCGGCGCTCTTCCCGGATCGGATGAATATCCGCCTGTCTGCGTACTGCCTGCTTTCTCGCGGTATTTCCGTGTACATATGCTTCTCTTGCCATCTTTTTTACCCCTCGTATTATAACTTTTTGTTGCCTGTTACGCAACGGATTTTCTTATTTTATGTAGTAACTGTTCAGCCCCTTACAGGTTCTGAACGGTTACGGCAGCCTGCAAATGAAAGTTTGCTTCGCAAACGGCAGTCTGCCATCGCTGCCTTTGCTCTTTCGTACGCCCTCAGCAGCAAGTGCTTCGGGCTGATCTGTATTTACTCTAAGCCTGTTTTTTCGAAGATCCTCAGTTTTGCCGGTTTTGACCGGCTGTTCTGTTCCAGTTCCTCTTCGCCCGGCACGATCGGTTTGTGGTTTACGCAGCGCCCTTTGGATGTTTTTCCGCATACACATACCGGAAAACTCGGGGGGCAGGTGCAGGGATGTTCCGCATTCCGAAACGCATTCTTTACGATCCGGTCCTCCAGCGAATGAAAGGTGATCACCGCGATCCGTCCTCCGGGATTTAAGAAATCGATCATATCACTCAGGGAACGTTCCAGCACATCCAGTTCCCGGTTGCACGCGATCCGGATCGCCTGAAAACTGCGTTTGGAAGGATGTCCGTCCGCCCGCATTTTTGCCGGTATCGCATTCTTTATGATCTCGTTTAACGCGAAAGTCGTTTCGATCGGTGCTTTCTGTCGTTCGCGAACGATACTCTTTGCAATGTTCCTGGCGAACTTCTCTTCGCCGTATTCCTTCAGGATCTTAGTGATCTCATCTTCACTCCAGCGGTTTACGATCTCTTCTGCCGTAAGGCTCTGCGACCGGTCCATCCGCATATCCAGCGGCGCGTCCTGCATATAGGAGAAGCCCCGCTCTGCATTGTCCAGCTGATAGGAGGAAACCCCGATATCAAGCAGGATCCCGTCCAGTCCGCTGACTCCCCGCTCTTTCAGGATCCCTACCGCATTTTCGTAGTTTGCATGGATCCGTTCCACTCTGTCTCCGAAGACTTCCAGCCGTTTCCCGGCTGCTGCCAGTGCTTCTTCATCCTGATCAAATCCGTACAGCCTGCCGTTCTCTCCAAGTCTTGCAGCGATCTCACTGCTGTGTCCGGCTCCGCCCAGCGTGCCGTCCATATAGATGCCGTCTGCCTTGATTGCAAGACCTTCGAGCACTTCATTTAACATGATCGGTATATGCCGGAACTCCATTACAATCTAAATCCCTTTTCTTCCAGTGCCAAAGCTGCTTCCGTGATATCCATCTCTTCATCACGTGCCTTGAAGCGTGCCTTATCCCAGATCTCTATTCTGGAGCCGACTGCCGAGAACACCACATCCTTGCCCAGTCCTGCGTATTCTCTTAAATTCTCCGGTAAAAGCAGTCGTCCCTGCTTATCCATCTCTCCCTCGCAGGCCGATCCGATGAGAAAACTCTGCATCTGTCTGGCCGCCGGTAATGTCATTGGTAATTGTGAAAGGGCAGTCTCGATCTCTTCCCAGCGCTGTGCATCCAGCATCCACAGGCATTTATCCAAACCTTTTGTGACAACAAAACCTTCCCCCAGTGCCTCTCTGAATTTCACCGGCACTGTGGTACGACCTTTCGCATCGATTGTATGGTTTACAGTGCCCATACACTTCATAGGAATTTGCCACTTTCTGGGTTGTATTTGACATCCTCTGCCACTTTTTGCCCCACATCTGAAATATTATACCTTTTTGTGGTCTGTTTCAATAGTTTTTTTTAAATTTGCACAAAAAAATAAGGCCCGAAAGCCTTATTTTATAGCACTTTTCAAGATATTGTATAGCGTATATTATAAGTCACTAGATATAGGTCTGCATCTTTTTACAGCCCCAATTCATTCTTCCTTTTCGGATGCCGGCTCCTCGGTCTTCCCGGCTGCCTCCGCAGATACCTTTTCCGCGCGCTCTCTCATCTTCCGGGTCCGCATCACCACGATCACGACTGCCGAAACGATAAAGAATACCAGACTCAAGCACTGCGATACCGCCAGGTTCGTTCCCGGGATCAGCAGACGGTCCGTCCGGATCCCTTCGATGATGAAGCGGATCAGGCCATAGCCGCCGAAGAACCAGCATACGCATTCCCCGTCAAACGCCTTTTTCTTATGAAAGATCAGCATCAGGCAAAGCAGTACCAGATTGCTGAGACTCTCATACAGATACGTCGGATGCACCTGGATATAATTGGTCCCTTCCACGATATGGGCCGCCAGATCCGGTGTGATATCCCTCTGTCGCACCGCCTCGATCGGAAGCCGCATTGCCAGGAGGCCATCCGAATATCCGCCAAACACTTCGCGGTTACAGAAATTTCCCCATCTGCCCAGGATCAGGCCGACCAACGCACCGTACATCGCCAGATCCAGCATGTGCAGGAGATTCTTCTTCTTTATCTTCGCGTAGATGATCATCGTCAGGCTTCCGACCAGCACACCGCCATAGATGGCCAGTCCCCCCTGCCTGATATTCAGTATACTCAGCAGATCATCCTTATAATAATCCCAGGAAAAGATCACATAATAGGTTCTGGCTCCCACGATTC
>JAFWRC010000009.1 GCA_017508825.1 Lachnospiraceae bacterium
ATCAAGATGACCGCGGTGAAGGAAAACATGATCCGCAACAACAACCAGATCAACTGGATCCCGGAGACCATCGGTAAGGGACGTTTCGGTGACTGGCTGGAGAACCTGCAGGATTGGGCAATCTCCCGTAACCGTTACTGGGGGACCCCGCTCAACATCTGGGAATGCGAATGCGGTGAGCTGCATTCCGTAGGATCCCGTCAGGAACTGGCAGATCTCTCCGGAGATCCGAATGCGGCCAAGGTGGAACTGCATCGTCCGTACATCGATGAAGTGACCTTCCCCTGCCCGAAGTGCGGCAAGACCATGCACCGTGTACCGGAAGTGATCGACTGCTGGTTCGACTCCGGCGCAATGCCGTACGCACAGCATCACTATCCGTTTGAGAACAAGGAACTGTTTGAAGCACAGTATCCGGCACAGTTCATTTCCGAGGCAGTGGACCAGACCCGCGGATGGTTCTACTCCCTGCTGGCAGAGTCGACCCTGCTCTTTGATAGCCCGTGCTATCAGAACGTTATCGTACTGGGACACGTACAGGATGAGAACGGCCAGAAGATGAGCAAGTCCAAGGGCAACGCCGTAGATCCGTTTGACGCACTGGCAAAGCACGGTGCTGACGCGATCCGCTGGTACTTCTACATCAACTCCGCACCCTGGCTGCCGAACCGCTTCCATGACGGTGCCGTGACCGAAGGACAGCGCAAGTTTATGGATACCCTGTGGAATACCTACGCATTCTGGGTACTGTATGCCGAGATCGACCAGTTTGATGCGACCAAATATACTCTGGAATATGATAAGCTGCCGGTGATCGACAAGTGGCTGTTGTCCCGTCTGAATACTGTAGTGGGTGAAGTAGACAGCGATCTGAACGACTACAAGATCCCGGAAGCAGCCAGAGCATTGGACGACTTTGTCGATGAGATGAGTAACTGGTATGTGCGCCGCTGCCGTGAGCGCTTCTGGGCAAAGGGCATGGAGCAGGACAAGATCAATGCTTATATGACGCTGTACACCGCACTGGTGACCATCAGCAAGGCAGCAGCGCCGATGATCCCGTTTATGACCGAGCAGATCTATCAGAACCTGGTGGTTGGTCTGGATCCGAAGGCAAAGGAATCCATCCACCTGTGCGATTATCCGACCGTAGACGAGAAGATGATCGACAAGCAGCTGGAAGCAGATATGGATGCGGTACTGAAGGTAAAGACCATCGGTCTGGCAGCCAGAAATGCAGCAAATATCAAGAGCCGTCAGCCGATCGGTAAGATGTATGTCAAGGCCGGCGAGGACGTGGCAAAGATGAGCGAGGAATTCCAGGCGGTTGTTAAGGATGAGCTGAACGTCAAAGAGATCGTCTTTACCGATGATGTCAGAGAGTTCACTTCCTACACCTTCAAGCCGCAGCTCAAGACCGTAGGACCCAAGTACGGCAAGCAGCTCAAGGGCATCCAGGAGTACCTGGCAAATGTGGACGGCAACGCCGCTATGGATACCTTAAAGAGCGAAGGCGCTATCAAGTTTGACGTGAACGGTACCGAAGTGGCTCTGGCAGAGGAAGACCTGCTGATCACGATGGCACAGAAGGAAGGCTTCGTAGCAGAGGCAGACGGCGGCGTGACCGTGGTGATGGATACCAACCTGACCGAAGAGCTGATCGAAGAGGGCTTCGTGAACGAAGTGATCTCCAAGCTGCAGAACCTGCGCAAGAGCAGCGGCTTTGAGGTAATGGACCGCATCAGCGTAGCGCTGGACGGTAACGATAAGATCGCCGAGATCGTCAAGAAGAACGTGGATGCCATCGCGACCAAGGTGCTGGCAGATGCCGTGGAATACGGTAAGAAGTACGAAAACGGCGAAGAGATGAACATCAACGGCGAGAAGGTAACGATCACCGTAAAGAAAAACTGAGCGATTTGGACCAAAACGAATCGAAGATTTCGAAGGTTGCCTGGGAAAAATTCTCGGGCAGCCTGTTTTTTTACATCATTTAGTTTGAAAACTTGCACAAATAATGTTAAGATGAAAATGCAATTAACAATTTTGTGGTCAGGAGTGTATTGCTTATGAAAAAATGGAATGTTTTTTCGATTCTGCTTGCATTGCTGTTGTTCTTCAGCAGTGTGTTATCGAAACAGGTCTATGCGGCCGATATCGTGAACGGTGCGATCACTGTGAAGTACGGGCAGTCGGAGGCGAGAAGCACACTTGCCATGATCAACGGTTTGCGAACCGGTGGTGATGCCTGGTATTGGAATGAAGATAACAGTACGAAGACCGTATGCAACGATCTGAAGGAGTATTCGTACAATTATACGCTGGAGAAAGTGGCGATGCAGCGTGCGGCAGAGATCGCAGCGTATTATGGGCATACCCGGCCGGACGGCAGAGAGTGCTTTACAGCATTTAATGAAGCAGGGATCAAAAACGTCTATATGGGCGAGAATATCGCGATCGGGTTCAATTCTGCTTCCTCTGTTTTTGATGCATGGTGCGAAACAAATGATCCCTATGAAGGGCAGGGGCATCGCCGCAGTATGCTGAGCAGTGATTTTAACTGTGTCGGGATCGGCTTTGCGACACATAACGGTGTGTGTTGCTGGGTACAGGAATTTGCACGGCTTTCCGATATGGGCACCCAAACAACTGCAGAAGATGGGGAGAAAGAGGTACCCCTGAAACTGAATCTGTCGAATTATACCGGAACACTGACTTCGCCTGTGGGTGATGAATGTGAAGTGGAGGCCGGGGATAGCATGAAATTGCCTCGTCCCGTGCTGAAAGCATCCAATCCGAGGTTTAGTTATATGTCAGTTGAGGTGGGACTGGATGCCGACTGGACATCGGCGGATCCTTCGGTAGCGAAGGTGGAAGATGGCGTAGTGTATGGGAAAGCGGCCGGGAAAACAACACTTACGGCATCCGCTGCCGGCAGTAGCATATCCATTGATGTGCGTGTCACGCAGAGTATCGAAGATGCGACAGTTGTAGTGGAGCAGGAAGAATATGTTTATGACGGATCGGAAAAAATGCCTTCGGCTTCTGTGAAACTGGACGGAAAAACACTGACAGAAGGCGTGGATTATTCCTTGTCCTACCGGAACAATATGAATGCGGGCACTGCGGAAGTGATAGCGGAAGGGATGGGCTTGTATTCGAACTCGGTATCCGGAAGTTTTGCGATCCGGAAAGCGGAGCAGGAGCTGACCGTTCCGGCGGCGGCAGGGAATCTGGCAGTCGGCGAGAAGAGTGCTCTGGAGGTTGCCGGAGCAAAGGGAAGCCTGAGTTATTCCTCTTCCGATACCTCGGTCGTAACGGTAGATACTTCCGGAAATTTGAACGGCATCCGTGAAGGCAGTGCCAGGATCCGCATCTTTGCAAAAGAAACCGCAAATTATAAAGAAGCCGAAATGGTTCTGAATGTAAAGGTGGAAAAGGTCGCACCGGTGAGTTATACTGGTCTGGTCGCTTATAATGGGAAATTCATCTATGTGACCAAGGGACAGCCGGACAGTACCTACAGCGGATTCGTTACTTATAAGGAGGGACTGTTCCTGGTGGATAAAGGATCCGTGGCGAACTCACAAAACGGTCTGGTGCAGGATCCGCATCATTTGGATGACTGGTATTTTTTGGCAAACGGCCAGGTACAGACGCAGTATACCGGTCTGGCGCAGTATGACGGAGAATGGTTCTATGTAGAGAAAGGCAGGCTGAATACCACTCTGGCAGCCTATGTGAAATATGACGGCGGTTTGTTCTTTGTCGGGGCCGGCCGTATTATGACCGAAGTGAATGGCCTGGCGATGGATCCGAATGGCAGTGACTGGTATTATCTGGCAAATGGCCAAGCGCAGATCCAGTATACCGGTCTGGCGCAGTATGACGGCGGGTGGTTTTATGTGATCAAAGGCAGACTGGCAGAGAACTATTCCGGTTCTGTTACGTATGACGGGGCAACATTCCGGGTAGTGAACGGTATGGTAAGATAATAGAAGGTGAGGTAATAAAAAATGGTAAAGAAAAATTGGAGAAAGCAGATTGGTGTTGCATTGGCAACAGGAGTATTGGTAGGCGTTTTACCGATGCGGCCGTTCACGCTTTATGCGAATGCGGCCAAAGTGCCCATTCCCGGGGATGAAGAGGTGGAGGAAGTATTGGATGAATGGAAAGAGCGCTATCCGGAAGGATCCACGTGGGATAGTCCGGCAGATGCGGCACCGCGTTCGGATCATTCGTTGGGAAGCAGGGAATATTACGAACTGGAAGGTCTGCGGGATGATTTCGCATATGGAGAAGCGGATATTGAGCTTCCGGACGGGTTTTCTGCGTATCCAATGGGATTCAGCATCTGTGATCAATTCATTGCCACACTGGAAAACGAAGTGTATGGAGACCTGACAATGTATTCTCATTACGATATATCCAATCTGCAGGTGGGCGATATGATCGGGACGACTGCTATGGTCACGGCAATCAAAGGGGACGATATCTATATGGCTCAGTTGAAGGGTAATACGGTCCACTGGAATGTAAAGACAACCCGCAGTAAGCTGGACGGAAGTGTCATCTATGGGCATATCCCGCCTGCGGGAGAAGATCCCTATGATAATATGAAGATCCTTCGTACGAATCTTGGACTGTTGCTGGAATGGGAATATCTGCATCATACGGATACCCAGATTCAATGGAGCAGTTCTGATCCGTCTGTCGCGATGGTGGAAGTTTATAAAGAAGCTTCGTTGGGACATCAGGATTTTGTTACTGTAACGGAACACGGTACGGGCACTACGGAGATCCGGGCATATGCAAGAGGCTATTATGCGACCTACACATACACATCAAAGGGGGATAATAATGGGTTTACCAAGGCGACCAGCCTTCGAGAGGTCGATGGTGAAACGAGGTATTATGAAAATGGAAAGTGGATGTCGGAAAAGAGAGGATTTGTAAAGCACGGTTTTGATACGTATCTGATTGTGGATGGTGTGGTGGACACTACAGCCAATGGTCTGGTACAGGATGAGGAACATCCGGATACCTGGTATTATTGCGCGGAAGGCCGCGCCCAGACACAGTATACCGGATTGGCAGAATATGACGGAGAATGGTTCTATATTAATAGAGGAAAGCTGGATACCACGATGTCTGCTTACGTTTCTTATGACGGCGGTTTGTTCTATGTGGGTGCCGGCCGTATTATGAAAGAAGTGAGTGGTTTGGCGCAAGATCCGAAGGGAAGCGACTGGTATTATCTGGCGGACGGGCAAGCTCAGACACAATATACGGGCCTGGCTTATTACGATGGCGCATGGTTTTATGTGATCAAAGGTAAACTGGCAGAGAACTATTCCGGCTCTGTTATGTATGACGGAGCGACATTCCTGGTAGTGAACGGCATGGTAAGATAGGGATCATAAGGGAGGACTATCTATGAGGAGTTTGATATGAATAATAGATTTTTAAAACGGATCATTGGAGGGATTGCGTCGGCAGCAGTGTGTGCAACCACATTTCCGGCATCTCTTCCGGTACAGGCAGCAGGATCGTATGATTACAGCCAGGCACTGGCGGACTCATTGTATTTCTTTGATGAGAATGCCTGCGGCAGTGATGTGGGAGGACTTGGAATAAGTTGGAGAGGAAATTGTCATACGTATGACGGAACCGCGCTGATCTCGCAGGCAGATGGTTTTCCGGCATCGTATACCTCCCTGATCGACCCTGACGGGGATGGCCGGGTCGATGTGAGCGGCGGATACCATGATGCCGGGGATCATGTGAAGTTTAATGTGACGATGGGATTTGCCGGATCTTCGCTCGCCATGTCGGATTATCTGTTTCCGGGGGCCTATGAAAAAGCGGGCTGTCGCGATCATTTGGTAAAAATCCTGAAGCGGAATGCGGAGTATCTGATGAAAACGACCTATCTGGACGGAAACGGTACTGTGGTGGCTGTCTGTCATGTGGTGGCGGATGGAAATGTGGATCACAGTAACTGGTCATCTCCGGAGAAGCAGGCGTATGAGAGGAAGACCTACTGGCTGAATGCGGATACCAATAACTCGGTGGTGTGTTGTGAGATGGCAGCAGCTTTGGCGGGGACAGCCTACGTGATAAAGGATACGGATGCCGCTTATGCTGCAGAGTGTGTGAAATATGCGAAAGCTTTGGTGAGCTTTGCGACTGCGCATCCGGGAAACGAAGGCAGAGGCAACGGATCTTTTTACGGGACGGCTGACCAGTATCAGGACGAACTGGCTTTGGCACAGTGCTGGCTGTGGATCCTGGGGGAAGGCGCAAGACCGTCTTATCAGCCTACGGGTGGCGGCGGATATGATAATCAGTACTATGACTGTCATCTGTATTGCTGGGATAAGGTATGGCAGGGCTATGCTGCGATGATGTACAAGAAAACCGGAGAGAAGGCATTTGCCGACGAGCTTCGTTTTGAACTGAACAACAAGGGCGGACTCAGTGAAAACAGCTATAATACTCTGGGCGGAGCATGGGGCGTATCC
Organism: Lachnospiraceae bacterium; assembly: GCA_017508825.1. Lineage (GTDB taxonomy): Bacteria > Bacillota > Clostridia > Lachnospirales > Lachnospiraceae > NK4A136. The sequence goes on from JAFWRC010000009.1 coordinate 6,525, forward strand.
CGGGCGAATTGCGCTTTCCAGATGGATGCGCTGGTACTGGCCGGAGGAAATGCGGATTCGTCAGATGCAAAAGCAGCGAAGTATCAGATGGATTATCTGTTGGGGGATAATGAATACGGATACAGTTTTCTGATCGGTTTCGGTGAGAAATATCCTTCCCATATCCATCATCGTGCGGCCAATCCGAATGAAGGGGAAGCCACTTATGTATTGAAAGGGGCACTGATCGGCGGACCGGATGGGAACGGCTATGCCGATAGCACTTCTTCCTATCAGTATACGGAGCCGGCGCTGGACTATAACGGATGCTTTGCGCTGGCTTGTGCCGGTCTGGCAGAGTTGTACGGAAGTGCCAAGACATCCTCGACCGAAACACCGAGTGAGACACCATCGGAAACACCAAGTGAGGGACCTTCGGGAACTCCGAGTGAGGGGCCATCGGGAACTCCGAGTGAGGGGCCATCGGGAACTCCGAGTGAGGGGCCATCGGGAACTCCGAGTGAGGGACCTTCGGGAACTCCGAGTGAGGGACCTTCGGGAACTCCGAGTGAGGGACCTTCGGGAACTCCGAGTGAGGGGCCATCGGGAGCTCCGAGTGAGGGACCTTCGGGAGTTCCGAGTGAGGGACCGTCGGAGACTCCGGCCGAAACGCCGACGGAAGCACCGACCGGAACACCGACAGCGGCACCGGTTCCTACGGAAAGTGCATATTCCCATATCGAACTGAAACAGGGCAATGACGGTGCATACTACGCTTACAGAAATAAAGAGGTTGCAACGGATCTGAACGGTTTTATTGACTGGGACGGAAGTAAGTTCTTCCTGGTAAAGGGCAAGGTGGATGCAAAGGCAAACGGCCTGGTGCAGGATCTCATCAATCCGGCAGACTGGTACTACTGCTCCCTGGGGCAGGTACAGACCCAATACACCGGTCTGGCAGAGTATGATGGTAAGTGGTTCTATGTGAACAAAGGAAGGCTGGATACCACCATGGCAGCATATGTGTCTTACGACGGAGGATTGTTCTTTGTCGGCGCCGGGCGTATCATGACAGAGGTGAGCGGTCTGGCAAAGGATCCGAAGGGAAGTGACTGGTACTATCTGGCGAACGGCCAGGCACAGATCCAGTATACCGGTCTGGCAGAGTATGACGGCAAATGGTTCTATGTCAAAGCCGGTATGTTTGCGCAGTATTATACCGGTATCGTAGATTATAACGGTGCTTCTTTCCATGTAGAAAACGGTATGGTGCGATAAAGAACATAACGGAGTCCGGGATCAAGGCTTGAAAAGGCTGCGATCCTGGGCTCTTTTTTTGTTTCAAAGCAGATTTGTAAGGGTTCGTGCCTACTTTATTGACACCCTGATACTTATACAATAGTATAGGCACTGTTATAAATTGCGTGGTGATGATACAGCACGTATCGTGCTGCGCAGGTGAGTGAAACGATGTTTTGTACTATTGAAGGAGGGGAAGATTGTATGAAACAGAAACTGTTGACGAAACTTCTTGCAGTGATGCTTGTTGCGGAATCGGTCTTTCAGTTTGTGGGACCGCTGCAGGTAACAGCAGCCGGAGAAGAGATACCGATTGATGAAGC
>JAFWRC010000068.1 GCA_017508825.1 Lachnospiraceae bacterium
AAGTCATCCCGGCATACACCACATCGGTATTTTTCATCAAAGGTCCGGACGTATCTGTCTTCGCCGCCTCCGCATATGCATCCCGCAGACACTGCATAATACGGATCACCGACGGGATCGGTTCTGTACTTCTTTTGATGTCCGCCCGGATAAGTTCCCGCTCCACGAAACGGTATAGCTGATAGGTACTCTGCGCGATCTCATAATCCAAATGCAGCGAATCGATCAGCTCACTGAGCGCCCCGCGCGCCTTGGAAATCGAAATATGAAACGAGCTCTCCGCCGGAGATGCCGCCTCTGCCTCTTTCGCATACGTCAGAAAAATATCATACAGTATTACTACCATGGCGCTTTTATTCGCCTGTGAGATCCGTAATGTAAAATCCTGTTTCTGCTCATCCGTCATCTGCCATCCCCCCCTGTATCCGCAATTACTGTAACAGCTGCAATACTGCCTGCGGTCTTTCGTTGGCCTGGCTCAGCATCGACACGCCTGCCTGCACCAGCACATTATTGGTCGTATACGCCGTCATTTCTTCCGCCATATCCACATCCATGATACGGGAATATGCCGCGGTCAGGTTTTCATCGGATACATCCAGGCTTTCCGTATTATGTTCCAGGCGGTTCTGGTATGCGCCCAGTTTTGAACGGATCTTATTGATATAGTTGAGCCCCTGCTTTGTACTTTCGATTGCCTTTTCTGCCGCTTCCTGCGTCAACACGTTCGTATTCTGCAGTCCCATATTCTTAAGCGATATCGTCGGGATCTGTACCGCCAGCTCCTGCCCCTCATTTGCTCCGATCTGCAGTTTCATCGCGCCGATCCCGGTGATCTCCATTTCGGTCGCTCCGGGAGGATTTGTATCGTCAAAAGAAATGCGGATCTCGTATTCACCGCCGTAATCCTTACGGATCGTGATCAGATTGTTATCCATATCCACCGATGCCGTCAGATCATCTACCGCTACCGTCGTTCCGTCTGCTTTCTGATACTGCATATTTACCGGCTTAACTCCCGTTGCAGTACCTTCCGTAATTCCGGCTGCAGAGATGATGCTCCGAATATTGAGATTATACTTTCCGACTGCTACCTCACCGGTATAATACTCCACCTTGCTGGCATTGTTATCCATATACCCCTTCAGGTCAAAGGTCCCGTCCAGGATCCTCTGTCCGTTAAACTCGGTATCTTTCGATACACGGGTCACTTCTTCTTTCAGCTGCTGGATCTCACGGTCGATCGCCTCACGGTCATCATCCGTATAGGTACCGGTAGCCGCCTGCACCGTCAGTTCACTCATACGCTGCATCAGGGACGAGATCTCTGCCAATGCGCCGTCCGCCGTTTCGATCACGGAGATACCGTCATTGGAATTGGATTTGCCGACACGAAGTCCCTGCACCTGCGCATCCATACGATGCGCGATCGCAAGACCGGCCGGATTGTCCTGTGCCTCATTGATCTTTAAACCGGAAGAAAGACGCTGCAACGATCTGGACAATGCACTGTCACTGTTATTCAGCGCCTTATTGGAAATGACCGCGGATGCGTTATAATTGATCCTCATAAACCTCTCCTATCCCAGAGGAATCCGTTCCCCTGTTCCTTACGCCATCCGTGGCTTTTTTGTTCGGTTATGCCTCGCCGCCCATTACCTGAAGAAATGTTTTTGCAGCGCGATACAATACGGAAGTGTCAAAATTGCTGTTATTATTATCATCGGCAGTTTTGGCGGAATAATTAACCGACAGATGTTCGGAATACACAAATTTGACCTCTCCCATCGGGACCTGCTCCTGCGCCAGACGCTCCAGCAGGCGCTCTCTCTGCGCTTCCGCCGCATGCATGCCTTTCTCATTATCACATACCACATAGCCTTCCAGCCGTTGCACATCCCCGGTACCTTCTGCCGAAAACCGCGCCCGCATCGTTCCGTAGGAAATATGTTCCATCGTGATCTCTGCCATTCCCTGTGCCGCTCCGTCATGCCGGATCCGCACGCTCACGCTGCTCTGCTCACCGCCGATCATCATCGGCAGTTCATAAGCTTCTTCTCTCGCCAGCTGTCTGGCCACATTCATCTGCTTGAGCGCCGAAGTAAAGCGGCGGATATCGATGCTTTCCCCTTCCCGCATCGCGGCATCTGCCATCACACGCTCCGCCACATCAGCCATATGCTCATAAGCGGTCCCGGCATCTTCTTTGGAAGTAAAACGATCCACCGTGTTTTCCATCGCCGCTTCCAGTACGGCTTCCGTCACGGCAAAGGTTGACGTACTGCTGCCGGTGCCGCCATCCGTCACAATCTCTCCATCCGCCGTTGTCGTACTCCGTCGTTCCTCAATACCATCCAATGCCGCGCGGGCACTGTCAAACAGCATTCCGCGCTCCCTGCGCAGTCCCGTCAGTCCCAGTACATTATCCGGAGAAGTACCTATGCGCTCCGCGATCAGTTCCTCATAGATCTCTGCCGGTGCCGTTCCCGCGGCCAGCATATCTTCTTTTGCATTCTGATAATATGCCGTACGGATCTGCTCTTCAATGTTATTCTCAACAGTACTCTCTATTCCGGCAAAGGTATCGTCCACGCTCACATCCATGCCGCGGTCCCTGTAACTGCGCACTGCACTCAGCAGATTATCAAAGTTCAGTTCCGCCCCCTGCGCCAGCACACTGCCGATCGCAGCACCGTCTCTTTTTTCGATCTGGTGCAGCATACGGTAAATCCCGATAAACGACGCCTGTTCCTGTTCCGTCACTTCGCCCTTCTGCTGCATCCGTACCAGGAATTCGCTGTACTTTTCCGTACTTTCGGGTGCTCCGGCAAGACGCCGTTCCAGCTCGTCCATCGAAAGCTGCATCGGATTTACGCCGTCACGTATCATCTGCAGCGTAGCCGCCGGACTCATCCGCTGCGTGATATTGCTCACTTTGCGGTATGCCGCCTTCACCGCCGTCATATTGCTCTCCGTCAGTTCCATCCGGTTATAACCCAAAATCCTGGTCGCCCGGAGGTTTTCTTCCGTTGCTTCGATCCCCAGCTCTGCCAGCAGACTGTCAGCCCGTTCAAAAGCGGCTTTGATGTTATCGCCAAGATCTGCGCGCGGTGCCGTCATCATCGTCTCATAACGTTCATTGGCTGCTGCATAGCTCTGTATCCTGCGGTTTCCAAGTTCCGCATATTCCGAAAGTGTGATATCCAAAGATGCTTCGGCACTGATCGTCAGGCTGTCCCGGCGTTTCAGCAGATCACCCACCAGGGAAACCGGCATACCGGGCAGGCTGCGCACCACATCCATCGTATCTTTATAAAGCGCGGATCTCTGCGCAGCACTCTGTGATGCATCGGAACCGAACTTCGTCTCCTGCAGCTGTGCCTCCGCCGCTTTCATATCATCCACCAGTTTCGACAGTTCCGTGGTATCCACATGCACACCGTTCTTCAGCATGCGGTAACTTACTTCCACCGTCATCGACAGGCGGATCTCCTCCATCTGCCGCCTGGAAGTCAGATGTTTCGCTTCGTAGGAAACTTCCACGCGCAGTTTCATTTCCGTCTGCTGCGCATATGCCGCTTGTGCAGTCTGTGCCGCCTGCTGCACCGGTTCCTTCGCCCGACCGGCCGATGCCGACTGTTTTGCCTGCGCTGCTGTGAGGTTCTTAATGGTCAGCGGCAGTTCCGCATCCACAACAGCATCCACGGCCTCATCACGGATCTGCGATGCCTGCTCCGTCAGCTTTACCGCCTCTTTCAGCAGGCTCTCCTCTCTCGTTACATCCGCCTGCATTGCCTTCTGCCCGTCGCTGAGCGCCCTGGCGGCGGCATCTGCCACATCTTCTGTTCTTAAAGGAAACTGCAGTGCATCCAGTTCCGACATTGCAAGAAAAGTATCTTCCGTTAACGGCAGCCCCAGATCCATGATACGCTTTGCTTCTGCCAGATTCTCTTCGTTTGCTTGCTCACCGGCCCGCTCGATCACTTTCTGCATCTGTGCGGTCAGCTTTTCATCCGGGATCTGTCCTGTCTGAGCCGTCATCCCCAGGTACCCGCCGGTCTGCACATAACCCTGCGGCGCAGCATTCACACCGGCTCCGCTGTGAAGCGCCATATACATATTCTGAATGGTGGGCTGCAGTTCATTCTCCACCAGATATTTCTTTGCACCATCCGTCAGCATCGGGATCTGCTCCGCCTGCCGGATCACTTCCGTAACATCTTTTGCGTTCTGTTCCGTCAGCGGCACTCCGTTATCACGAAACGCACGATCCAGTTCCGCCGCATAAGCCGCACTGCCGGTGATCGTCTCCAGTTCTTCCTTTGAAAGATCATCATTATAGCCCGCGATCACCACGCCGGCTTTTGCCATCTCTGCCTTGATCTCATCCACAACGGTCACGGTCTCTTCCGGATCCATCTGCTGCACGTCATAGCCGTCTTCCGCCAGCTTTCCGTACGCCTCAGGCGACATCGTATTGGATGCCAGGATCATAAAATCCTTCTGCGCCTTCGCATTCGATGTCAGGTCGTCCTGCACCTGTGCCGCCACGCCTTTTTTCTGCATCAGGCTCTTTTCAGTTAAAATCTGCCCTTCTCTCTCACCGGCCCCCAGATCCAGCGCATCACCGGCACTCATCCCGCCGCTTCTTGCCGCCTTGGCTGCCTGCGCCATATCCGTGCTGTATTCCGCGCCCTGCGCCCCCTGAAAATATGCGGCTGCCGATTTTTCCTGTAATGCTTTTTCCCCGATATTGATATTCATGGCAGACTCCTTTCCTTCCCAATACACTACTTTTTATTTCGGATGTCACGGGACTTTTCTTTAGGCGTACAAATTCCGCTTTATCGAGCTCACGGACACTCGCTTCGCTCGTGCCGTGAGCTCGGGGGGGGGTGTAGAGGGAGCCCGGCGCAGTTAAATTTATCGAAGCATCAGTGGTCATCCCAACAGTTTGGAGTGCAGATTTCGTGGCTTAAGTATTTCTAAAAAGCTGCAATTAAGTATATCCATCATTCCGCAACCTGTCGCAACGCGGCATCCTTGCCGCGATGCTCCCTTGCACGGCCATCCGGGCCGTGCATTGCTACTAGTCCGAAGCAGCTTTAAGAAATACTAAATCCACTCCATAAAGCACGCCAAACTGTTGCGAATGCCACTGATGCTATTGAGCACTACGATGCGCCGGGCTCCTGCGATAGTATTCGGCTGGCAAAGAAGAACTATCGTAACCTTGAAGCGCCGGGCAGATTTCGGTTTCCATTCAGGTACTATGGCAGGAGATGTCGGATAACCATAAGGATTCGCAACCTTAAGCAGCGAGTTTAGATGTCTCTTAAGCTGCCATCGATAACACAGGAATGTCCCACCCGGATGGTGGGACAAGGCGCCCCAACGACACGGACGTCGTTTGGGCGCCGGTTCCGGAAGCAGCGACGCATTATACAGGCAGCTTATAGAGCATCTTAACGAACGGATTGGTTGCGGAGCCTTATGGTATCCTGACATCTCCACGAAAAAGCAGACAGGAAACTGAAATCAGCCCGGCGCTCATCCCCCGCCCCCCGAGCCCGCCTGGCCGAGCGAAGCGAGGACAGGGGGAGCTCGATAAACCGGAATTTGACAAGCCACTAAAGAATTCCCCGCTATGAGCCGATATAATTTTAGTTGGTACTATACTATGAGGGGATGACTATGGCAAAAAATAAAAAACACAACCTCACAAACAAAGGTTTCACCCTGGTTGAGTTGATCGTCGTACTTGTGATCCTGGCGATCCTTGCTGCGATCCTGGTACCGACACTGACGGGATACATCAGGGAGGCCAAGATCAAAAGATATCTGCAGAATGCACAGGCCTGCAAGGATGCGGCACAGGCTGCATTTGTAGAACAGTATGCCTTAAACGGTGATATGACAGTCGGTACTCCGGTAGTAGGCGGAGCCCATGATAAATCCACCTCCGGTAATGAAGATCAGGATATTTCAAAAACTGCTTTTGCCGAAAACATCCTGAATTATGCAGGAATGACAGGTAATCAGAAACCCTATTTCTTTATGGTTGCTGTTGGCAGTAATGCTAAAACCGCTGGAAGTTATGATCCTACTTCTGCTTATGATAAATATACCATTTACTACTGCGTTTATGTAGAGACAAAGGATACTATGCCTCTGTATTATTATAATAACGAATGGTCTACAAGGAATCCGCGCCAAAAAGATATGACCGAAATTTTTGACGGCAACAATATTGTAAAATCTGGTCCTTTGAAGGGAAAACGACTGCAATACTATGTTATTTCAAACAAGACCAATTTAAGTGTACAAGGAAGTCTTTGGACCTGGCTGAAAGAAACTGTATATAATACATATAAATAAAGAATCCGCTTGCAGAGCTATCTCTTATAAGGAAAATAAAACAACCGGGAATTTTACCCGGTTGTTACTTTTTTTATACAGCTTTTTAATATGAGAACGAATACGCCACAGCCCCATAAGGCGGAAGATCAAAACTGATCGCGTACTGGCGGCCGTCGCATTCAAACTCCTTGGCCTTAAGCTCCTCCGGCAGTTCGTGTCCGTTGCCGGCAAAGCGCTTCTCGTCAGAATTGAGCACCAGTTTGTACTTGCCCTTCTTTGGCACACCCACGGAATATTTATCCAGCTGCATCGGCGTCATATTCAGCACAAAGATCATATTGTTCTTGCCGTCTTTTGACTTGCGGATGAAACTGTAGGTACTGCGATACGAATCGTTGGCATTGATCCATTCGAAACCATCCCAGGAATCATCCAGCTCGTACAGGCATCGATTCTCCCGGTAGATCTTCAGCAGTTCCTTTACATACTCCAGCATTCCCTTATTCAGATCACGTTCTAAAAGGAACCAGTCAAGCTCTCTTGCTTCGCTCCATTCTCGCTCCTGCGCAAATTCCTGTCCCATAAAGAGCAGTTTCTTGCCGGCGTGGCCGAACATAAAGGCATACCCCACACGCAGGTTCGCATATTTGTCCACTTCGTAGCCCGGCATCTTATTGAGCATCGAGCACTTCAGATGCACCACCTCATCGTGGGACAGCGGCATGATGTATTTCTCCGCGCAGTTGTAACTCATCGCAAAGGTCATCTTGTTGTGGTTGTCCTTGCGGAAATACGGATCCAGCTTCATATAATCGCAGAAATCGTGCATCCAGCCCATGTTCCACTTGAAGGTAAAGCCCAGCCCGTCATCTTCCGGACGCGCCGTCACCTTCGGCCATGCCGTGGATTCCTCCGCGATAGTCATCGCACCGTTGTTCAGACCGCGGATCACGCTGTTTAAGTGCCTGAAAAATTCAATGGCATCCAGATTTTCGTTGCCGCCGTACTTGTTTGCCACCCACTGCCCGTCCTGCTTGCCATAGTCCAGATAGAGCATGGAGGCTACCGCATCCACACGCAGACCGTCCACGTGGAATTCGCGGATCCAGTACAGTGCATTGGCGATCAGGAAGTTCCGTACCTCCGTCTTGGAATAGTTAAAGATCTTGGTGCCCCAGTCCGGATGCTCGCCCAGACGACTGTCCGGATGCTCATACAAAGGCTCCCCGTCAAAATCCGCCAGACCGAAGGCATCCCGCGGGAAGTGTGCCGGTACCCAGTCGAGGATCACGCCGATGCCCGCATTGTGCAGCTTATTGATCAGGTATGCAAAATCCTCCGGCGTACCATAGCGGGATGTCGGCGCATAATAGCCCGTCACCTGATAGCCCCAGGATCCGTCAAACGGATGCTCCGCAATACCCATCAATTCGACGTGCGTAAATTTCAGGTCTTTTAAATATTCACAGATACGGTCCGCGAACTCACGGTAATTATAAAAACCGTCCTCGGTACCGTCCGGATGCTTCATCCATGAGCCGATATGACACTCGTAGATCGCCATCGGTTCCTGAAAAAAGTTCTTCTGGGCACGTTCTGTCAGCCACTTGTCATCCGACCAGGTCAGTTTCCGCAGATCATATACGATCGATGCCGTTCCCGGTCGCAGTTCCGCATAATTCGCATACGGATCAGCTTTGTAGATCCCCTCACCGGATGCTGTCGTAATATAATACTTATATAATTCGCCTTCCGCAACCCCCTGTACAAAAGCCGCATAGATCCCGCCTTCGCCCAAACGCTTCATCGGTGTGGCATTCACATCCCAGCCGTTGAAATTGCCTACGATATGCACCGCCTGTGCATGCGGAGCCCATACTGCAAAAAATACACCCTTCTTTCCGTTTTTGATACAGGGATGAGCGCCCAGTTTTTTATAGATCTCATAATGCGTGCCCTGTCCGAAAACATACTGATCCGCATCGGAAATAAAGATGGTTTCCTCCTGCAGTGTTTTCGGTGTCTTCTCCTGTTTTTTCGGTGCCATTCCTTCTCCTCCGGTTTTTAATAATAGAAAGGATCCCGCGCAGATCGTGCATCCTTCGTATTTCTTTCTGCGTATAAAAAGAAATACCCCGGGATTATCCCGAGGTATAATTTTACCATATTTTCCAAAAAATGTGAAGCGTCACGCTATAATTTTGTGCAATTTATCCATTTTCAGTGAGCCCTTATAGGAAATCTTTCTCCCGCAGAATGATCATATCTTCATAATCATAACGTTTTCCGCTCAGGATCTGGAAAAATGTGGAAATATGCGGTTTTGAGGAGTGCTCGATCGCAGCGTTGATGATCTCCTCGATCTCCTTGGGCGACACATTATGCTCGCCGATCTGCCGCTCGCTAATCCTCTGGTGCAGCGCCAGCACACCGCGTTCTTCATCGATCTTATACTCTCTGGAGTATGCATATTTTTTCGCGTATTCCACCAGAGCGTTGTTGTTCATCGGCAGGATATCCACACGCGCATTGAAATAACCGGTGATCAGCTCGTATTTTTCCAGAAGACGGTCCATATCCTTCCTGGTATCCATCAGGATCACAAACAGACCTTCCTGCAGATCATCCAGGGTCTTGGCGATATTTTCCAATGTCTCCCTGGTCATATCCGATGCCTTTTCCACCAGCAGAGCGCCATTCCCGAGCTGCGCAAACATCGCCGGGATATTCTTCCGGTTCATCTTGTTTCCACTGATACGCGCGATCCGGTTGGACAGGAAATTACCGTCGATCATCTGGATCTCTTTGATCAGACACTTGCCCATTTTTTCCAGACCGGAATCCGCATCTCCCGTTACGATCGCATTGCCGACATAAGGAGCAAGGCTGATCTGATCCACGGCTTCAAGGATCTGGGCATACATCTTCTTGGAATAGAGATACTCATGGAACAGCTCCTGTTCTTCCGGTGACAGTTCCTGTTCTTCTTCATCGGCAATGTACTCGTCATTGATCTCTTCCACCGCTTCCGCGCCGACACGGTCTGCATCTGCTTCCAGTACGCTCGAGATTTCCTGAAGCTGCGCCGTATTCGGCTCTGCAGCAGAGAAATTCTTACTGTCTCCCTTCAGGATCTCTCTTACATATTCACCATCCACATCATCTTCATCCGGATAAGACTCGTCTTCTTCGTAATATTCCCCATCTTCTTCGGTATATTCGTCTTCGTAGTCTTCGCCGGCTTCGTCCTCGATATAATCTCCGTCCTCGTAATACTCGTCTTCGTATTCACCGTCCTCGTAGTATTCTCCCTCAGCATTCTCCTCATAAACCTCTTCGGCTGCTTCATCGCCGGCTTCACCTGAGACCTCTTCATCATCTTCAGCTGCAATTTCTTCCTCTTCTGCAGAGATCTCCGTATCGTTCTCCTGATCCGCCAGTTCGCTTTCCAGACGTTCCTCAAACTCTTCATTCAGCAGGGAGGTATCTGTATCTTCATCCTCCTCGCCGTCAAAGAATCCCTCTTCATAGCCTCCGAGCTTTCCGGTATCTTCGATCTTCTTTTCTTCAATACCTTTTTCTTCGGTATCGTTCTCTTCCTCTGCCTTTTCCGGTGCCGCGTCCGTTACTGCCAGACGGTTAGCCTGTTCCACGGCAGCATCGATCAGCCCGGTCGTCTGTGACACGCCCTGCTGTTTTTCATGATCCGCTTCGATCGCCTCATGTACTTCATCCCAGATGGACCGGTGCTCTTCACCGTCTGTCTCAGTCTTATCCACTGCTTCCCTGATCTCCGGAAGCGGCGTTACCTTCTGCAGTGTCGCCTTCGGTTCCGGTTTTTTCCCGATCACTTCATCAATACTGCGGAACTGAATATCATCGGCACGATACTTGTCCGCAAAGAGCTTCTGCTCGCGTTCCAGTTCGTCGATCATATTGTTGCGCATGCGCTCGTCATATCCTGCGAAGATCGGACCTGTGCTGTCATTGATCCTCTTCTCCAGCGCCTGCTTCTGTGCTTCGCTCTGTCTGCGCTTCTTATCTTCCCAGTCTGCCAGATAATCGCTGATCTCGATCTGTCCGGTGATCTGTTTTTCCACCACCTTCGACTGCGGAACGGACAGTCCCATCTGTCCATCCGGTGCAGTATACAGCATATCCTCGATCTCGTTATTCGGTTCTTTTCTCTTGCGGCGCACTTCCACGTCCGCCGGCACTTCTTTTGCTTTTTCTTCTTTTTCGATCTGTTCCTCGATGCGCACATTCTCGGCTACGCGCTGCATAGACAGGTATTCCGGATTGGTCCCCGACGGCAGACTGTCGATCACGATATCCGAAGTTCTGTCCTCAAAAAATATCTCTTCTGCCCCCAGGCTCTGCTTGGGGGAGTCCGTCCCGGCCGTCTCCGTTTTTTCTGCAGCCACGGGCATCTGCGGATCTGCCGAAATACCGGCGATCCGGATCTCGCTCAGATCTCCCGTTCCCAGTACGATACTGTCCTGCGGCACTTCTGCCCCCTGAGCAGCATTTTCCGAAGACTTCTCTGCACTGTTATTCTCCGCTCCGGAAGATACCACCTCTGCGCCAGTCTGCGGGGCTTCCGCAGTTTCTTCTGTCGTTTCTTCTACAGCTTTCTCATACACATCTTCATCGACAGCAGTATTGTCTTCCGCATACTCGCCATCCTCCGCGTATTCACCTTCTCCGGCATATTCGCCGTCTTCCGCATATTCACCTTCTTCGGCATACTCGCCGTCTTCCGCGTATTCACCTTCTTCAGCATATTCGCCGTCTTCGGTGTATTCACCTTCTTCGGAATATTCGCCGTCTTCTGCGTACTCACCTTCTTCGGCATATTCGCCGTCTTCTGCGTATTCACCCTCTTCGGCATATTCGCCGTCTTCCGCGTACTCACCATCCTCGGTGTAGTACTCACCGTCTTCGCCGTAATATCCGCCTTCTTCGTCGTATTCGCCCTCTTCAGCGTATTCGCCTTCCTCGGCATATTCGCCGTCTTCCGCGTAATACTCGCCGTCTTCTCCGTAGTATCCGCCTTCTTCGTCGTATTCACCCTCTTCAGCGTATTCGCCGTCTTCGGCATAATACTCACCGTTCTCATCGTATTCTCCGCCCTGCGAATAGTCTCCCTGCGGGATGAACATGGTGTGATCGTCGGGATATTCTTCCTCATCCCCGTAAAAACCTTCGTCGTCCGGCCCGTCTGCCAGCGGCTCCGTTCCTTCCGTCCACTGCCGGTTTTCCATTTCACCGGTACTCATATAATCATCAGCTGCTTTGTTGTTATCCGATCCGAAATTTCCCTCTACCAGTTCACGCATGCTCTTTGCGAGCTCTTTCTGCAGATTCACGGTATTGAAATTGCTCATATCGATCGTCTTGACATGCCAGTCTGCATCCTCCATCTCAGGATACAGGCCCGGCTCCGGACGCTCCGCGGTATACTCGTCACTCTCAAATGCCTGCAGTTCATCCGCCACGCGGTCTTTCTGGTCATACAGACGCTGCTCCTCCGGGCGAAGATGCGCATGGAGACGCTTGAGTTCCAGCGCTTTGATCACAAAAGGCCCTTCTCCGAAAGTCGCGATCAGACCGTTACAGGTCTCCACGCACTTCGTTCCCAGGCCAATGCGGTGATACAGGTATGCCAGCTGGTATACCCATTCCTCACGATATTCTTTCCGTGTAAACATCTCCAGCAATGCGATCTGGTCGTCCAGAGACGCCCCCTGCATTTCCTGGATCTTGTACTGCAGGATATAATGGCCGCTGGTATCCTTCGGCGCGATACGCTTATACAAACTGAAGAATTCCAGCGCTTTGATGTGATCATTTAACAGAACATACAATTCGCACAAGGCATAAACAATGCCGCGGTTCTTCGGATTCCTGTCATAAGCCATCAGCATCAGCTCCAGCGCATCCTCGTAGCGGCGGTTGAGCTGGTAGATCTCGCTGATGTTCATCAGGGTGCTGAAACTGCGCACCTTCCTCCAGTCGATCTGGTCTGCGATCTCTGCTGCTTCCGCAAACTGCTCATTCGCGCTCAGCCTTGTGATCTCTTCCGATAAAATCTTGTATTCCTGTCTGTCCACTTTTTCTACCTCCTCTGCCCCCAAGCTCTGCTTGGGGGAGCCCGTCCCGGTCATCGGGAATTCTTCAAATTCCAATCGGGATTTCTTCGAAATCCTTGTCGCGCTCCTGGCGGAGCTTGGAATGTCGCACCCGCTTTGCGGGTTTGGATCTTTAAGGGACTTCATGGCTTCACCGTAAGGTGAAGCTACCTTTTTTATTGAAAGTTACCATAACTATCAGTTATCGAAACCTAACACCCAAAAAATCCAATATTCTGTAGTATTTTACCACACGGGCTATTGTATGTAAAGGTAGAATTATGTAAATCGTTTCTTGTTACTTCATCGTTTTGGATCTCTTTATGCCGTTCTCGCTTTCCTTCTTTTCTTTCTCCAGTCTTTCCCTCTCCTGTCTGATCCGGTTTTCCTGCGCCTTCTTTCCTGCAGCGTTGTTTTTCTTATCCGTCCCTTCCTTCGCCTGTTCCTTATTCACAACATCCGCATATGTAAGTCTGCGTTTCTGCACATTGTTTTCTGCGTTCGGAGCCACATAACTTATCGTATCCGTAGACTGGAAGGAAAGGTCCTGATACCCTTTCTTCGGCGCATTCTTTTTCGGTTCTTCTTTCTTCTCCGGAGCTTTGGCCACAAAGCTCAGGCTGTCTCTGCTTTCCGCAGTAAGTACCGTATACCCCTTTTTCTCACGCTTCGGCGGTTCATCCGACTTGGGCTTCTGCTGCTCTTTCTCCGCTGCAAAACTCATCTGATCCGTAGAACTGCTCACCAGAGTCGGCTGCGGTTTATCCGTCACAATGTTCTTCTGATCCGCAGAATTGCCCGGCTGCTGTTTCCCATTCTCATTCTGCACGGATACAGACTCCTTTTGTACTGCTTTCTGTCGGTTTCCGATCTCGATCGCTCTGGAAAAAGCGCCAAAATCCAGCAGACCGAATTTACGCATCGTAACCAGCATATCTTCTGTCACTCTTCTGGCATTTTGCTGTGCTTCATCCTGCGGATCCGCAGGCGGAA
>JAFWRC010000069.1 GCA_017508825.1 Lachnospiraceae bacterium
ACGTGTCAGATCCACAGCGGCACTGTCGGGTACACTCTGCTGCGTAAAGTCCAGATCCTCATACAGATCTTCCTGACGGTTGCGCAGAGCCATTGCTTCGGCCTGTACGGCAGCCAGAGTTTCCCTGGCTGCTGCGATCTGTTCTTTCAATGTGTGCATTTTTGCGGCGCCTTCTTCGGCAGCTTTCTGCACTTCTTCATCAGAATGACGGTACTTCACTTCTTCCACGTCGGAAAACAGTTCGTCGATCACAGCTTTATCCATGGGTAACCTCCTAGCCTGTATAATTACTCGAAATCTATTGACAATAATCTATTGTAAAGAGATTGCGCCGCAGTGTCAACCCTGCTTCGGGACGATTGACATAATACATAGGAAATAATATAATAAATCGAATAAATATGCGCCTTTTTTATGGAGCTTGTATTGTTAAGCAGGGAATTGTTTTGAATATAAAATATATTTACCGCGGGTTTTGCGGCATATTATTAACACTGCTGTACTGTGCCAGTTTTTTCATGGTATGGTATACCTTTGTAAGGGATCATAATCAGACCGGACAGCTGCTGGGATACGGTAACCTCGGTATGTCCACGGGGATTTATCTGGTAATGATCTTTTTACTGATGCGCTCGCTCGGCGGCTATCAGATCGGTGTGCATCGTATGATGCGTACCATAGCCGGGCAGATCGTTACGCTTCTGATCGCGGATTTTGTGGAGGTCTTTATTTCTTTGGCCATCACAGGACAATTCCGCTTCTTCTTTGCTTTTGCAGGAAGATATCTGGGTCTGTTCATTGCACAGTCTGCACTCACTCTGCTGATGTCTACGGGTATGATCATTATGTATCAGAGGGTATTCCCGTCGTTAAAAATGGTGGAGATCTGCGGGAATTTTCAGAACACCCTGTATGAAAAGATCGAATCCCGGCCGGATAAGTATGATATCGAAGAGAAGATCCAGTATCCGGAGAACGGGGAGGGGCTGGAAGAGGAGATTGCAAAATATGATGCGGTCGTTGTCAATGACCTGCCCAGCGAGGAGAAGAATAAAGTATTAAAGCTGTGTTTCGAAATGGATAAGCGCGTGTATTTTACGCCGAAGCTTTCGGATATCATTGTACGCGGGGCAGAGGAACTGAACATCTTTGACACGCCGCTGTACCTGTGCAGGAATATGGGCATTCCCTTATGGGAACGCATCTTAAAACGCGCTTTTGATATCATACTTTCCGCGATTCTGCTGGTGCTGCTGTCTCCGCTGTTTCTTGGTGTGATGATAGCGATCAAGATTGAGGACGGTGGTCCGGTCTTTTATAAGCAGGAGCGTGTGACGCTGAACGGACGGAAGTTCTGGATCCTGAAGTTTCGCAGTATGATCGTAAATGCCGAGGATGACGGACATCCGCATCCGGCAGGCGAGCATGATCCGCGCATCACAAAAGTGGGGCATTTTATCCGGCCCTGCCGTGTGGATGAACTGCCGCAGCTGCTCAATATCCTAAAGGGTGAGATGTCGGTGGTAGGTCCCAGACCGGAACGTGTGGAACATGTGGAAGAGTATATCAGAGAGATCCCGGAATTTTCCTTCCGTCATAAGGTGCGTGGTGGTCTGACCGGCTATGCCCAGGTATACGGCAAGTACAATACGAAGGCGCTGGATAAATTAAAAATGGACTTAACGTATATTACGAACTATTCTCCGCTGCTGGATCTGCAGATCATTTTTGAGACGCTGAAGATCCTGTTTGTCAAAGAGAGTACGGAAGGATTCAGTGAAAAGCAGCTGGAGCATATGCGGCAGGCAGAACTGCTGCAGCAATTACGGGAGGAGCATAAAGGGTGATCGATAACATACTGCCGCTGATCGGACGTACGCAGCCGTTGTTTGAGGAAGATCTGGCGAAGAGAGAAAACGAATTAAATGAGATCGTACATAACAGCCGCTTTCTGGTGATCGGCGGCGCGGGTACCATCGGATCCGCCATCTGCAGGGAACTGTTTGACCGGGATCCCAAGGTATTGCATGTTGTGGACATCAGCGAAAACAATATGGTGGAGCTGGTACGGGATATCCGTTCTTCCAAAGGATACGGGACCGGAGAGTTTGCGACCTTTGCCATCGATTGCGGCAGCGATATCTTCCGGGCCTTTATGAAAGAGCAGAAAGCGCGGACCGGCGGCTATGACTATGTTTTCAATACCTCGGCGCTCAAACATGTGCGTTCCGAAAAGGATCCGTATACGCTGATGCGAATGATCGATACCAATATCTTCAATACGGACAGTACGATGCTTCAGGCAAAAGAGTGCGGAGCGAAGAAATATTTCTGCGTCTCTACTGATAAGGCGGCCAATCCCGTCAATATGATGGGAGCATCCAAGCGCATCATGGAGATGTATCTGAACCGACGCAGTCTGGAGATGCCGGTATCAACGGCCAGATTTGCGAATGTGGCATTTTCCGACGGGAGTCTTCTGTATGGCTTTAACCGCCGGCTGGAAAAGAATCAGCCTCTGGCGGCCCCGTGTGATGTGCGCCGGTATTTTGTGACACCCAAAGAAGCAGGGGAGCTGTGTATGCTCAGCTGTCTCACCGGGGAGAACCGGGACATCTACTTTCCGAAACTGGACGAAGAACTGAATCTGGTGACGTTCAGCAATATCGCGGAAAAATATCTGCGCAGCCTCGGGTATGAACCGGTGCAGTGCGCAACGGAGCAGGAAGCGCGTGAGCGTGTTTCCGAACTGAAAGCAAAGCATCAGTATCCGGTGTACTTTTTCGAAAGCGATACCACCGGGGAAAAAGATTTTGAAGAGTTCTATATGGATGGCGAGACGCTGGATCTGGAAAAATTTGAATCCATCGGCATCGTCAAAAAAGGCGCCGATTACAGCGAAGAAAAGCTGCAGATGTTTACCGGTACCATCGAAAAAATGCGCAGTGCCGGTACATGGAGCCGGGGAGACCTTGTAGACCTGTTTAACGATATGCTGCCGGAATTTCACCACAAGGAAACCGGTAAATTCCTGGACGGAAGAATGTAGGAGCGAATATGACCAGAGTATGTGACATCATTTTATCCGCGATCGCGATCGCAATATTATTTCCGATCCTGCTCCCGATCATGATCCTGTTGAAACTGACCGGTGAGCATTATATCTTCTATATGCAGCCCAGAGTGGGAAAACATGGGAAGCAGTTCCCCTTGCTGAAATTTGCGACCATGCTCAAGGATTCGCCGAACCTGCCGGGCGGGCTCTATACGAGTGAAAATGACCCGCGGATGCTGCCGATGGGGAAATTTCTGCGCAAGACCAAGATCAACGAACTGCCGCAGCTCTTAAATATCCTGGCAGGAGATATGAGTATCATCGGCTATCGGCCTACCGTAAAGGAACATTTCAGCCATTATCCGAAGGAAGCGAGAAAGAAGCTGTGGTCCTCCCGTCCCGGGCTGTCCGGGATCGGTTCCATTGTATTCCGTAATGAAGAGGAGATGCTGCAGCGCGCAGAGAGTGAAGGGATGGATAAGGATGCCTTTCACCGGGATGTGATCACGCCGTACAAAGCGGAGCTGGAGTGCTGGTATGTGAAACGACGGAATATCTTTCTGTATTTCAAAATGATCGAGCTGACGGTTGATGCAGTACTCCATCCGGAAAGCAGGGAATGGAAGAAACTGAAAGGCATCCCGGAAGTACCCGGGGAGCTGGAAGGATATCTGTAAGCGATGAAAAAGGTTCTGATCACAGGAGCCGGTTCCTATATCGGCACAAGTTTTGAAGATTACGCGGGCGAAAAGTATCCGGAGGATCTGACGATCGATACGATCGATATGGTGGACGGTACATGGCGGGAGTATGATTTCCGGCCGTATGATATAGTATTCCATGTGGCGGGCATCGCGCATGCCGATATCGGAAACGTGGACGAGGAGACGAAGCAGAAATACTATGCCGTCAATACGGACCTGGCGATCGAAACGGCGGAGAAAGCGAAAGCGCAGGGCGTGAAGCAGTTTGTCTTTATGAGTTCTGCGATCATCTACGGGGATTCCGCGCCTCTCGGAAAGCGGAAACGCATCACGAAAAAAACACGTCCGCACCCTGCGAATTTCTATGGGGATTCCAAATGGAAAGCAGATCAAGGGATACGGAAACTGGCGGATGAAAGTTTTACCGTGACAGTTCTGCGCCCGCCTATGATCTACGGAAAAGGTAGCAAGGGCAATTATCCGACGCTCAGTAAGATGGCAAAAAAACTGCCGGTATTTCCGAAGGTGATGAATGAGCGTTCCATGCTCTATATCGAAAACCTCTGTGAATTTTTGTGTCAGGTGATGAAGCGGGGCGAAGGCGGTATCTTCTGGCCCCAGAATGCAGAATACAGCAGGACGGATGAGATGGTGAAAATGATCGCCGGTGCAAACGGACATAAGATCCTGGTAACGAAAGCGTTGAATCCTTTTGTGGGGATGGCCGGATGCGTACCCGGGAAAGTTTCGGGGCTGGTGAACAAGGCTTTCGGAAACTTATCCTATGAACAGAGCATGAGTCAGTATGACTTTACCTATCAGCTTGTCAGTTTAGAAGAAAGTATCTTAAGGACCGAACAGTGAAGATATCGATCATTACCATCAGTTATAACAGTGAAGCGGTGATCGCAAAGACCATCGAGTCTGTGCTGGCCCAGGACTACAAAGGGAAAGCGGAATATCTGATCATTGACGGAGCTTCGAAAGACCGTACGGTAGAGATTGCGGAAAGCTATCGGGACCGGTTTGCCAAAAAGGGTTATGAATACCGCATCGCATCGGAACCGGATCAGGGCATCTACGATGCGATGAATAAAGGGATCCGTAAGTCCACAGGGGATATCATCGGTATCCTCAATTCCGGGGACTGGTATGAGCCGGTCGCATTGCGGATTGCAGCGGCAACGTACCGGAAACGTCCTTTTGCTATGTTTTATGCGGATATCAATCTGGTGAAGCCGGATGGCAGCGTCATCGTAAAGCATTCGAAACGTGACCGGATCGTGACCAGCCGGCACTGGAACCATCCGACGACCTTTGTAACGAAAAAGACCTATGACGAACTTGGACTGTTCCGTTGTGAGGGGATCCATGATGATTTTGAATTTTTGCTGCGGGTGAAGAAAGCCGGCAAAAAGATCGTGATCCGCAATATCGTCCTGGCGAATTTTGCGACCGGCGGAACGAGCAACCAAAAGGATCTGAAAAAGAGTATCGGGCGGATCCGGGACCGGTATCATGCATACCGTATCAACGGATACAGCCCGCTGTATCTGATCGAGTGTATAGCGATCGAAGCGGCGAAGGCGATCATCTTATGAGTGAGAAGACAGGGCAAAACCAAATACAGCCACTATGTTTTGCGCTCGACCTGACCTGGGTACGGCACGGGATCGTAGGCGGAACGGAGTCTTTTGTCTGCAATCTTCTGGAAGGCTTTGCAGAATGCGTCAAAGAGCAGCCCGGTTCTGCAGAGATCGTGCTGCTTACGGCGAAGGATAACCGGGAGGTATTCCGGAAGTACGAGTGCAGGGAAGGCATCCGCGGGATCACCTGCAATGTGCTCAGCGCAGACCGCAAGGGACGCCTTTTGTGGCAAAATCTGAAGATGGGGAAGATGCTGAAAAAGATGGGCATTACCCGGGTACTGGAGCCGGTATATTCCAAACCGTTTCTGGGACCGAAAGAGATTCGTTATGTCACGGTGATCCATGATCTGTTGGCCTGGCATTTTCCGGAATATTTTTCCAAAAAGAGAGTACTGTGGATGAAGAACTGCTGGCGGAATACTGTAAAGACTTCCGCGCAGGTCATAGCGATCTCGGAATACACAAAGCAGGATATCCTTGCGAAGATGCCGTATCCCGGAGCGGAGATTGCCGTGATCCCGAATCCGATCGTGATAAGTTCCGAAAGTTCCGGGAAGGAAGTGCTGGAGCACTATCACGTTGCAGAGAAGGGATACTATTATACGGTATCTTCCCAGGTGCCGCATAAGAATCTGTCGACACTTCTGCGCGCGATGGGGATATTAAAAAGAAAACAGAGCGCGGCACTGCGCCCGCTTCTGATCACCGGTGTCGGGGGCGGCGTTACCGGCGAGCTCCAGCAGATCATCAAAGAGGAGCAGTTGGAAGACGAGATCCGCTTTACCGGATTCATCAGCGATGCGGAAAGGAATGCGCTTTATAAGAACTGTAAAGCGTTTTTGTTCCCGAGCATCTTTGAGGGATTTGGCATGCCGCCGATCGAAGCGATGGTGATGCAGGTCCCGGTACTGACAACGGAATGCGCTTCCATCAAAGAGGTGACCGGCGGACTGCTCAATTATGTAGCGGATCCTAAGGATCCGGCGGAGTGGGCAGAGCGGCTGGAGACAGAACTGCAGATGCCGGCAGAGCAGGATACGGTCGGACTGCTGACACATTATGAGAAACGCCGGTGCGCGGAACAGTACCTGAAATGCCTGGGAGAGCAGAGACTATGAAAATATCGGTCGTTATGTGTACGTATAACGGCGAAAAATATATCAAAGAACAGCTGCGAACGATCCTGAAGCAGAGCAGAAAGCCGGAGGAAGTGATCCTTTGTGACGATCGTTCTACGGACAGAACGACGGAGATCATCCGTAACTTTATCCGGGCCTGCGGATTGGAAGAGCGCTGGCATCTGTATGAGAATGCAGAGAATGTGGGCTGGAAGCGGAATTTTATGGAAGCGCTCCGGCATTCGACAGGGGATCTGATCTTTCTTGCGGATCAGGACGATCTGTGGCATCCGCGCAAGATCGAGCTGATGAGTAAAGCATGCGAACAGCATCCGGAGATCGGGCTGCTGGTCTGCGACTGCTATCCCTTTGACGATGCAACCGGAGAGCGTAAGAAATGGTTCCTGCCGCAGCTGGCAAAACAGGATCTGATGCAGGTTCCGATCGGCAGATCCTTTGCGGAAAGCCTGCGGCCGGGGTGTACCTATGCGCTGCGCAGCAGTATGCGGGAATACACTAATGAAATGTGGGAAGAAGACTGGCCACACGATCTGTTTTTCTGGTGTACGGCGCTGGCACAGGGGAGCCTGTATTCGTATCCGAAGGTGCTGGTGAAATGGCGCCGCTCGGAAGGCAATGCAACACCGAGGAATGACAAGACCCGGGAGTGCCGTCTGGAGGTGCTGGACCGGCAGGAGCGTGTGACGCAGAAACTTCTGGAGCATAAAGCAGAGCTTAAGATCGCGGAGACAAATGCAGACTGCATGGAAGGGGCGCTGCAGACCTACCGGAAGCGGAAGGCGGCGATTGAACATGGCTCGGTTGCAGAACTGATCGCATTGCTTAAGTATCTTCCTTCGTATCCCAGGAAACGATCCTGGATCGGAGATGTAGTAGCAGCGATAAAGTAGGCGAAAAAGCAGAATAAGTGCAAGGGAATATTTCATGCAGGGAAACAGTATTCAGCAAGAGAGGGAAATATGACGGAAAAAGAATATCCGCTGGTTTCGGTCATCATACGTACATGCGGAAGACCGCGTGTGCTGCGCAGAGCGCTGGAGAGCGTGAAGCGGCAGACGTATCCGAATGTCGAGATCGTCCTGATCGAAGACGGACCGAATGTATCTGAAAAATTTGTAAAATACTATTATGAGGATCAGAATATCCTGTATTACAGTACCGGGGAGCACGTCGGCAGATGCCGTGCGGGCAATCTGGGACTGGAAAAAGCAAACGGAAAGTATTTAAACTTTCTGGATGATGACGATATCCTGCGGGAGAACCACATCGCGCTTCTGGTGGAACAGCTGGAGCAATCGGAGTGCCGGGTGGCGTATGCGATCGCGGAAGAGTATCAGTTTGTTAACGATCCCGAAAATCCGAACCGGAGACGGATCAAACGCAAATGCATCAAGTATAAACAGCCATTCAACCGCCTGCTGCTTTGCTATATGAATTATTTCCCGATCCAGTCGGTCATGTTTGAAAAGGCTGTTTATCTGGAGAACGGCGGCTTTGACGAATCCCTGGAGATCTTTGAGGACTGGGATATGTGGCTGCGCTTTGCACTTAAAGATGCATTCTTATATGTACCGGAAGTGACTTCGGTCTATTACACTCCGTATAAGGGAAAGAATAAGAAGAAACGGGATATTGCCATGCGTTCCGTGGAAGATGGCGCCGTGGATAAGCATCTGAAGTATATGGTGCAGATGAATGCGAAAGAAGTCCGGGATGAGATGGATTATATCCTGAACGTGTTTAATAAGAAACGTCTGCTCTTTTATATGCAGAAGATCCGAAACTACCTACTGTACAGGGATTATTAAGAACCTATGGGAATACTGGTTGCGCTTCCGGTCGCTGCTGCGATAGCGATCCTGGACAAACGGAAAATTGAAGAGTTTCTCTTTCTGGCGATCGGGATCATCGTCAGTCTGATCATTGTATCCGGTCTGCTCGGAAATACCGTGCCCGGCGTATGCGTGAGCGTGGCACTCGGAGTACTTGCGACAGTTTATTGTATCACGGTATTTATAAAAGACCGGGAACGCTTTCGGACGGCGGTTGATACGCCGGGACTGTGGGGCGCTCTTTTGTGCATGGGTGTTGCTGCGCTGATCTTCATGGGCCGGACGGATCTGGGGAAGGATAACGATACTTTCTGGGCGCATGCCCCGCAGGTGCTCAATATGTACCGTTTCTCGGATATCGGCAATGTGGGAAACCGCAGCAAATACTATATGCTTTTGTATACGGCACCGGTGTACACGAGCTGGTGCTATTTCTGCAACAAGTTGTGGTTTAATTATTCGGACGGGATCAATCTCTGGGCCAGACAGATTTTTATTCTTTCGGCTTTCTTGCCGGTATTTACCGGGCTGCGCAAAAAGGATGGGAAACGGATCGTACTGCTGTCCCTGATCCTGATGACGCTGCAGTATCTGATCGATTTTTCAACGGACTTTATGCCGGATATTCCGGTTGCCGGCGCGATGGTCTACGGGACGCTTATGACGATCCGGATGTTCCGGAGCGAACGGCGGTATAATGATCCGGGGTATCTTGCCGGGGCGTGTGTCTGGCTGGCTCTGCTGTCTGTGATGAAGCGGGCCGGAGGCATCTATACCTACGGGATCGTGGGAACTGCTGCGCTTTATACGCTGGAACGCTTAACGCAGAAGGAGCAGAAGACAGAGGGAT
This sequence comes from Lachnospiraceae bacterium, assembly GCA_017508825.1. Classification (GTDB taxonomy): domain Bacteria; phylum Bacillota; class Clostridia; order Lachnospirales; family Lachnospiraceae; genus NK4A136. The sequence continues at coordinate 9,230 of JAFWRC010000069.1, forward strand.
TCCGCAGGATCATGCCATTGGTGTGTATGGCGGCAGCAGTCAGTATGACGCTGTGCTACAGTCTTTACCGCGGAAAATATCTGTATCAGGACAAGCTGTTTGTGTTGATGCCGTTTGCCAGTTTCCTGCTGTTTCTTGGTCTTGGCGTCTTTTGCGTCATCATAAAGAAAATGCTGCGGGAAAAGAAGATCATCACGCTGAGTTCCTTTCTGCTGGCCTTATTTTTCTGCGGTGTGCGGGCGCTTCTGGTGATCGCGGAACTGATGCAGGGCAGAATGTATACGGAAGGCGGCGCAGACAGCACGGAAATATTGTATCGTTTCTTTTCGATGTGGTTTACAAGACAGTATTTTGTGGGGAACCGCTTTGGCAGCGGATGGAAGATCTCGGACTTTTTGTATGTGCTCATTTTGGCAGGTATCCTGCTGTATGTAAGGCGGCTTGCGGAGCAGAAGAAGATCACGCTCACCGGGACGATCGCGGATCTGGACAATGTGATCCTGCCGGTCTTTTCCGGATATGTGGTCTATATGCTGTTTTACTGCTTTATTTATATGACAGCGGGCGAAGGGTATATTTTGGATGACAACATCGGGTATGCGGACCGCTATTTCGGACCGGCCTTGCTGCTGAGCAGTGTGATCGTCCTTTGTGAACTGCTGGAGATCCGTAAGATCAACCGGACGAAGCTGTTGGTGGCGGTATTGCTCTTTCTGATGATCCTGCTCCCGCATAATCCGTTCCAGGTATTGCAGCTGGAGCACGATACGGGATGGGATAAGTACAATCGTATGTATAAGGCAGCCGGACTGGAACTGACGGAGAATGACTTCCTGCTCTGCATCGGACCGGACCACTGCCAGTATTACGTATTTCCCGCTGCATCGGAATTGGATTATGATGTGAAAGCGGCTCAGACGTCGCCGGAGGAGTGGGCGGAACAGATCGCGCATGAAGGTTACCGTTACCTGCTTCTGGAAGACTTCGATGCGAGATTTCCGGATGTATATCAGGACATGTTTGTCGGCGGAATCGACAGTATACAAAAATGGGCAATTTATGATATTATAGTGGACGGAAATGATGTGAAATTTATGCGAAGAGCATATCCTGTAGAAGATATTACATAGAACTGTCCGGAACGGAAACCGGGCATACAAGAGAGGAGAACAAACCATGTTAAACGGAAAGACAATCCTGGTAACAGGAGGAACCGGTTCTTTCGGACACCATTTTGTGGAGTATGTGATTAAGCATTATGAGCCGAAGAAGATCATCATCTATTCCAGAGATGAATTTAAGCAGTTTATGATGCAGAATCAGTATAAAGAGTATAAAAAGATCTTACGTTTCTTCATCGGTGATGTACGCGATGAGGCACGTCTGCAAATGGCGATGAACGGTGTGGACTACGTGATCCATGCGGCAGCCTTAAAGCAGGTGCCGGCGTGCGAATACAATCCGATGGAAGCAATCAAGACAAATATTAACGGAGCGACTAACGTGATCAATGCATCACTGCAGGCCGGTGTGAAGAAGGTGGTGGCGCTCAGTACCGATAAGGCGGTGAATCCCATCAACCTGTATGGCGGTACCAAGCTGGTATCGGATAAATTGTTCTGTGCGGCCAATGCTTATGGCGGAGTAGAGGGCACCCGTTTCGCTGTAGTGCGTTATGGAAATGTGGCGGGCAGTCGCGGCAGCGTGATCCCGCTCTTTAAGACGCTGATGGAACAGGGGGCAAAGGAACTGCCGATCACGGACTTCCGTATGACCCGTTTCTGGATCAGCCTGGAGCAGGGTGTTGAGCTGGTGATCAAAGCGCTGGAAGAGGCGCGTGGCGGTGAGACCTTCATCTCCAAGATCCCGTCCTTCAAGATCACAGATCTGGCAGAGGCTATGTATCCGGGAATCGAGAAGAAGGAAGTGGGTATCCGCGAGGGCGAGAAGCTGCATGAGATCATGGTGACCAGAGAAGATTCCATGCATACCTATGAATATGAGAAGCATTTCATCATCTATCCGCACTACGACTGGTGGCGTGACCGCGACCTGATCCCCGGCGGAAAGCTGGTAGCACCGGAATTTGAATACAGTTCCGGCACCAATACGGAGTGGCTCTCCGTAGAACAATTGCGGGAGCATATGAAGACGGATCTGGACGAACATTAAGTAAGCTTCCCTTCCCCCTTTGGGGGAAGGGCTGAAGTGAAAAAGTAAATTCCACTTTGCTTTGAGCAAAAACAGAGTGGAATTTAGTCTTGCAAGCACATTGGAAAATTCATAGAGATATAACTTTAACTGTAGAATTTCAAGACCGTCCGCCATCCTTGACAGAACCT
>JAFWRC010000070.1 GCA_017508825.1 Lachnospiraceae bacterium
GAAGAATAAGGATACCGACCCGAATCTGTTTCTGCGTTTTCTGAAAAACCTGTGGCGCAATCTGAAAGCGACCGGACTCTATTTTCTGATCGGCATCATACTCTCGGCACTGTTCCAGAGGTACATACCACAGGATGCGATCCGCTTTGTATTCGGGGGGAATGAGGCATGGGGCGTGCTGATGGCTTCTACCATCGGAGTACCTTTATATGTGTGCGGCGGCGGTACGATCCCCATCATAAAGAACTGGCTTGCCAATGGCATGAGTCTCGGAAGTGCTGCAGCTTTTATGATCACAGGTCCTGCCACTAAGATCACAAATCTCGGAGCCCTCAAGGTCGTATTGGGCGCAAAGCATTTTGCATTCTACTGGCTGTATGTTATTCTGTTTTCTTTTCTGACCGGTATTCTGATAAATCTGATACCGGGATAACGGTTTCCGTTGACAATTATTATGTGGCTGAATATATTAATATCGGTGAAGAAAAGTGATCAAAGCGATCTTTGGATCAGGCAGGGACGCAAGTGAAAAACTGCGTCCAAACAGTCGGAGCTGTGTATGAACGAACATGAACAGAAAAATATAAACCGTTACAGTGAACTGGCGGAACGGGCCAGGAGAAGCGGTGTGTACACTTATACCACATTTCATTCACCGGAAGGCGCGCAGCTGGCATATCAGGCTGCTGCAGATGCAGAGATCAAATTGTGGGGCGGCGCGGATAACTGTGAACGTGTAGTGATCCGTTTCGGCGATCCGGGGGAATTGTTCTATGAGGAACCGTTTCCGATCCGTATCCTCTGCGCGGAACCGAAACAGGTGAAATATGCGGAGACGCTGACACATCGGGATTTTCTGGGAGCGATATTAAATCTGGGGATAGAAAGGGATGTGGTAGGTGATATTTTTGTCCGTGACAGCACGGCATATTTTTTTGTGCTGGAAGAGATGGCAGATTTTATCTGCACCGGGCTGAATCGGGTGCGGCATACCGCGATGCGGTGCAAACCGGCAGATACGGTGCCGGAAGATATGCTTCCCAAATTGAAGGAAGAGAGTGTTACGGTATCTTCGCCGAGACTGGATGCCATTCTGGCGAAAGTCTATCATCTTTCCCGCGGAGAGGCAAAAGCGCTATTCGATGCAGAAAAGGTGACGGTAAACGGACGCCTTTGCAAAAATCCGGAAACGGTATTGAAGGAAGGCAGCAAGATCTCTGCAAGGGGTTATGGCAAGCTCGAATACCGCGGTGAGGAATATGCTACCAAAAAAGGAAGAACAGCGATAACGATCTGGAGATATATTTGAGATACGCACATAAACGAAACGGCATGTCATTTCGTTTCGGAGGATCGGATTGGCAGATTTCACAAATATACAAGCGGAAGACCGGCACTCTCACAATGGAAGAAACCTTGATTTTCTACGGAATTCTGGTATAATAATCTACAAATCTAAGGGCAAAACCATCGAAAGATGGCGACGCAAAGCTATAGGGACTAACGATGAATGTGATTGTATACATCAATGTCAGCCAGTTGCGATCAACAAATTGAAAAGCAGTTGAAATCGAAACCGGACGGCATTATGAAAACAATTTCATAGTGCTGTTTTTCATTGAGAGCGGCGGACCGATAGCGGAGGGAAGACTGTGGAAATAAAGGGGGAACGGTATGGAGCTGGTGGTAAGAAATGAAAGCAGGCAGAGAGATACGGAGCCAAAAAAAGAAATGCCGGTGCAGATCATAAAGTATCCGTGCAATGAGTTGACGATAGAGTACTGCAAAGAGCAGAAAACAATGAAACTGAAGATCTGGGCGCCGCTTCTGGCGCTTCCGGGACTGACCCTGCTCGGGATCGGAGGATTATTACTGATCATCGGCATGACGATACTGTGTGTGGCGGCCTGTATCATCGGGGCGGTACTGCTCGTTATGTCAAACCTGTCTAACATACAAAAAGCGGAAGAGGAAAACGACAGTATCGACCGGGAAATCGAAAAGCGGATCGGATGATCCGTTTTTTCGTGCTCTACCAACTGAGCTACCCTGCGTTATTGCGGATCGGCTTTCGTATCGATCGCATATACAAAAGATAGCAGATGGCAGTAAAATAATCATTTCAAAAAAGCTGCGAAGATGGTAAAATCTTCATATGTCGGATTTTCAGGAATTGATCAAAAACATAGATAAGTGCAGGGATTATGTGAGGGATTTCTTTGTATACGGCTTTAAGAGCCGCGGTGATTTCCCGGGGAAAAGCGCGCGCACCTATGACGATGAGCGCCGGCGGATCGCCAGCTGGCTGCCGGAATATGTCCGGGAGGACTATACGGAGGGCGGCAAGTCCAAGAATATCTCCCTGCAGATCGATCAGAAAAAGTTAAATACCAATCCCCTGTTCCGGGTGTGGCAGACCGGGAGCTTTACGGACCGGGATCTGAGTCTGCATTTCTTTTTGCTGAAACTGCTGGAGGATCCGGAGGCTGCCTATTCGGCATCGGAACTGGCGGATCTTCTTATGGAGGAATACGGTTACGAGGCGGATCTGCAGATCGTCCGCAGAAAATGCAATGAATATGCGGAGGAAGGCCTGCTTCGCGTAAGAAAAGAAGGAAAGAGCATTTTGTACAGCCGCGGTCTCCGCTTCGAAGAGCTGCCCGCAGCAGAGGAATTACTCGATATGATCCGGTGCTTTCAGATGGACCGGCCCCTGGGTGTGGCCGGGGATACGATATTATCTGCGCAGAATGAAACGAATGAAATTTTCCGGATAAAGCATGGCTTTCCGACCTTTACGCTGGAAGATGAGATTCTGCTGGCGCTGCTGGATGCGATCCGGGAAAAACAAAAAACGGAACTGCGCGTGCAGAACAACCGGCGTATGGAAACGCAGGGACAGCGGAAATGCGGTTATCCGATGCAGATCTTTGTGAGCCTGCGCAGCGGCAGACGATTTGTCTGTCTTTATATGGAGGGCCGGCGGGCAAAACATTTTGAGTGTGTCCGGCTGGACCAGATCAAGGAGGTCGTTATCCTTCCGGAGCGGGATGAGAAAAGAGAAGAACACCGGCAGCAATTAGATGAAATGAGGAAAAATGTATGGGGCGTATCGTTCGCGCCGCTTGTCCCCGGACATGGATGTCTGCAGAAAGTGATCCTGACGATCCATGCAGATGAACGGACGGAACCCTATATTGTAAACCGGCTGCAGAGAGAGGGGGAAGGCGGCAGCATAGAACGCATTGCTCCGGATACCTTCCGCTTTGAAAAGACCGTTAAGGATGCCATGGAAATGTTTCCATGGATCCGCAGTTTTACCGGCAGGATCGCGGGACTGCAGATCTACGGTACGGATGGGGAGCGGCTGTTTGAAAGGAACGAGAAGCTGGAAGCGATCTTTTTCTCTGATCTGGAGAAGATGTATCAAAAATACGGCGTATAGTATATGGAAAAACTGTTTTCGGAGATCTACAACCGATATTTCGGGATCGTCAATCTTCTGCTGATGAAGAAAGGAACCATCAGTCAGAAGATGCTGAGGGATACCGTCCAAAAGAACGGCTTCGGCGAAAGCCTTTTATTCCTGCTGCCGAAACTGTCGGCGAACGAATGGGAGATCTTTGAAGAACAGGACGGCGCATACCGATCCAAGATCCGCGGCGGTGTAAAGATGCCGATGAGCCGTCTGCAGAAACGCTGGCTGAAAGCGGTATTGGCAGATCCGCGGGCAGGACTGTTTTTGGAGGACGCACATCGAGCCGCATTAAACGATGCGCTGGCGGATACCGAACCATTGTTCCGTTATGAAGATTTCTATTATTTTGATCAGTTTTCGGATGGTGACGATTATGTGGATGCGGCATATCGCAGACATTTCCGGACGATCCTGCAGGCCATCCGCAACGACCGGATGATACGGGTCCGTTATGAGGCGCGTACCGGCAGAACTACAAGACTGTTTCTGAAGCCGCAGCGGCTGGAGTATTCTGCGAAGAATGACTGTTTCCGTCTCCTGGGGATCTCGCAAACCGGGACGCGGGTGCGTCGTCATACCCTGCGTATTTCACGCATGCAAAATGTGAAGGCTGCGGAAGAAGAAACGGTGAGCGGATACAAAGAAGAGATGCTCCAAACGGAATTGCCGCAGCAGAAGGTGACGCTGTGTATCCGCGATGCCCGTAATGCGATGGAGCGTGCCATGCTGCAGTTTGCGGACTATCGCAAAAATACCTGCAGGACCGGTGATCATGAATACCGTTGTGAGATCTTCTATGACAAAGAGGATGAGACGGAACTGCTGATCGAGATCCTGTCCTTCGGACCGGTGATCGAAGTGGCAGATGAACCGGAGAACGAGCACTTTCTCAGTCTGATCCGGGAGCGCCTGCGAAAGCAGAAAAATCAGGAAATGATATAGTATAAGTCAAATTATAAGAAGTAATCTCCGGGTCGGATGCTAATATGGTAGAAGTAACATTTTACGGATAAGGGAGCGGAAGACCTTTTATGAATCAGAAGAAATCGATCGTTATAGATGAAAAAACGCCCCTGCTGATCCTGGCAGGGCCGATGTTTCTGGAATTTTTCCTGAATACGATGCTCAATAATGTAGATACACTGATGTTGAGCCATTATGATCCCTTTGCGCCCGGCGCAGTAGGGAATGCGAATATCATACTGTTTATGATGAATATCCTGTTCAATGTGATCGCAACGGCGACCAGTGTGGTGGTTGCACAGTATCTCGGCGCAAAACAGTATGATAAGATGAATATGATCTACACGCTGGCCATTGTGGTAAACTTTGTGATCGGCGTTGTGCTCAGTGGTGTTTTTTGTGCGGCAAATCCGCTGATCATGGATTTTCTGAACGTATCACCGGAGATGAGGCCCTATTCGATGATCTATATCTATATCGTCGGGGGCGGCGGCTTCATAACGGCAGTATTTAATGTAATGCTGCAGATCCTAAGATGTAACGGTTATACCAAGATCGGTATGTGGACCACGTTTGCGATCAATATCATCAACGTGATCGGTAATTTCCTGTTCCTGTACGGGCCGCTCACTTATCTGAAGATGGGAGTCGCGGGTGTGGCGATCTCTACGGTTGCAGCCAGAACACTTGCGGTGATCGCATTAGTGATCTTTTTCTACGCGGCAAAGATCGGAAGGATCTCACTGCGATGCCTGCGGCCGTTTCCCGGCAGTCTGTTGGTAAAGATGATAAAGATCGGGCTTCCCTCCGCCGGGGAGAGTCTTACCTATAACCTGTACCAGACGACACTGCTTTCTTTTGTGAACGACATGGGGAATGATGCGGTCAATGCGAGAGCGTACTGCAACACGCTGATCTCTTTTGCGATGATCTTTTCAAACGCCTGTGCCATGGCGACACAGATCATTACGGGCCATCTTGTAGGCGCAGGCAAAAATGATGAGGCATATAAGAGGGTGTTCAGGACGCTGGGCACTTCATTGCCGATCACGATCGCGCTGGCTTCCGTGAATGCGCTGCTCTGCAGATATACCCTGCAGATCTTTAAAGTGAATGAGCAGGTGATCGCTCTCGGACAGATGATCATGATCGCCGATATCTTTGTCGAGATCGGACGCTGTCTCAATATGACCTTTGTCAGCAGTCTGAAGGCGGCCGGCGCATACATTTTCCCGCTGGTTATGGGCATCGTCTGCAACTGGGGACTGGGGCTGACGACAGGGTATGGCCTGGGGGTGGTTCTGGGGCTGGGCGTTGCCGGTATTTTTGCCGGTACCGCTACCGATGAATGTATACGGGGGCTTATCGTTATGTCCTATTGGTACCGGAAGAAGTGGCTGGGGAAATCCATTGTCGATAAGAAAGAAACGATCGCAGAATGAGAACTGCGCGGGAAGACAGGTCAGGGGGCCTGTCTTTTTTTCGGCTGTAGTGGTATAATACGCTGTAAAAAAGCAGTGCAGGAAGGTTTGTAGAATGGACAGGACGGAAAAAACAGGATTGCTGAAAGGGAGCATCACAGTGGCAATAATACTACTGTGTGCTATGCTTTTGCTGAATATCTTTGTTTTTCTATATTATGGTTTGATAAATCCGGGGCATGTGATCGAAAGTGAACCGGTCCGGTATGTAAAAGACTGGGATGTTGTATCTGAGGGGAATGGCGGTCAGATACTCGGGAATACACTTCCGGAAGGTATAACGGACAATGAGTATCTGTATTTTGAAACCCGCAGGGATGTTTCGGTGTATATCAATGAGGAACTCCGGACGGATTATATTGAGAAAAGAGATGTCAATGTACCCGGTGGTAATTTCCGGCGCTTTATGATGTCTGTGCCCCTGAAACAGACGGATTCCGGCGCGGAGATCCGGATCCATTGTACAACGCTGCAGGACAGTGACAGGGAGATTCCGGATTTCTTTATCAGCACGAGATCCGGGGCATTGGATCATCTGTTTAAACAGTATGGGCTGGCGTTTTCGCTTTCTCTGGTCGTGCTGGCCTTTTCCTTTGTGGCGTTTGTAGTAAGTATCCTTTTAAGCATCTGGTACCGGCAGCAGATCGATATGATGTACGGCGCACTGGCCATCTTTACCATTGCGGCATGGCTGATCACCGACTCAACTCTGTTTCCGCTTCTGTTTGGGGTGTATCACGTAAACGGGCTGCTGAGTTTTATGTTCTGCCTGATGATCCCCCTGCCCCTGGGGGTGTATCTGTCTGTGATGCAGCGCAGCTGGACGAACCGGAGTATGTCGGTTGCGATAGTGATCGCCATCCTGAATGCCGTGGTCTGGCCGTTCCTGCATTTTACCGGGATCATACCGTTCTATTATCTGATCGATGTGGCCAATCTGGTCCTGGTGATCCTGGCTGCTATGGGCATCGCTACACTGACGGTTGATTTCACGCGCGGAAATATCGGAAAATACCGGTATACCTTTATCGGTTTTCTCGGTTTCCTGATCGGATGCCTGATCGAACTGACCTGTATCATCTTTTCCGTTCCCAATTACCGGGAATCCATCCCGATGGTGGTAGGCCTCGGTTTCCTGCTTACCTTTATCGTGATCCAGCAGGTGGTGGATCTCAGGAAGGTCAATATGGAAAAGCAGCATGCGATCGACATATCCGAAGCAAAGACCAGATTTCTGGCGAGCATGTCCCACGAGATCAGAACACCGATCAATGCGATCCTGGGTATGAATGAAATGATCCTGCGGGAAAACCATGACAAAGAGATCGCAGAATATGCAAGGAGCATCAAGACTTCCGGTAAGATGCTGCTGATGCTGGTAAATGATGTGCTGGATTTTACCAAGATCGAGGCGGGAAAGATGGAGATCACGGAGACGGATTTTCTCGTATCGGACATGCTCTATGATGTGATCTCGATGATACAGGAAAGAGCAGGAGAAAAAGAGATCGAGATCAAAACCGTGATCGTGGATGAGGTTCCGAATGAAATGATCAGTGACGAGTTCCGGATCCGGCAGATCCTGGTCAATCTGATGAATAATGCGGTCAAGTATACGGAAAAGGGAACGGTAACCTTATTGATCGGCGGAAAGGATACGGAAGAAGGATTTGAAATCCTGTTGCGGGTAAAGGATACCGGAAAGGGTATCCGTAAAGAGGAACAGGAGCATCTGTTCGAAGCGTTTTCCAGAGCGGATATGAAGGCGAATATCAATATTGAAGGTACGGGACTCGGGCTTGCCATTGTAAAGAGCATCGTAGAATCTATGAACGGTGAGTACGGTGTAGAGAGTGAGTATGGCGTAGGATCCGAATTCTGGGTCAGACTTCCTGTGAAGTATAAGAATACGGAACTGTTACAAAGTGATTTCATGGAACGCAGAAGCGATAAGGCAGCGGATACCGTATCCTGCAGCTTCATTGCTCCGGATGCAAAGATCCTTGCGGTCGATGACAACCAGTCCAATCTTACGATCGTGAAACTGTTCCTGAAACAGAATCACATTGTTCCGGATCTCTGCAACAGCGGCAAACGTGCGATCGAGCTGTGCAAAGAGAAAAAATATGACCTGATCCTTCTGGACCATATGATGCCGAAGCCGGATGGCATCGAAACGCTTCACCGCATCCGTGAGTCGGAAGCGTCGCTGAACCGGGATACGAAGGTGATCGTTCTTACGGCAAATGCAGTGGCGGGCAGCCAGCAGATGTACTTAAGCGAAGGGTTTGATGGTTATCTTACCAAGCCGCTGGATTCCGGGTTGCTGGAAGAGACGGTCCGGACTATGCTTCCGGGGGAGAAAGTGAAAGATCCGGTTTCCGGAGAGCAGGAGACAAACGGGAAAGTGGCAGCATCGGAGCCGGATACACGGTCGATGCGAAGCTGCCTGTCTGCGATCGAAGGCCTGGATTATGAGACAGCGCTGGAATATTGCGGCGGGGAGGAAGAGATGCTTCGGGTGATCTTGGGTGATATCGCTGCGGAAGCACCGGCGCGCGCGGAACGTATGTGTAAAAATCTGGAACAGCATGATCTGGCCGCATACCGGATCGATGCCCACGCGGTCAAGAGTTCCATGGCGACGGTCGGATTGAAAGCGTTCAGCGAAAGAGCCAAAAAGCATGAGTTTGCCGCAAGAGATAATGATGCGGCTTTCATCGAGAAAGACGCAGAAACATTTATTGCCGACTATTTGGAAATTGTCGGGAAGCTGCATGCCTGCCTTCCCCTTGAGGGGTAAAAATGGACGAGAAGTTTTTAACCTCCGGACGTTTTGCGAAGATGGCAAAAGTATCGGTACGGACGGTAAGATTCTATGATAAACAGAATATCTTAAAGCCAAGTTACGTGAATGAATCAACGGGGACGAGATACTATACGGCAGAGGATCTGGTGAAACTGCAGCAGATCCTTCTGTATAAATACCTCGGTTTTTCGCTGGATGAGATCAAGGAGCTGATGGTGAAGGCGGAGGATCAGAATTTTATGGTCGATTCCCTGAAACTGCAGCAGACACTGATCCGGGACAAGATCGATCAGATGCGTCTGGTGCAGAAGGCCATCGATGATACGCTC
>JAFWRC010000071.1 GCA_017508825.1 Lachnospiraceae bacterium
ACATCGGATATAACCGCTTTTGTGCTTGTTTTTCCTCCGCTGCATGAAGGCGAAAAATACATCGTTGTTCCGCATTTCTGGCTGCCGAGAGAAACGCTTGACCTACGTGTGCGGCGAGATCATGTACCGTATGATGTCTGGTAGCGCATGGGACTGTTCCATATCACCGAGGGCAATGTGGTGGATTATAATTTCGTGCGGAAAACGATCAACGAGCTGCACACGATGTATAACATCAAGGAAATTGCAGCCGACCGATGGAACGCCACGCAGCTTATCACCGACCTTGAGGGTGACGGCTTTACTGTTGTTCCGATGGGCATGGGCTTCAAGGATATGTCCCCGCCGATGAAAGAACTGTACAAGCTCATTCTCGAAGGGCAGTTTATACACGGCGGCAACCCTGTCCTACGCTGGATGGCAGGCAATGTGGTTGCTGAAATTGATGCGGCAGAGAATATCAAACCGAGTAAAAAGAAAAGTACAGAAAAAATTGACGGCATCGTGGCATGGATCATGGCACTTGACAGATGTATCCGTCACGAAATGCAGGGATCTGTATATGATGAACCCGACCATGATCTTGTGGTCATCTGACAGGAGGTAATGTTTATGGGCTTTTTAAGCTGGCTCGGCATCAGCAAGCCGAGGGATGCACCGATGCTGCCGGATATTCAGGACAATGTCCGAGATTCAGGAAACCTGTTCGTATTCGGCATGACGCACAGCGGAGAGCGTGTCGATGAGCGAACTGCGATGCAGATCGTGACCGTTTATGCCTGTGTGAGATTGCTTTCCAATACGATTGCAGGATTGCCCCTGCACCTTTACAGATACACCGGCGAGGGCGAGGATAAGGAACTGGCGACCGACCATCCGCTGTACAAAATCCTATACCGGCAGCCAAATCCTGAAATGAGTTCATTTTCATTCTGGGAGGCACTGATGTGTCATTTGCTGCTTTGGGGAAATGCGTATGCACAAATTGTCCGTGACGGCAAAAATGGTATCCTCGGTCTGTATCCGCTGCTGCCGGAAAATGTGGAGATCGACCGTGATCCGAAAACCGGCGATCTGTTTTACACCTACCACGCCTATACCGATGAAAAGCCCGGTGAGCATGACAAGGATATCATCTTTCAGCGCGATGAGATCCTGCACATTCCCGGCTTAGGGTTTAACGGACTGGTCGGATTCAGTCCCATCGCTATGATGAAAAATGCGCTCGGGGCTGTCATGGCAGTTGAGCGTTACGGCAGCGCCTTTTTCAAGAACGGAGCACAGCCTGCCGGTGTGCTGGAACATCCGGGCGTGCTGAAGGATCCGCAGAAGATCCGGGACAACTGGACAAAGGCTTACGGCGGCGCTAGAAACGCTCATCGCATCGCAGTGCTCGAAGAAGGTATGCAGTATAAGCCGATATCTCTGCCGCCGGAGGATTCGCAGTTCCTTTCCACGAGGGAATTTGATGTGGAGGAAATCTGCCGTATGTTTCAGGTGCCGCCCCATCTGGTGCAGGATCTGAAACGCAGCACGTTCAACAACATCGAGCATCAGGGCATTGCATTTGTGCAGTATTCGCTGATGCCGTGGATCATCCGCATTGAAAAAGGCATCATTAAGGATTTGCTGCTAGAAGAAGAAAAAGACACCTACTTCCCGAAATTCAATGTAGACGGTCTGATGCGCGGTGATTATCAGTCCCGCATGAATGCGTATGCCATTGGTGTCGGCAACGGCTTTATGTCGCCCAATGATGTGCGCAGACTTGAAAATATGGATCTCATCCCGGACGATCAGGGAGGCAATGATTACTATCTCAATGGCAGCTACAACAAATTGCAGGATGCCGGTGCAGCCTATGATGTGGATCAGCCGGATACCGGGGAACAGGAAGAACCGGATGACGAGCCGGATGAAGATACTGACGACAGATTCCTGCGGCAGAAACGTAGGAAGAAGTATAGAAATGGGGGAATGTTTATGCCTGTGTCCGACTGCTTTCCAATACGATTGCAGGACTGCCGCTGCACTTGTACAAATACACCGGTGAGGGCGAGGATAAGGAGATGGCGCTCGACCATCCGCTGTACAAAATCCTCTACCGACAGCCAAATCCGGAAATGAGTTCATTCTCATTCTGGGAGGCGCTCATGTGCCACCTTTTATTATGGGGCAATGCCTATGCACAGATCGTCCGTGATGGCAAGAACGAGATCCTCGGTCTGTATCCGTTGCTGCCGGAAAACATGGAGATCGACCGTGATCCGAAGTCCGGCGACCTGTTCTACACATATCACGCATACACCGATGAAAAGCCGGGAGAGCATGACAAGGATATCATCTTTCAACGAGATGAGATCCTGCACATCCCCGGTCTGGGATTCAACGGTCTTGTTGGGTTTTCACCCATTGTCATGATGAAAAATGCGCTGGGCGCAGCAATGGCGGTGGAGCGTTACGGCAGCGCCTTCTTCAAAAACGGAGCGCAGCCTGCCGGTGTTCTCGAACATCCGGGCGTACTGAAAAATCCGGAAAAGATCCGTGAAAACTGGACGAGAGTGTACGGAGGTTCCCGCAATGCGCACCGCATCGCTGTTCTCGAAGAAGGTATGCAGTACAAACCAATCTCACTGCCGCCGGAGGATTCGCAGTTTCTTTCCACCCGCGAATTCGATGTTGAGGAAATCTGCCGAATGTTTCAGGTTCCGCCCCATCTGGTGCAGGACTTGAAGCGCAGCACCTTCAATAACATCGAGCATCAGGGCATTGCATTCGTTCAGTATTCCCTCATGCCGTGGATCATCCGCATCGAGAAAGGCATCATCAAAGACCTTCTGCTGGAGGAGGAACAGGATGTATATTTCCCGAAATTCAACGTGGACGGTCTGATGCGCGGCGATTATCAGAGCCGCATGAATGCGTATGCGATCGGTGTCGGCAACGGCTTTTTGTCGCCGAACGATGTGCGCAGACTCGAAAACATGGATCTCATTCCGCACGATCTCGGAGGGGATGATTACTACCTCAACGGCAGCTACAATAAGCTGCAGGATGCAGGTGCAGCGTATGCTGCAAATCAGCCGGAACATTCCGATGATGACACAAATGAACCGGAAGAACAGGATACACCGGAAGAAGAAACCGATGACAGATTCCTGCGGAAGAAACGCAGGAAGAAGTACAAGAATGGGGGTATGTAAATGGAAAAGTTCTGGAACTGGATTCACGATGACAGCGGCGGCAGAGTCCTTCGGCTCGAAGGTCCTATCGACTCGGAG
>JAFWRC010000072.1 GCA_017508825.1 Lachnospiraceae bacterium
CACCGCGTGTCCCATACCGTAGATCAAGCCCTTGCCGTCAAACGCATTCCCGTTGATCATCTTTGTCAGGTATTTGCGGATCTCATCTTCATCCTCATAGTCCCGGATATGCTCCCGCACATCTTCCATCATCTCCATGACCTTGATATTGGCGCCGCCGTGTCTGGGTCCCTTTAAGGAAGACATCGCCGCAGCCATAGTCGCATAGGTATCCGATCCCGAAGACGTCACCACGCGGGTCGTAAAGGATGAATTGTTACCGCCGCCATGTTCCATATGCAGCATCAGTGCCACATCCAGTACGTCCGCTTCTGTCTCGGTATATTTCCCGTCCGGCCGCAGCAGCCGCAGGATATTCTCCGCCGTGGATTTGCGCGGCATCGGCTGATGGATGTACATACTTGCATTATTCTCATAGTGGTTATAGGCATGGTAACCGTATACCGCCAGCATCGGGAATGTAGCGATCAGCATGATACACTGGCGCAGATTATCCGTCAGTTCCCCGCTCAATGCATTCGGGTCATAGCTGGCCAGTGTCAGGATACTCCTGGTCATACTGTTCATGATATCCTTGCCCGGCGCCTTCATGATGACGTCACGGGTAAAATTGGTCGGCAGAGAACGGCTCTTTGCCAGATGTTTGATAAAATCCGCTGCCTCTTCTTCCTCCGGCAGTTCACCGAACAGCAACAGATAGGCGGTCTTTTCAAAACCGAATCGTTTTCCGGAAGTCCATTTCACCAGGTCACGCACATTATAACCGCGATACCACAGTTCACCGTCACACGGGATCCGCTTGTCTCCCTCTTCCTTCATGGACACGATCTTGGAAATATTGGTCAGACCGGTCAGAACTCCTTTTCCGTTGATGTCACGCAATCCGCGTTTTACATCGTACTTGGCAAACAGCTTATCTGAGATCGTATCATGATCGATACAGGTCTGCACCTTTTTTTCCGCATACTCCTGAATTGTTTTGTGATAAGACATAGACTTCTCCCCTCCTGTAAAATATCAATCCGTATATTCCACGTGATCGCGCCCGTTATTCTTTCCTTTATACAGGCGTTTGTCTGCCTGCGAAATGATCTGTTCCGGCTCCGCATCTTTTGCGCCTTCGCTGATCCCAAAGGTCATCGTCACGAAAAACTCTCTATCGCCATCCGTAAAACGGTATTCCCGCAGCGTCTGCAGGATCCGTTCGGCACAATCACAGCCTTTCCGGATGTCCGCCCCGGGGATCACGAAGAGAAATTCCTCTCCGCCCCATCTGGACACACAGCCCTGCTCCGGTATTTTCTCTTTGATCATATCCGCAACCGCCGAAAGCACTTCGTCCCCGCGGTCATGTCCGTAGGTATCGTTCACCTTCTTAAAATGATCGATATCCCCCAGTCCGATCACATAATGTTTCCCGCTTTCACGGCTCTCACCGCAGATCCTCCGCAGATCCTCCCACATCGCCCGCCGGTTGTTCAGACGTGTCAGCGGGTCCACGCATGCCATCGTGCGCAGCTGTTCTGTCTGTGTCCGCAATTTGCTTTCCGTATAGATATTCAGCACCGTATAAATACTCGTAACATAGATCATCACAAAGGCGCCGATGATGATGTTGATCATATAAAAAGTGTCCCTTGCCGTCTGGCTTGCCAGCGGATGCAGAACATTGGCATCCTCACGGAACAAAAAGTGACACACGCCGTATAACGCCGTAGACACGACCATGATCCCGAACGGCATCACTTTATTCTTATTCGGCATCAGGAACGCGATGGGAATGATCATCAGCAGAAACATCGCAAAATCCGGCTCCAGCCCCACGCACCACGTTGCCAGCGCCGCATGCACGATGATCTCTACCAGTGCCCAGTACACAAGGTTGAGCTTTTCCTTCACCACCCGGACCAGAAAAATGGAGACTGCATAGAATAAAACACTGAAAACATTAAAGTATGCCATAAAGCGCACACCGTTCATTGCAAACAGCACCAGATACAGGATATGCACTGCGAGACAGGAAACCAGGCCGATAAAATACGCAATGAACTCTGCCCCCTGTCTAGTCAGGAGCTCCGCCTTTTGGATGAATTGTGAATCCTTCTCCGATTGAGAAACGATGTTTTTCATGCAATAACCCCGTTTTTAGTGCAGACTCAACTACTCGATTATACTATAAATCCAAGGTTATTGCAAATTCCTGTCGGAATTTATCGTAAGTCCACGGCGCTCTCGATGCCGAGATATCCGGGACCGAACATATAGATGAGCAGATCCGGGTCAATCTCACGGATCCAATCCTTTGCGGAATCGTCAGCGAACAGGTAGCGCAGGTCGATCAGATCGATACTGCTGCACTGGCTGGCCAGGAAGACCGAAACCGGTACCGCAACGGAATCGCGTACGATCACAAGTTTCGGACCATCCGGATTTTTACGGTTTGTAATACGGATATGATCGTAGTCACGGTCCAGATAGGTGTAATATGCATAGTAATCAAAACTGTAATGTGCCACATTGCCGTAATTCACAAAGCAGTCTTCAAAGGTTCCTTCCTTATGAATTCCCTCGGACGGCACATCCAGAGTATATTCGGTATCATATTTCGGCAGCCACAGGTCATAATCGTCCAGCCCGGTATAGTACCGGCCTGCCATACGTCCATGGGTTCCCAGAAATACCTGTTCATAGATCTTCTTTTCGTAATTGTCTTCCTGCAGCGCTTCGTCCCGCCTGCCGCCATCCAGTCCGATGGAGAACATATAATCCGCAACGGTCTGATATGCCAGAAAGGCCGCGTTATTCTTCCAGTGATGGTCACTGCGGTAGTAATAGGAATACCAGTCACCGCCATCCGCTTC
>JAFWRC010000010.1 GCA_017508825.1 Lachnospiraceae bacterium
ACCTTCTTTCCGGCAGCGTTCGTCGCCGCCTTGCGCTCCGGTTTTCCCTTCTTCCAAAGGTCCCACAAAAGCTGTAATACTTCGCCGCCCACTTCAATCAGGATATCTATCATAAAACACCTCATCCGCCGCTTGGGGCGCCCCGGCACACAGTACCGCCTGACGCACCGTCTTCACAGGCAGCCTGTCAGAAATCCACTTTCAGACGGATCACCGCCAGTTTGCTGCGCTCAAATGTCTGTGGCTCTTTGCCTTCCGCTTCAATCGTTACCGTATCCTTATCAAAAGCCTTCAGGATCCCGGTGTATTCCTTCTCACCATCCACCGCCTCAAACAGCTTCAGTTCCACTTCCTCGCCGATGCTGTTTTCGAAGTGACGGTCTTTCTTTAACTGGCGTCCCAGCCCCGGACTGCTGACCTCCAGGATATAGGCATCTGCGATCAGATCCGCTTCGTCCAGCTTCTCCGAATATGCACGGCTCACAGCTTCACAATCCTCGATCGTCACGCCGCCGTCCTTATCAATATACGCCCGCAGATACCAGTCGCTGCCCTCTTTTACATACTCCACATCATAAATGCGTACACCCTGTGCATCCGTGATCGGCTGCAGCAGCTGTTCTGCTTTCGTTTCGACGTCTTTCTTACCTGCCATTTTTTCTCCCGAATATAAACAGATAAGAGTAGGCGGAACACCTACTCTTACCATAGTCAATCTTACAAAACATTATTGTAGCACTTCTGTTTTAAATTGCAAGCACTTTTTCGTTATTTTATCTGCTCTAAGATGAACGGATCTTTGATCTTATCATCCTCGGCAAACAGCACGATCTCGCTGATGATCTGCGCCGTCTTCGGGTCCTCATCCACGAAAGGCAAAAACAGCTTGCCCTTGTGCTGCGAATGTACCGGCAATACATTGATCATCGGACCGCCCTGCAGATGCACCACACCGCTTCCCAGGTGGATGGCATAATCCGCGCGCTTGCCGGTGATGAAGGCGTGGGACTTTTCAAAGCGTACATTATCCAGCTTAAACAGCGGCATCGTAAATTCGCAGATCGCACGGCGCATCTCGATGGTGGAATGGCTCGTCTCCGGATCCACGCCGCCTGCGTGTGCCACACTCACCGCCAGATCCACATCCCGCATGACTTCCGAGAAGATGATGTCCGGGATATCCTTGATGCAGAGCTGCTTCCCGCTCTTACGGTCAAAGAAGTCCACCCATTCCAGCGTCGGCGATTCGATATCCGCCGGCGAGAACCAGTCCGCCATCGCATAGATGCGCGCAATAATATTCTCTTTGTAGTAGATCTTCTGCAGTCCGTCCTCCACATCGGCTACCCAGCGGCGTGTCTTCAGGCATGATACCGTCTTAGCCGGCTGCACCTGGTTGCCCGCATAGCGCAGGGATGTGAAGGCTTCCTTTTCATCTTCCGTCTTGACATAGAGTTCACGGAACACCTGCTTAAAGGGCTGTGCGATCTGTTTTTCAAACAACATCTTCTGATAGTCGCTCCAGACGCCCCGGGTGTACAGATCCAGCGGATGCGCCACAATGAGCTCGCTCTCCGGTTTCAGCTTATTACTTTTACCGTCAGCCGAGATCAGCTGCATATCCGCAAACAGGCCCAGATGCTTTCCGGATAGAAATACCAGCCGGGCGATCAGCGGCGCCACCACCGGATTCTCCTTCAGCCCTTCCAGTTCCTTTGCCAGGAAGACCGTCCTGTCCTCCATCGCCTGTTCCAGCATCTGTCGTGTTCTGCGATACTGCTCGGTGAGCTGTTTCTTCACCTCGCCCATTTTAATATTCAGCTCGTCCTTCTTATATTTGGCCGGCACGCTCTTTAAGGCTTTGCCGTCCTTTTCACAGACGATCTCCGTCTTGCCGTTTACATCCACCTTAAGATGTACGGTGACATCCCCCATCGGATTCGGCTCGGTCAGCGGTTTGATATCCGCAAAGAGTTTCGTCTCCATCCGCAGGCTCAGACGGGTCACATCGGAATAGCCCGCGCGCAATGCCAGGTTCCGCATCGCCATATCTGAAGCTGCGCTCTCACTTGCACGGCGCTGCACCCCAAAAGATGCACTTTCCTTTTTGAACTGCTTAAACAGCATATAACGTTCAAAGATGTCATCCTCATCCTGCACGGGCAGCAATGCATACGCCATCAGGCTGTCTTTATTGCGCTTGTCTTTGATCGACTTGAGCACCTCGTCCCTATCAAACCGTCCCAGCACCGCATCGGCATATTTTCTGGCTCTCGAATGCTTCGCGCCGTCGGAGATATACTTTGCCGCATCGTAGATCATATCAAAGCGCTTCTCACCGATGATATCGTAGGTCTCGGTAAACCAGCTGATGTCAAATGCGCCGTCCGAAAGTTCCTCGGTCGGGATCGGTGTAAACCTGGCGATCATGGCTTTTTTGACATCGTCAAACTGCTCATTCATATGAGCCATAAAATAAAAGCATGCCGGACGGAAACCTTCCCATCCCAGGTATTCGCCCACGATATCGATCCATTCCGGTGAATACAATGCCGCCTCCACCAGCCGTTTTTCCGTGATGTCCGTGTTTTTCAGCAGTTCTCCGAGTTTCTGTGCATTATCGTCTTCCGCCGGCACACACACGCCCAGCAGATGGCTTAAGCTGGCCCGTTTGGAATTGCCGCCTCCGTAGCTGGAGCGCTCCAGCGTATCTTTGCCCAGTGCCGTCAGGATCTGCACAAAGCGCTCCGCACCGTAGATCCGTCCGATGCTCCGGATGTCATCGGAAAACTCTGCTGCCGTATCCCCGCGCTTCAATTCACTGTCCAGCACCAGTTTGAGCAGCTTTTCATAAATGTTTACTGCATATTCCACCAGTGGCTTATTCTCTTCGGTGATCTGCGGTTTGTCCTCGTGCAGCAGCTTGCGCAGCGCACCTGCGGATCGCCATCCGCCCCAATTCTGCCGCGTCATCTTTTTGCGTTCACTGTCGTGATAGCTCTTGGTGATGCCGCTAAGCGCAGCCAAAGCATTTCCGAAGGATTCCGTCATCTCAAACATGTATTTATACATGAATCCTTCGCTGATGATCCCCTCATAAGCCGCACGGATATAGTTTTCCACATCCGGCTCCGCATACGCCCTGATCTGCCCATGGCTCGGATGTTTTTTACGCTCATATTCCGTAAGGAGGAATCTTCCGGTACTCTCTGCCAGTATGTGATCCAGCGCAAAAGCCTGAGCAAACTGCTCCTTATACTGCCTGCCAAACCATCGGGTGATCAGCGTTACTTTTGGCTCGGTAAACAGATTTTCAATCTTATGTTCGGTCTCCACCACCTCGCCGTCTTTGACATAACGATATGTCCAGTACCCATCGCTTCCGGTATCCAGAAATACCGCCTGTCCCTCCCGGATCCTGCGAGCGATATGATACAGCAGCGCAAAGGCCGCCCTGCTCATTTCCGTTTCATCGATATGCTTCTTCACGAGATACTCCAGCACATCGGTAATGAGACCGCCGTGTGCAAGTGTGGGCGTTTCTTTAAATTCATTGCCGAACAATTCATACTCCAGATCAAAGAGCGGATTGAAACCGGTTGCAATGACCATCCGCTCCAGCAACACCGGCTCCCTGATCTGCTCCTCATAGAACTGATCCCACACTTCGGCAAGGACCGTTTTCACTTCTCCGTCCTTCGTCTTCTCCTTGAAATACCGGGTGTTTCCGAGCAGACAGTCCTCCCCCCACTCGTTCTTAAACTCATAGTTCTTGATCTGCTCGATCAGCTCATCCAGGGCTTTTAACGGTTCCGCAAAATCCGTCCTGCCTTTGCCCGCTTTCCCGCCGACCGCCGATGCCGGGAAATACTTCCGGTAGATCTTTTCGCACTCCGCAGCATAGTCTGTGTCGATCTGCGGTACATACTGATCGTCCTGTGTATAAAATCCGTAACCGTATACCTGCTGTTGTTTTTCTCCGGATTCCTTCAGTTTATCGATCAGGATCTGCTCCTTGGAGGTCGGTTTTTCGATCAGCCCTACCAGTTCCGGGGTACGTTTATAAAGTTCCGCGCGCGCCTCGTCCTTGCCGATCTGGGCTATGAGATCCAGACCTGCCGTGCGTTTTTCTTCCTTCTTGTCACTGACCAGACGCTTTACGCACTCATACAGTGTCTCATCCTCCTGTCCCATCAACAGCTCGATGACGTGTTCACGCACATCCGCCGCCTTATAACGCAGCATATCCTCCAGCTGCTTATAATGCCTCGGCTGCAGTTTCTTTTTTTTCACGAGCTCTTTCGCGATCATATAGGCTTTTCCGCGCGCGTATTCCTCGCGGTCTGCCAGTTCCGACACCAGCATATCCATCTGTATATCTGTCTTCGGATCGGAGAGCAGCATTTCGATCTCCGTCCGGCGTGTGCCGTATCCGGAGAGATCGATCTCCGGGATCTTCTGACACATGGTATCGATCTTGTCATCATCCTCCGTTGCCGCCGCTACAAAGCACAGTTTTCGTACAACATTGCTCTTTGTCAGTTTTTCCGTATTCCACGGGAACACGCAGGGTGAGAATTCCAGTTCTTTTTTCGGGATCTGCTCATAAAGCGCCATCAGCGTGTCATAGACTTGATCCGCATCTTCTTTGTTCTCAAAGTTTTCGTTAAACCGCTGCTTTGCATTAAACTCCCGATAGCCCGGCGCTCCGCCCGAAAACAGTGCGCTCATGATGAGCGCCATAAGATCCGGCTCTTCCGCATGGGTCAGCAGCATTTGTTTGGCGATCCTTGCACACAGTTTGTTGCTCCACAGTTCCCGCAGGAAATACCCGGTAGCCATCAACTGCGGATGCGTACCTTTCGCACAGTAGTATTCAATCTGCGCCTCACAATCTGCGGTATTCCTTACCGCCAGGGTCCACAGGCCCATATGCACTTTCATCGCATCATCGCTTGCAAGACACTCCTGCAGATATGCATCAT
>JAFWRC010000073.1 GCA_017508825.1 Lachnospiraceae bacterium
TGTGAAGTGAAAAGTTAAATTCCACTTCTAATACCTCTAAGTAGATCTTACTCTTACAGGATCTCCCCCTAAGTTCCACTTATATGTAGTTGAATTTAGTCTTACAATAGTGATTCTGGCAACCATCCTTGAAAGGACTGGTGATAATCATGGGTAACAATCCAAATTCACATTTAACTCTCGAAGATAGAAAGATCATCGAGCAGGGTATCAGTAATTGTGAGCCCAAGGCATCTATTGCCGAAACTCTAGGAAAGGACAAATCAACTATCGGAAAGGAAATCAAGCTTCATCGTATTTTGACTTACAAGTGTCATATGCCTCTGGAGTGTAACAACTACAGGCATTGCCAGCTCGGCAGGAACTGCAAATCCTCCTGCCCGGATTATGATCCCTTCCGCTGTTCCAGAAGGGACAGGAGCCCCGGAGCCTGCAATGGCTGCCCCAACTTCGTACACTGCAGGTTTGACAAGTATAAGTATCTCGCCTCTACAGCCCAGGCAGAGTATGAGGAAACTCTTGTCGATTCCCGTCAGGGGGTCAACATGACGAAGAACGAGGCCAAAGATATGGCAGCTGTCATCGCTCCGTTGATAAGGAAAGGACAATCTCCCTATACAATCATCAATAATCACCCGGAGCTCGGTATCTGCGAAAAAACGTTATACAACTACATCGAAGGCGGGCTCTTTGAATTTACCGGCAGCAACCAGATCATCGCTCTCGATCTTCGCAGGCAGCCTTCACGTAAGATTTCAAAAAAAGCTGGCGCTCAGTATAAAAAACGCGCTGATCGTAAGTACCTCAAGGGGCGCGAATACACAGACTACCAGGCGTATATCGCTGAGAATCCTAATGCTTATGTTACACAGATGGATACGGTATACAACGATGTTACCAACGGTCCTTTTATTCAAACCTTCAAGTTTATTAAGCCCGGCATTCTCTTCTGCATTTATCATGAAGAGAAGACTGCCAAGTCGATGTGCGCAGGTATTGACCTGCTCGAGAAGGTTCTCGGACAGGATATCTTTCGCAAATACGTCGAAGTCCTTTTGACTGACAGAGGCTCTGAATTCTCTGCTGCTGATGCTATGGAGACCGACAAAGACGGTTCAAGACGTACCCGTGTCTTCTACTGCGATCCAATGAGATCCGGTCAAAAGGGAACACTTGAAAACAAACATATCGAATTGCGTTATATTCTGCCTAAAGAGTGTGATCTAAGAGCACTGGGGCTTACAGATCAGAACGCTCTCAACCTTGCAGTAAGCCATGTGAACTCAAAATCCGAGGAATCTCTTGAAGGCAAGAGTGCACTCGAGCTGACAAGATTTCTTTACAAAGACCTTTTCAAAAGACTGAAAGCCTTTGGAATCGAGCTCATCGATAAAGATGATGTTACATTAAAACCGTACCTGTTAAAGAAGCGGAAATAACTTTTACAGAAAAAAGAGTATGACGGACGGTTGCCGGAAAAACAAGTTCATAGCCCCTAACCAAGTGGAATTTAGTCCTTCTTATCCGTTAGATCTGCTAAATTCGACTGTTTTTGACTTGCGCTCTTTTTCGGGCAGATAAATGCCGAAACGCCATACTCTGTACTAATTGTAATGGTAATTTCCACTATGTCAAAGAAAAAATGAAAATATTTGTTCACACACAACCATTCCTAAGGATGAAATACCTCAAATGGTTGTTCCCGGATTCTGAACCAGAGGCAAAAACCAGCCACCCCGCTTAGCGGGGCTTGTCCTTGACGGGTTCTGACGGAAACGCTATACTGCGTGCTTCGACTGTGAGGTGTTTAGGCTGTTCCCATCATCCTCACCGTCGGCACAATACGACAAGCGTTTCCGTCAGGTTCTGTCAAGGATGGCGGACGGTCTTGAAATTCTACAGTTAAAGTTATATCTCTATGAATTTTCCAATGTGCTTGCAAGACTAAATTCCACTCTGTTTTTGCTCAAAGCAAAGTGGAATTTACTTTTTCACTTCAGCATGGAAACTTTAAGAGAGCGCCACCACCAGTTTGACGCGGTCGTGGATCCCGGTCTTGTCATAGATGGAAGAAATATAATTCTTGACGGTACCTTCGGAAATGAAAAGTCTGTCCGCGATCTGGCGGTTGCTCAGGCCTTCGACCAGAAGAGATGCGATCTCCCGCTCCCGCTCGGTCAGTTCGTCATACAAAGAGGTATTATTGTTCCGGCTCATCATCGCCGTCATACGCTGCATCACTTTGGGATCCAGTACGCTCACGCCGTTCATCAGCTGTGCGATGGCACCGAGGATGGCTTCCTTGCCGGAGTCCTTCAGGAGATACCCGTCTGCCCCGTTGCTGATCGCCTCGGTGATATTGTTATCATCATAAAAGGTCGTGAGCACCAGGATACGGATCTGCGGATACTGCTTCTTCAGATGTCCGATCAGTTCGATGCCGCCCATGCCCTTCATATTCAGGTCCACCAGAGCGATATCACAACTTACTGTCTTTAACAGATCCAGACACTCCCTGCCGTCATGGGCTTTGCCTGTGATCTCCATGTCATTTAAGGACAGTATGATCTCCAGACTGTCCAGAAGCATTTCCTCATCATCCACCAAAATCACTTTATACATATCTGTCCCGCTATCCCGACTCCCGCTCCGTTCGCACCGGCAGTTCGATTGCCGCCCGGAAACCGTCCCGGTTCCCAAACTCCGTGCTGCCGCCGCAGCGCTGCGCATAGGATGTCAGTTTCTTTAAGCCGAATCCCTTTGCGATCCGTTCCCGTGCATTTTCATCCGAATAATCACTGTGTCCGTTATCCGTCACCTCCAGTCGGATGTGCGCGGAATCCGCAATGATCTTTACCATAAAGTGCGTCGCACCGCCATGCTTGACACCATTCGTCAGCAGTTCGCTCAACGCTCCGCTCAAGAATTCCGCGTGTTCTTTGGGCAGCATCAGGCTGTCCGAATACAGATCATTGATACGGTCGCACGAAAACTGCGTATCCATCGTAAACTCATTGATAATGTTTTCAGTATAGCACAGAAGATCCCGGATGGAAACATCTGCATCCTCACGATCCAGGGCGCGCACGGCGCTGCGGATCGCTTCCAGGCTGCCGTGGATCCGTTTGGATGCATCGTTCATTCTCCGGTGCGCTTCCTGCGGATCCTTATCAAACAAAAGATCCGCCGCATCCAGCGTCATGATCGCCGCCGTAATGGAATGGCCCACGCTGTTATGGATGTTGCGGCTGATATTTTCCCGCTCCAATAACCGTGCATTCTTTCTCTCGTAAAAACTCTGCTGCAGCATCTCGGCATTTTTCTGCATCTCACGCATCTCTCCGAGACTGGCTCTGCGCAGTTTTTCCTGTTCCGCATATCTGCGCTGTTCCTCGCGGTCCATGATCTGACGGATCAGCAGGAGCCCCAGGGAGGCCGCCGCAAGCAACAGCATCCCGGCCAGCAGTTGTGCGATCCGGTGTGCATTGATCTCTCCGCGGATCCCGGCCTGCAGCAATCCATACATTAGGCAGGTTCCCTCTGCGAGCAGCAGTTTCCATACCATTCCGGCCCCGGGCAGCAACGCCAATACCAGACAGCCGTACCATTGTCCCGACAACACGGCAAATATGAGGGAGAGCGAAAGCTGTATTGCAAAGACCGGCTTACTCTTATCCTCTCTCAGATATGCCATAGTCGTAACGATCAAAAGAAGCCCGCCGGCCAGCAGCATCCGGGAATCATTCCCCGATGCTGCAGATGCCGTGAGCGTAAGCAGCAATATGCAAATGTTTACGGTCAGGATCTGTATCATGAACTTCCTCTGTTATCTTACTGCATCGGTCTGCAACTGCGCCGTTACGGATGTATCCGCCTGTGGCCGGCAGCATTCCGTTACCTTCTCCAACGCCTCTTCCGCCGGGCAATCGATATCCGGCAGGAGCGGCAGCCCTTCCTTACTCGTATCCACACGATGCCACCCCTTCATAGAAACCTGCATATAAATACCGGAATTGGGCAGGCGGTATTGCACGACATCGCCGTAGCTGGCCGGCAGGTTTCCGCAGGGTTCTCCGACGATGGTTCCCAGTCCGTTGTCCTGGATCAGCATCGCAAAATCCATAGCCGCACTGTAGGATACTACCGAGGTCATTACATAGACATTTCCGTCAAACACAGGATCCTTCTGCCGGTTGGTTTCTACCGACTGTGCGATCGGCAGGATAAAATAATGAAATCTCCATTCGCTGGCCCAGGTTTTGTATGTCTCGGTATCCAGGTAAGAGATAAATTCATCCGCTACCAGCGACGATCCGCCGCCGTTGTTGCGCAGATCCACCACGACATTGCGTATCCCCTTCTCCTCTACTTCCCGGAACATCTCTGCAACTGTTTTCCGATAGAACGCATTGTAATTGCATTCATCCAATGTCAGTACCGCGAGGCTGTTCTCTTCATCGATCTCATAGTACACAAAGTCTCTTTTTTCATCCGTCGGGCGTATATCCTCACCTGTCGCTGCTTCGACATAATCGTACACTTCTTCCAGCGTAAGGAAATCCTCCGCAGTTACCACCCGCTCAGCCGGTTCCCCATCTTTCGAAATGTAATCAAAGGTGATCTCGCCATCGGTATCTATCCCAAGATATCGCAGACCTTCCAGCGTACTGATCCGCGACTTCAGCAGACGGATCCCGTAACTCTCCGTTTCGTAGCTTACGAGTCCCGGATGGTTCTTCAAAAAATCTTCGAAGCGTTCACCATTGATCCCGACCAGCGTATACCCCGCCTGCCTCATCTCATAATTGTATTTCAAGTAATGCGGCTCCGCATACTCTTCATCCGAATGCGTATGTCCGTCCCCCAACAGCGCAAATACCGATTCGATCTCGCGGCTCAGTTCATAGGTCGGGACACTCTCCTGCTCCGACAGGTTCTTTCGCGCCTGTTCCGCTTTTGCTTCCACTTCCGGCGACATTCCGTCCATCGTAAGCGGATGCACACGGTTTAAATACTTCATCGCATAATCAAAATCTTCCAGCGCTTCTTTCCGGCTGATCATACGATCCCCGTCACATTGCTTTCTAAAACAATCCATCCTTCTCGAAGATGCGTTCCAATACGGATTGATCAGAACAGCCAGAAATACCCCTGCATAGATCACTGCATCGGCTGCGATCAAAGCGATCCGCTTAAATGTTACTGACTTTCCTTTTTGCTCTTTTGTCTTACTGCGATACCACAGCTGCAGCAGGATCAGATAGACTGCGGCAACGATCATCGTCACCGTCTCGTTCATATCAAAACAATACTTGTTCACCAATACCACCAGCAGGATCGCCGCGTGCAAAAGCAGCAGACCGATGGTTTTTAATACTTTTTTCATGTTCTTCTCTCTTTCCTCCTTAAAACTCTGTTACATCCGCTCGCATCATCGCGCGCCCTTTTGCGATCACGGATGGAATTACCACCAGCAGGTTGGACAATACAAAGGCTGTAGCGCCCGTTGCCGAATCATACGGAAGGTATTGCCCTTTTGGTATGTAATACAGTTCGTTCATCAAAAATGTGAATAAAAAGGCAAGTCCCCCACCACACATGATCCCGATCGCATCCATCGTCAGGATCTCACTGCCGCACTTCCGAAAGATCCTCCCTTTCGTAATGCCGAATGCCCGATAGATGCCGAACTCATACGTTCGTTTGATGAAATGTCCCGTCAATACGGTATTCACCGTCACCGCGTGGATCACCGACAGGATCAGTATGCACAAAAGAAACATATAGTCGAACGTTGCAAACTGCTCCGACAGCCAGTCCGTCATCAGACCGTTCACATTCACCTTACGTCCGGCCGCTTTTTCCAGCAGATAATCCCGCAGCTCCTGCCCGGACATCTGCTCCGAAAAGACATTGGCCCGTACCAGGTTCTCATCATCTGCCACCACATAAAAGACCATGTAACTGTTATCCTCCGTCAGTGCTGCCAGCGTATAGGATCCGTTGATATCATTATCCAGTGAATAATCCACATTATCGCCGATCTGCAGTCCGTACTGTGCTGCGAGTGCCGTAGACATCACCACATTCCTGTCACCCACTT
Source organism: Lachnospiraceae bacterium (assembly GCA_017508825.1). GTDB lineage: Bacteria > Bacillota > Clostridia > Lachnospirales > Lachnospiraceae > NK4A136. Next base: position 6,104 of record JAFWRC010000073.1, read on the forward strand.
CGGAAAGATCGCAATCGATCCCCAGGAATGCAAACGCCCGTTGCAGATCCTCCGGCGTATTGAAAACCATCGATGCACTTCCCATCTCCACACCCATCGTACATTTCCAATCCAGTCCCGAAAAACCTCTGCCACTGCGATCCTGCACGATCAGATTTTCATCCGCTTTCAGTTCCGCCAGATAGGATTCGTATACCTGTATGCCCTCCGCGGCGGAGTCCGCACCGATCAAACAGATCTTTGCATCATACTCTTCGTTTTTACTCCAGAAATACCGCATACTGCTGATATAGTTTCCCGCAATGAACAAAAACACGGTACACATAAACAGAAGGATCAGGAGTGCCGTACGGCTTTTATTTTCTTTGATATAGCAGAATGCCGATAACGGTCTCATCCTCTCTCCTTTTCCGGAATATCCGATGATGCATCACGGATCTCGCCGTCCCACATCTCGAGGATGCGGTCGCAGTCTTTTAAAATACTTTTATCGTGTGTTACCACCAATACCAGCCGTTCCTGAGAATACTCTTTTAGGATCTTCATCACATTGTATGCATTTTCATGGTCTAACGAGGCCGTCGGTTCATCAGCAAAGATCACTTTGGGATCGTTGATCACGGCTCTGGCGATCGCCACTCTCTGGCATTGTCCGCCGGATAATTTCGCCGGCTTCTTGGAAAACTCCCGCTCACGGATCCCCAGTTTGGTCAGGATCTCCTCCGCCTTTTTTCGCATGGTTTTGTCTTTTTCGTTCGCCGCGACCATCACATTTTCCACAGCACTCATATAGGGCACCAGGTAATGCTTCTGAAAGATAAAACCAAACTCACGCCGACGCAGATCGTCCCTCTCCGCATTCGTGCAGGTGGTCAGTTCCCGTCCGTTATAGAGAATGCTGCCTTCCGTCGGTATCTTCAGTGTGGACAGGCAATACATCAGCGTACTCTTTCCGCTGGCGGACGGCCCGATGATACCGATGAGTCCGCGGTCCGGCAGCTGCAGGTCAAAACCTTTGAGCGCATACATCTTTTCTTCTTTTTCCATATCGTAGATCATACAGATCCGGGTTACATCGAACATATTGTTCTCCTTATTCCTCAATCGCGTCGATTGTTTTGACGGCGTTGATACTCCATAGAACGGGAATCTGAAGTATCCCCATGATCAGCACATAGGTGGCGAGGATGCGGAAGATCTGCTCCGGCATCAGGACACGACAGTTTAAACCTTTTGCCTCGATCATAAACCTGTGGAGCATCCATCCGCCGCCGAGTCCTGCAAACAGCCCCAGTACTGCACCGGTTCCGAAGATCATCAGCATCTCACGCATGATCATTCCGTATACGGCACTGCGGCTGTAACCGATCGACATATACAGGCAGTATTCGTTCACGCGATTTCTCAGATACGAAATGTAGGCGATCAGTATTGTAAATGCCAGAAATGCCGTCACGATCGTATGGATCGTATCGATCACCCGCTCCACCATACCTTTGACCTCCGTTTCATAGAAGGACTTCATCGATACTCCGTCTTCCACCCGGTCAGCCTCGGATATCGTGATCCCCAGGTCTTTTAAGAGTGCCGTCATATCATATATACTTTCGTCTTTTTCCGTCACAATGAACCAACCGTGATTGGTAAAGCCCGCCGGTGTACCGACTACCGTCATATGCGGAGAGCGCAGCGTTCCGACGATACGGATGGTATCACCGTAGGCAAACGGCATATAGGCGTCTCCGATCTGTGCGTCTGCATTTTTCAAAAGTGCCTCTTCTACCAGGATCTCCCCTTCGCCCTCCGGCATCCGCCCGGCCGTAAGCTGCGCTTCCATATGCGTAAGGTAATCCGGGATCCGTTCTGCATCCAGCAGCGGCACTTCGTATCCGATCATCCCGAAGACCGACTGATACTGGCTGTATATCGCCTGCGTGTAATAAGCATCTTCGATGCCGTCGACCGCTTTCAGTCTTTCGATCAGTTCCTGCGTTTTTTTCTCATATACCGCGTACAGTTCTTCCCCGCTGTCAAACTCCTCCGTACGGATCCCGTACCCCCTGGTGGAGATATCCAGGAACGCTACCTTCTTCGGCATCTCAAAAACGACCGGCCGGAAACTCTCCGTGGAGACATTTAACAGCATCGCGATCACATAGGAGTATTTCAGCGTGTCCAGCATGCGCTTTTTCTTTTTGGCGCCGTAATTGTAGGAGATGATCGGGATCATCCCGTTGTTCAGGCCGATGACCGGCATGAAGAA
>JAFWRC010000074.1 GCA_017508825.1 Lachnospiraceae bacterium
ACATGGCGTTTCCGTTCCGACCCTTCCTATATCGAGATCCTGACACATTCCTCCGTGGATGTGGTGGGCTTTGCCAATAACCACTGCCGGGATTACGGGGAGATCAGTTATTGGGATACCATGGCCAACCTGGATGCCTATGGCCTGCCGTATTCCTCCGAAGATAATGTTTGTGTGCTGGAACGAAACGGCATCCGCATCGGCATTGCCTCCCTGAAACTGCTGGGCGGCAGCGCTGCCGCAAACAAACAGCGGATCCGTACCAAGGTAGACGAACTGAAGGCACAGAATGTCCAGCTGATCCTGATGAACTGCCACTGGGGCATCGAGATGGACCGGATCCCGAACAGCATGCAGAGAGAGCTGGGACACTATGCCATCGATGCCGGTGTGGATCTGGTGATCGGACACCATCCGCATGTGCTGCAGTCCGCAGAATACTATAACGGAAGATACATCATCTACAGCCTGGGCAATTTCTGCTTCGGCGGCAATACCAACCCCGGCAATAAAGATACGATGATCTGGCAGCAGGAGTTTGTATTTCAGGACGGACAGCTGCTCATGCAACAGGCGCACATCCTGCCCTACAGCATCTCTACGCGCCGGGATCTGAATGACTATTGCCCGGTTCCGTTAAGCGGCGCGGACAGCGACCGCGTGATCAGCAAGATGAACGAGCTCAGCGCCGGATTCCATGTGCAGTTCGCCCCGGACGGCACCGTGATCGCGCAATGATTGACGCAGCCATCCATACCGTATATAATAGTCGCTATGAAAAAAATGGAGAAAATGGATGAGGTAAAGAAACCTTCTTCCAGGCCGGACGATCCGGTAAAAGAGAAAAAGCCGAAAATCCCCACACCGCTGTTTTTACTGCTCTGTCATGTTGCCTGCATCGGGCTGTTCGTACTGGCTATGCTGGCAGACTGGTCTCTGGGGGATGTGCAGGCGCAAAACATTACCGGTACCGCCGCTTTTCTGCTTCCGCTTGCAGTTGCTGTTGCCGTGATCCTGTGGTCAGTAAAGATCCCGCCCAAGACCAGGCTCAGCAGCCCGGCATTCATGATATGCTGTTTTCTGGCGATTGCCCTGATCTGGATCGTTGTCTATTCGCAGTTTTCCGGAATGCGCAGCCCTGCTGCCATATCTCCGGATGCCCAAAAAGATATCCTGTGGAAGGAATACGTAAACGATATCCGGCTGAGTGTTTTCTTTTTCGGATTGTTCTACACCGCCGTTGACAGCGTGATCCTGTTCCTCTACTTTATGATCCGGTGGATCATAAATATGATACGGGAATCAAAAAGACCGAAAACCACAAAGAAAAATAAAAAATGAGGCGCGAACCTCATTTTTTTATTTATACTGCTTATTCTTCAGACGATGTTCAAAATCATCCCTTGGCATCGGCTTATCGTAGTAATAACCCTGGATCACGTAGCAGCCCACGCTGTTGACGAAGAAGAGCTGATCATCGCGCTCCACGCCTTCGGTCAGGGTTTCGATCCCCAGCTCCTGTGCCATATGGATGATATCCCGCAGGATGATCTCATCCTTCCATGAAAAGTCATTGCTGTTCACAAAGGAGCGGTCAATCTTTAAGGTATGTACACGGTATTCTCGCAGGGTAGACAGCGAAGAATAGCCGGATCCGAAATCATCAATGGCCGTCATAATGCCGTATCGGTACAGCTTATCGATGAAAGCTGCCAGTTCCCCATGTTCCTCCAGGTCCATGGTCTCCGTTACTTCCACCTCGATCAGTTTCTTATCCACACCGGACTGCTCGATGATCTCATTGATATTTTCCGCCAGATGCTTATCCTGCAGATCCTTTCGCGAGAAGTTGACGGACACCGGCACCGGTTCATATCCTGCGTCGATCCAGCGCTTCAGATCCTCACAGGTATGCTTCAATACGTAATAGTCCAAAAGCACCATCAGCCCGTTTTCTTCCAGCGGCGGAATGAACACGCCGGGTGAGACCAGCTTGCCGTTCCTCTGCCAGCGCACCAGACTTTCGGCTCCCACCAGACGCTTGTCCCGGGAGTCCACCTTCGGCTGGTAATAAACCTGAAACTCTTCCTTATCCAGCGCCTGCTGGTAGTTCACCAGGATGCCTTTGCGCTGCGAAACCATATCCAGCATATGTTCCGTCGCATAGGCGATGGGCTGGTGCAGTACATTCTTGGCCTGATTGAGCGCCACCACCGGACGATTGATCACATCCGCCGGATCGATCTTATCTTCTACGATCTCCCAGATCCCCGCACGGCTGGACAGATGCACTTCCTCTTCCACTCCCGGCAGAGCCACCGGCACATCGGCCAGATAGTAGATAAATTCATCCTTGCGGCTCTTACGCAGCAGCACGGCAAAATTATCCCCGCCCATATGCGCTGCGATCTCATCTTCCTTCAGGAAGGATTTGATGATCTCGGCAAACCGGCGGATCAACTCATCCCCGGTCTGGAATCCCAGCCGCTTATTGATGCTGCCGAATCCTTCGATGTTGATATAAAATGCATCATAGAAAGACAGCGGTACACTCTCATCCATCAGCCACATGATCTTCCGGATATAACCGCTGTAATTGAGCAGTCCCGTCAGATGATGCGTGGTACTGCTATCCTTAAATGCCCGGACTGCCTGCAGACTCAGCAGATAGTAATAAATATCCATCGCATAAAGTTCCAGGATTTCCTGCACCTCTTCATCAAAAGGCATGCCGGCGGGCACAAAATGAAGTTTCAGTTCATAGGTATCACTGTACTTGTACTCCAGTACGAAAGACTCCGTCCGTCCCTGCTTCACCCTGCGGTCTTCAAAAAGCGGAAAATGTTTCTGGTTCTTGATGACCGCCGCATTTCCCTGCTGTTCCGCATCCAGTTTATAAACATGGTAACGAGGCCCCACTTTCAGCAGAGCCTCGCGTAATGTCTCCAGATTTGGCGGAAGCTGCGTCAGATTTTGTAAAAATCGGTGATGCAGCTGCAGATCGGTTTCTTTCATGTCATGATCCTTATGTCGTTACATAGTAGTCTGTAACTATTTTAACAAATATAGAGATGTAATAAAAGTGCTTTCCGATAAATTTTTCAGTTTATCCCACAGAAAATCACAACACCTGTCTGGCGCCCGGCGCTTCCGCGAACGGTCCCGGCATGGCACTCACGCCTCTGTGATTACCGAGATAATCCACATCAAAGGTGATCGGGCTGCCGTCCGGACTCTCAAAACGCTGCTCCGGCTCAAAGGCGAATCCTAAGGTATCGCTGGTCATGATGCCGTTGGTAAAATCTTTCAGATACTTATAGACATCCGTCTTTAAGGTATACTTTCCGTTCTTTTCCACCAGCTCGATGCTCACGGTATCCTTTTTATTCACCAGTTTCTTCTTCTCATGTTTGCATACATTTGCGCCGTTAAAGTACGCATTGCCCTCTACCCATACCGGCAGATGTCCGAAGTGTGCCTCAGCCAGCTTGCCCATATCCGGCAGTTCGCCTTCATCAAACGGTTTTCTCCATTCCTCATAGGTCGGGAAAATGTCAAATGCCGCGGTGCCCACCTGCTGGTAATCCGCATCCTGCGGGGTCTTCTTTTTGTCTTCCACTTTATACTTCTGGATGAAGATGTTGTTGTAGATCCGGTCATCGCCGTGCAGGATGGTCATAAAGCCGGCCACCTCGGTGCGGTGACGGATGTGGTACGGTGTGTAGCGCGGCTCACGCTGTCCGTTCACGATGCTGTCCACGCCGGAATTGATCAGGGAAAAACCGCCCAGGATCAGGTTGTTGACCACAGCCACACCTTCGCTCGGGATAGTCACCGATACCTTGGAGAGCAGCAGATTGTTATCGATCAGCGTCGGCCCATGTCCTACTTCGATAAACACGTCCGTATTGAACATAATGCCGTTGCGGCCTTTTACCCCGTCCGGGCGCTGGTTGTCATGCATCAGGTTCTGTGAGACTCTGGCCCCCTGTGCTTCCCAGTCCAGCCACACACCCTGGATACAGTTGTGGATATGGTTGCGGCGGATCGTCACGTCAATGGCTGCATGCAGCTTGATGCCCGCCGTCTCCGCGCCGCCCAGCTGGGAGGAATTGCAGATATGATGGATGTGGCAGTCCTCGATCGTAGAGAACACACCGCCCATACGTCCCACAATACCGGTCTGCTCGCAGTGGTGAACATGGCAGCGGCGGATGATGTGGCTGCCCACACGCTCCTTCGTCCAGCCATGGTACTGTCCGCGGCATACGGCATCACGCTCCATCTGCGTCGGACTCTTCACGCGCTTCTCGGTAAAATACATATCGTTTTCCGGGTCTTTGTATTTGCCCAGGGAGATACCGCAGCAGCGGCTGCCGTAGACTTCACAGTCCTCGATGATCCAGCCTTTTGCCCAGTGCGGGCCGATCATACCGTCCTGATAAGCCGCCGGCGGAGCCCATGTAGTCGCCGCCTTACAGATGGTAAAGCCGCTCACCGTGATATAGTCCACAAAGTTCTTCTCCGGCATAAAGCAATTGCGGCGCACGCTGATCTCCACGTTTTCCTTATTCGGATCCTTTCCGCGGAAATTTGCATACAGCACGGTCTCAATGCCGTCCTGCTCCGTATACCATTTGTACTTTGACGCATCGGCATCCCATGCATACTCATCCGCCGGCGCCTTGCAGCATTCCTCCAGAGAAGCCGCTTCATACATCGCATTATCATTTAAGAAAACGCAGCCGGTATGACGGATCTTCGGCGAGAAATACCAGTCACCGTAAACAAATGTCGTATACGGATGATACGCGCCGAAAATGCTGTTATCCACGCGTACCGTCCAGACATTTCCTTTATACTTCTTCCAGCCCTTCATTTCCTCAGCGCCGGTGATCACTGCCCCCAGAGGCACTTCCGAACGGTAGCGGATCGGCGCATCCTTGGTCCCCGCATTCTTCGGGCACACATACTCACGGTAGATGCCCGGCGCTACGATGATCTCATCGCCTGCTGCCGCGATCTTCGCCGCCTCATTGATACGCTTGAACGGACTTTCCTTGGAACCGTTGCCGTCGTGGTCTGCATTTACATTGACATAGTAGATCTTAGACATAGAACTGAAATACCCCCTTTACAGAAAATCATACACTTATTACACATATTTAACCTTGGTATCAATATAACACGACCATATCACCCCGAACCATTTATCTGTCGGTATTCTGAATTATCACTTTTTGTCTTTTTGTGATCACCCGATATAATCCACCAGCAGCTTCAGCACATCCCCGTTATTCCCCGGCAGTTCCTTATATTTGCCGCTCTGCTTCAGTTCGTTATAGAAGGCATCATCCTCTGCGGAAAGCTTATCGGACTTCCGCAGTTTCTCCCCGATGCAATACAGGAAACGCGCAAGCTTCGCATTCTCCCCGCCGTTGCATTCCTGTCCGACCACCTTTGAGATCTCAATGCTCTTCTCTCCCAGCGGCTCTTTATAGCGCACCTTTACCGTGCAGAGTTCCTCAGATCCGGTCAGCTGCGGCTTCTGGTATTTCAGTTCTTCCACTTCTGCCGCATTGCCGCGCACGATCTCGTAGAGCGCCACACCCTGACCACCGCTGCCGTATGGCTCAGAGATCACCTTATCATTTTTGAAATCCTCATGGGAAAGGGCACGGTTCTCATACCCAAGCAATCGGTAACTCTTTACATGCGCAGGATTAAATTCCACTTGCGCCTTCACATCTTTTGCAATGATATTCGTAAGACTGATATAGCGGCGGTTCACGGATTCTTCCACATCCGATAACTGATTTACCACGCAATAGGTACCATTGCCGTGTTTGGAGAGCACTTCCAGTTTATCATCTTTGTAATTGTACAATCCGGTACCGATCACGGAAAGGAACAGATTGCTCTTCTTCTTTTCTTCGATCAGTTTCTCCAGACCATCGTTTTGGGTAATGCCAAAGTTCAGATCGCCGTCCGTGATCAGGATCACCTGGTTGTTGCCGTCTTCCTTGTAGTTTTCCGCGCCGATCTTGTAGGCGGTCTCGATGCCGGCCGAGCCGTAGGTGCAGCCGTCGATCACGATCGCAAGCAGACGCCCCATCAGGTCTTCCTTATCTCCCTCACCCTTGATCTCAAAACCGGAATAGACCGTCTCGTCCCGGTCACTGTAGGTGACCAGACTGAAGGTGTCGCCCTTCTTTAATTTGCTCACTACCGTCGCGATAGTCTCCTGTGTCACCACCCGCTGCGAACCCATAGAACCGGATACATCCAAAAGCAGGATGATGTTCTGCTTCTCCTTCTGCTCTTCCTTCGCGCCTACATGGATATAGAGCAGTCCCTTGTCATCCGCGGATTTCACCAGTTCGGTATCAATGCGGAAAGTTTCCTCCTTCGGTGCCTTATAGTCGTAGGTAAAGAAGTTCAGCAGCTCCTCGATTCGTACCTGGGAAATATCCACATGTCTTCCCTCACGGATCTGGTTTAGGACCACACCCATGGATGCGGTATTCGTTGTCATACGGAAAGTAGAAGTCGGTGCGGTGAGCGGGCTTTTTGCATCCTTTTCCTCGATCTTTTCATAACTGTCGGTTGCCGTTGCCTCCTGCAGCTCCTTCATTGCAGGCATGGCACCTGCTCCCATCATACTTCCTGCGGCAGCTCCTGCCATGGGCGCCGCCATTGCAGATGCCATCATCGCCGGAGCGCCAAAGAGATTATTAAAATCCTCCTCGGGCGCTGCGCAGCCTTCCTCTACGTCTACGTCCTCATACAATACACCATCATCCATGACCTCGTTCTTTACGGAACGGGAAAGCCCACGGCTTAAGTGTTTTGCTTTTCCTGCGGTTTTCTGTGCAAAAACGCCGCCAATCGCAGAGGCGATCGTCTCTCCGAGCCCCGGCTTCGGCCGGTTCTTCTGCTTTTCCTCCCATTCCTGTCTGCGCTTCTGCATCATATAATGGCGGACCGCCTCTTCCGGGTTCTCTCCGTTCTGCTCCGTCAGCCACCCGTAGAGACGCTCGATGATGCGGTCCTCTCCCAGGTCCCTGATCAGTTCCCGCAGTTCACGGTTGCCATAGGTCAGCACCGAGAGGATCTCGCTTGCTTTTTCGCCGTATCCCAGCCCGTGGTAATATTCAAATCGTTTGGAATATTCCGGATTATTTTTGACAATTTCAGAAATGTTCATGTGTAACCTCCTCCTTAACGCTCATGCGTACCCCAATGATCCCGTAACCGTTTTGAACCGTTACAAATCCTCACTTATTCAATTTTACTAAATCCGTTCCCTTATGGCAAATGTATTTTACTCGCAAAAACAGCCCGGAGCGTTTTCGGCCCCGGACTGTTCTGAAGGATCATGTCCATTATACTTTCGTCGTCCACTTAGTGCAGTCCCATACCTGCGTAGCCAGGTTCTGATAAAACTCCGGCTCATGGCAGACCATCAGGATACTGCCCTTGTACTCTTTCAGGGCTCGCAGCAGTTCGTCCTTGGCATCCACATCCAGGTGGTTCGTCGGCTCGTCCAGTACCAGCAGATTGGACTCCTTGTTGATGAGCTTGCACAGACGCACCTTTGCCTGCTCGCCACCGGAAAGTACCTTGCACTTGCTCTCGATATGCTTTGTGGTCAGACCGCATTTCGCCAGAGCAGATCGTACCTCATACTGCGTAAAGCCCGGAAACTCGTTCCAGATCTCCTGCATACAGGTGGTATCGATGTTCGGTGACATCTCCTGTTCAAAGTAGCCGATCTCCAGATTTTCTCCCAATTCCACTTTACCTTTGATCGCCGGGATCAGACCCAGGATACTTTTCAATAACGTGGATTTGCCGATGCCGTTTGCCCCGGTAAGGACGATGCAGCTTCCGCGCTCCATGGTTACGTTCAAAGGCGATGACAGTGGCTCGTCATAACCGATCACCAGATCTTTGGTCTCAAACAGGATCTTGCTCGGTGTCTTCGCTACCTTGAAATGAAACTCCGGCTTGGGTTTCTCCTGGATCTTTTCGATGATGTCCATATTGTCGAGTTTCTTCTGGCGGGACATCGCCATATTTCTGGTGGCGACTCTGGCTTTGTTTCTCGCCACGAAGTCTTTGAGTTCCGCGATCTCCTGCTGCTGCTTGTTGTATGCCGCTTCCCTCTGCGCTTTCTTTACCTCGTAGACTTCCCGGAATTTATCATAGTCTCCCACATAACGGTCCAGACTGTGATAGTTCCCGTCCATGTGGTATACGATGTTGATCACGCTGTTCAAAAACGGGATGTCATGCGAGATCAGGATAAATGCATTCTCATAATCCTGCAGGTATTTCTTCAGCCATTCGATGTGCTCGGCATCCAGATAGTTTGTCGGCTCGTCCAGCAGCAATATATCCGGCTTTTCAAGCAGCAGTTTGCCCAGCAGGATCTTGGTACGCTGTCCGCCGGAGAGTTCCGTCACATCCCGGTCCAGTCCCAGATCCAAAAGTCCCAGCGCTCTTGCCACTTCTTCTACTTTGGCATCGATCATATAGAAGTCATGATTGGTCAGCAGATCCTGGATCGTACCGGTCTCTTCCATATATTCGTTCATTTCTTCTTCGGTACAGTCCGCCATCTTTTCGTACAGCTCATTCATCTTGGCTTCCATGGCAAAGAGCGGCTCAAACGCGCTGGCCAGCACATCCCGGATCGTCATACCCTGCTGCAATACCGCATGTTGATCCAGATAACCGGCTTTTACATTCTTTGCCCATTCGATGGTGCCTTCATCCGGCATCAGTTTGCCCGTGATGATATTCATAAAGGTGGACTTGCCTTCACCGTTGGCACCCACCAGTCCGATATGTTCCCCGGCCAAAAGCCGGAACGATACATCCTCAAAGATCGCCCGGTCACCAAAACCGTGTGTCAAATGTTCTACGTTTAAAATACTCATTTTTTAAATTCTTCTCCTATAAAATCTCGTGTACTCCGGCCAGGTATTCCGCTACGTTGCCGGACTTGCGGATCTTCTTTAAAGCTTTCTCGTTATCAGGAAACATGCTGCCCATGGATGCCCACAGTTCTTTCATATGGAAAAGCAGCGGCATCTCCCCGTCAAAAAGATCTTTGTAAGAAGTAAAGATGCGGTCGTGATAGGCCCGCAATTCTTCCTTCGTGGGAGTACCTGCCTTTTCTTCCTCCGAAAGATCCGAGCGATACAGTTCCCTGGCCAGCGCCGGATTCCGCAGCATCCCGCGTCCCAGCATCACCGCGCAGACCGATTGCTTGCAATGCTCTTTGATGTATTGCATTTTCTCCCGGTAGTCCTGCACCGTATAGATATCACCATTGTAGACCACCGGCATTTTGCATTTGTCCAGTGCGGCACAAAAATCACCCATGCGTACCGTGCCTTTGTACTGGTCTGTCTGCAGCCGTGGATGAATGGTCAGTTCCGTGATCGGGTATTGGTTATAGATTTCCAGCAGCCGCACAAATTCTTCCGGATCTTCCATCCCGAGCCTTGTCTTTATAGAGATCTTACATTTTGCTTTTGCAAAGATCTCATCCAGAAAGCAATCATAAGCCTCCGCGTCTTTTAAGATCCCGGAACCTTTCCCGTGACTGACCACCGTTTTGGACGGACAGCCCGCATTCAGATTGATCTCTTTATAACCGTAGGTATCACAGATCTCTTCGGATAAGGTCAGAAAGTCTTCTGCTTTGTTGGTCAGGATCTGCGGCACAAGGGGGATACCCTGATTGTTCTCCGGCAACAGCCCTCTGCGCTCTTTACTCGCCATCCCCTTTTTCGGACGCGGCGCGATAAATGGCGTATAATACTTCGTTATACCGTCTCCGAAAAAATCATGCACCGCATTCCGGTATATATATCCGCTGATCCCCTCCATCGGGGCCAAATAAAACTGCATCACTTACTTTTCACCTTCAAACTCTTCAAATAATCCTTCTGCTCCGGCGTGATCCGATAACTCTCCACCGATTTCTGAATTGCTTTATTATGTGTCCACGCATTCAGTTTCTTTTCCTCGATATACGGAAGGATGGCATCGTACTGTTTCGCCAGTGCCGTTGCAAAATACCAGGCGATCATCATATTGATATAGTATTCTTCCGAGCGAACCTTCGCCACCATCTTCGGAAACTCCGGATCAAAATCCTCATCCAGAAAATGCTCCATCAGCATACCGATTGCAAATCGCGCGGTATAGGTTTCATCGCTTTTGATCCACTCTTTGACCTGCCCCAGCAGCTCTGTCTTATGCTTCTTAAATACCTTCGGCGACATCTGGTCGCAGGTCGCCCAGTTATCTACATAGGGAAGGAAATGACACAGCTCCTCCATACATTTCTCATAATCCCGGATCCCGGATACGATAAAAGCATGCAGCTGGTTTTCATCAAAATACTTGTGCGGCAGATCCTGCAGAAAAGCATCATAATCCCCCTGCCGGATCAGTTCCGTCGCATACTTCCGCAGCTCCGGTGTACGCACACCGATCACGGAATCCGCCTCTACCGTCGGGATCAGCTTCGCCTGAAAGTCCCGATACTTCGTATCCTGCATAGAAAGCAAACGCTCTCGTATCTCATTGATCTTCTGTTTGTCCTGTTTTTTCATAAACCAATCCTTCTTTTAATCTTGCCTTCCCTGCCGATCCTTCCACATCGTATACTGCCATCTCGCCACCGCTGTTCCGATGATGAGCACATACCCTACGATACTCAGCTTGTGCGGCGTCTCTCCCAGAAACAGCATTCCCAGGATCGCTGCAAAGATCACCTGCGTATAGTCAAATACCGAGATCTCCTTGGCCGGCGCGAATTTATAAGCCGTGGTGATACCGAACTGTCCGAGCGTTGCGCCTACTCCCGCCAGGATCAGACACAGCCATTGCTTCGCGCTCATCGGATGAAAATCAAAGATGAGAAACGGCAATGTCACCAGACAGGAAAAAGTAGAAAAGCACATCACGATCACGGAAGTGCGCTCCCCTTTTCCGCCCAGTCTGCGTACAAACACATAGGCAGTTCCTGCTCCGAATCCGCCATACAGTCCGATCAGCGCCGGCGCAATGGACAGATCCCCGCCCGGCCGTATGATAAACAATGCACCGGTAAACGCCAGGATCGTTGCCAGGATATCCACGAGATTCGGCACTTCCTTCAGGATCACGATCGACAAAAGGATCGCGAAGAAGGGAGAGAGTTTATTCAGCATATTTGCATCCGCAATCCCCAGCCGGTCAATGGCATAGAAATTACAGATTAATCCGCTGGTACCGAAGATACAACGAAATGCGATATTACCGAAACACCCCTTCTTAATATGAAACTTTTCCTTGCTCTTCATCAGCGGGATCACGGTGACCAGCGCCGCGATCGCATTACGAAAAAATGCCTTCTGCATCGTCGGCAGATCCCCCGACAGCCTGACAAAAAAGGTCATCAGCGAAAAGCCGAACGCTGCTGCCAGGATACACAGGATTGCTTTAATCTTTGCACTTTTCACATTTCCGGTCTTTCTTTCCGAACGTTCCATTTCTCACAAACTTCTCTCAATACTTAATAAAACACTATCATAACAGAATTATCAGATTTTACAACCTGCCAGCCATTTCTTCGCCTTCTGCAGGTTCTGTCCGGGTTGCTGCTCGGCAAAGTAATTGCTGCCTGACAGATGATCGGTATAGTAGCGCAATCCCAGTTCGAAACAGATTTTGTCTACGATATCAGGCATAAGTTCCGTCTCTTCCTTCGTTAACATTATGTCTCCGGAAAGTTCCTTTGCTGCTGCCTGATAGCCTTTTAAAATCGCCTGCGTGACCCGTGCCTCATCTTCCTCCCGGTTTTTGCAACAGGAACGGATCAGATCCGCAATGTCCTCCAGCCGGGAACCTACCATCAGCGTATCCAGATCGATGAATGCCTTTATCCGTGATCTGCCCTGGGAATTGTTTTCCGAAAAGATCATATTCCCGAGTTTCGCATCCCCATGAACCACATCTTCTTTGGGATAGGACAGTTTCAGAAAGCCGTCGATCTTTGCTTCGATGATCTGATCCAGCTCCGGAACACGCATTTTCTCATTTCGGTCCTGCCTACAGTACTCCTCATAATAATATACCAGGTCATGCATATGCGAATATACCGCCTGTGGTATACCTTCAATGAGTAATAATACCGAATGCAGTCTCGCCAGACCTTCACCACAGGCTACCAGCTCATTCTCCGACATCGGTACCGTTTTCATATCGCCCGGGATAAAACCGTACATCCTCCAATGATCACCGGTCTCATCCGTACGGAAAAAAGAACCATCTTTGTCACGGATCCACTGCGGGCATTCCAAAAATACGCCTGTCTCTGCTGCCGCTTCGCAGGCGTTTCGGTAGAGCAGATAATCCTGCTCCAGCGCTTTGATCTGCTCCGCAGTATAACGGGACGAACATAAGCACTGCAGGACATATTGCTTCTCTTTTGTTATCACACAAAAACTTTGATTGATATGTCCGCCGTCAAGAACTCTGACATCTTCCACATGTTCATGAAGAAACGACGGTACGATCTTTTCCCGGATCGCATCGATTGTCAAAGCAGATGTTCTCTTTTCTGCATCCTTATTCACCGGCATAAAAACTCTCCTGATCTTATGGAACTATCAACTAGAAAAGGGCACTTCACATAGAATGCATCCCATGATCGTGCCCCTTAAATCATTTCTGAATGATCCGTCGTCTGCTTTTTCTTACAGCATCCGGACGCCTTTTTCCTTGCAGGCCGCCAGCATATCTTCCGGCCATACGGATACCTGTACCTCTCCGATGTGCGCTTTCTCCAAAAGCAGCATGCACAGACGGGACTGGCCGATACCACCGCCGATGGTAAGCGGCAGTGTCTCTTCGCTGATCATCTTGTGATAATCATACTGCATACGCTCTTCTGCACCGGCTTCCTTCAGCTGGGATGCCAGAGAAGTCTGATCCACACGGATACCCATGGAAGAGATCTCCAGGGAATCCTGCAGTGTCTCATCCCAAACCAGGATATCACCGTTCAGCTCCCAGTCATCATAGTCCGGTGCACGTCCGTCGTGACGCTCGCCGTTCTTCAGCATCTTGCCGATCTGCATCAGGAATACGGTCTTCTTCTCCTGCGTGATCAGACGCTCGCGTTCCTTTGCGGTCTTGTCCGGATACTTATCCAGCAGCTCCTGGGCAGTGATGAAATACGGCTCCTCGCAGATCTTTGCATCCAGCATCGGATAACGCAGAGTTACCTGACGCTTGGTGTATACAACCGCCTTTACGATGGCGCGTACGGTATCTTTTAAGAACTCCACATTTCTCTGCTCACGGGAGATCACTTTCTCCCAATCCCACTGATCCACGTAGATGGAATGTACATTGTCCATGTTATCATCGCGGCGAATCGCATTCATATCGGTAAAGATACCTTCACCTACATTGTAACCGTATCGATACAGCGCCATTCGTTTCCACTTCGCCAGGGACTGTACCACTTCCACATTTGCAGTATCTTCCAGCAGATCAAATCCGACCTTACGCTCCACACCGTTTAAGTCATCGTTGATACCGCTGCCGGAACGCACGATCAGCGGCGCCGTCACACGATCCAGCGTCAGCGCAAAGGACAGCGCCTGCTGGAACGTATCTTTAATAAATTTGATCGCGTGCTGTGTCTCACGCAGAGACAGCGCACTCTTGTACCCTTCCGGGATATATACAGGACGACTCATTTTTACTCTCCTTCTCTATCTGCTCTTTGCTTACCGAATACTACCAACCGTTCTCGGGAACAGGATGACGTCGCGGATGTTCTGTACGCCGGTCACATACATGATCAGACGCTCAAAGCCCAGACCAAAGCCGCCGTGCGGTACGGAACCGAACTTGCGCAGATCCAGATAATCGCTGTAAGCATCCATATCCATGCCACGCTCTTTCATTGCTGCCACCAGCTTGTCGTAGTCTGCTTCTCTTTCGCTGCCACCGATGATCTCGCCGACACCCGGTACCAGCAGATCGACAGCAGCCACGGTCTTGCCGTCCGGATTCTGTTTCATATAGAAGCTCTTGATCTCCTTCGGATAGTCGGTCACAAATACGGCCTTCTTAAATACCTTTTCAGAGATGTAACGCTCATGCTCGGTCTGCAGGTCCACGCCCCACTTCACCGGATAAACAAACTCTTCCCCGGATTCCTCCAGCAGCTTGATCGCCTCGGTGTAGGTCACGGTTGCGAACTCGTGGGAGATCAGCTCTTTCAGACGATCGATCAGACCCTTCTCAAAATGCTGGTCGAAGAACTCCATCTCCTTCGGGCACTTCTCCAGTACGGTACCGATCACGTGCTTCAGCAGGTCTTCTGCTACTTCGATAACATCCGGAAGCTCCGCAAATGCGATCTCCGGCTCCATATGCCAGAACTCAGCCAGGTGCTTCGGTGTGTTTGAATTCTCTGCACGGAAGCTCGGGCCGAAGGTGTAGATCTTACCCATAGCCATTGCTGCCATCTCGCCTTCCAGCTGACCGGATACGGACAGACCTGCCTTCTTTCCGAAGAAGTCGTCTGCGTAGTATTCCTCAGCGTTCTTGTACTGATCGGAATAACCGATGGTCGTTACCTGGAACATCTCGCCGGCGCCTTCGCAGTCACTGCCGGTGATCAGCGGTGTGTTTACATATACATAGTTGCGGGACTGGAAGTACTCGTGGATCGCTGCTGCCAGTACGGAACGCACACGCAGTACTGCGTTAAAGGTGTTCGTACGTCCGCGTAGGTGCGGCATGGTACGCAGGAACTCCAGCGTGTGGCGCTTCTTCTGCAGCGGATACTCTGCCGGGCAGCTGCCGAGAACAACGATCTCTGCCGCATTTACTTCCGGCACACTCTCACGGCCTTCCACGACTTTACCGGTTACCTTAAGGGATGTACCCAGCTTCAGGGCATCTGCCGGAAACTCTTTTCCCTCTGCCTTATCCAATACGATCTGCAGGTGCTTTAAGCTCGTTCCGTCATTCAGTTCCAAAAAAGCCACGTTCTTGGAGTCTCTGGATGTACGTACCCAGCCGCACACCGTAACGTCCTGCCCAAAGGCGGGATTTGCAAATACTTCTTTGATGTCTGTGTGTTTCATTTCCATCCTCCTTGCTGTTGTAAAACATAAAAAACCCGAAATATACGCATCACGTATATTCCGGGACGAATTCTGATCTGCTCTGAAATCCGCGGTACCACCCGCATTAAACCACACAGGAACTCCTATATGATCTCTCTCAAACCGCATAACGGGCGGGATCCGTACAACCCTAACAGGCATCTGCCTCTCGAATCATCTGCTCCGGAGCGTTCCCTTCATCACTTCCTGCCAATCGCGCTTTCAGTCGGTGACGCAATCTCTCTGTTGCCTCCCATGATGAGAGTCTCCTTCACTGCATTTTGAAAATATAAAATTATGAGTTGTATTTTACTACTGCCGTTTTTATTTTGCAAGAGGAAATTTCATCCTTTGCTCAAACTCTGCCACACTATCTGCTTTCGCAGCCATTTTAAGAAGTTTTTTCAATTGTTCTGAATCTGTCACCGATGATAACTCACTCTTCAAGGTATCCGAAATTTCCCCGTCAGCATCCTCCAACAGTTCCAGAATATCATTGACTTTGGTGGATTGTGTTACCATCTTGGTATTATTTTCTATCGCTTCTTCTACTTCCCTGTCTATGATATCGCCGATCGTCATATACGCCTCCTCCGCTTTCGGGTTTGTCCTTATTCCCCGAACATAGCCGTCTATCTCTCTCGTCGCTTCATCTACCACTGAAACTTCATTGCTCTTTTGAAGATAGTTTAGCATATTTTGAATGGATTGGCTACCGCCTTTCGTGCCCTTTGTATTGAAATAGATGATCCGCAATCCGTCCTCATAGGGAATCTCCGGAACCTCCTGACACTGATGCCGAAAGGTATACAATCGCTGATTATCTCCAAACAGATCAAAATCTGTGATCAGGATCATGTACAGATCCGGAAGATTTTTAAACTTCTTATCGCCCTTCTGCATTCCCCTGCCATCAATCTTTGCCTGACGAAACCGCATCATCCTGGGATAATCATCCGTTCCGTCCGCATGATGAGGTTCCAGATCATACACTTCTGTCACCTTTGTGTCTTCGCCCAAAAGTTCTTCTTGCTCTACCTCCACATCCAGGCATACACCTCTTTTATCTGAATTGATTGCGGGAATAAACCTTTGTACATTCACACGGATATTTCCGATCTCCTTTTCCAGCAGAACACTTAGCACCCGTTTACAAAAAGGTACTCCTACATTCGGATCTGAAGCAACAATGTTCATCAACTCATTGTCCATCAAATCCAGTTCATCCCATCTTTTTCTTGCCATAATACATCTCCTTTCGATTATACCGACAGTAAAAGATGTCACCGCAGGATGAACATATGCAACCTTCTTCTAACTATCGGCTTACTCTGTTCTTTGTGAATGTCTGGCAGAATCGCCTCTGAAAAATTGATATTCAGAATTCACATTTCTTGTCACAGCCGTATTATATGCACAGATGGCCTGCCTGTCAATATGCTATTTTAAAAAGCGAAGCAGCTGGAGCTTTGTAATATCAGGCCGCTTCGTTTTTCAATCATTATAATAGAATGTTTTGCAAAATCTGCAAAAATCGGTTGTTCAGAAAATCCCTATAACTGTGCGATATACATGATCAGCACACCGACGATCACTCCGGCCAGAAATCTCAGGTAGTTCCAAAAACGAACCCATCGCACAAGTGAATCATAGAAAATAGGTGACCGCATACCTTTACGAAGTTGTTAAGAAAATTAACAACTCTGTAAAGGTACACGGTTCACTCTTCAAAACGCTCGCTTCGCTCGGTTTTGAAAACTAATACTCGCAGTGTGTACACTTCTTCGACTTGCTCGCAAGCTCGCAAGTGCTCAGAAGTGTACAGGATTTTATTTGGTTTATGATAGTTTGCGATAATGTTGTGAAATTAATATAATTCCACGAATGTAATTCCGAACAATATTGTCATAATGCAAAAATGTGTTAAGATTTATACAGAGATAATAATTGTAATTAGGGAACCATTAGGGAAGTTGGAAAGCTGTGTTTTAGAAATTATAAATGATATTTTTTTGGATGGGAGGAAAAAGGTATGCCATCACTTATACGCGGGAAAAATGATATTTATACTGTAAATAAAGAGTTGGCATCAGAATGGAATTATAAAAGAAATGGTAAGATTATGCCTTCTGACATCGCAATTGGTTCTCATAGTAAAGTTTGGTGGAAATGTATAAATAATCATGAATGGCAAGCAACTCCTCATAATAGAAATAATGGAACAGGATGCCCATATTGTTCAGGGCGATTGCCTATAAAAGGTGAAACTGATTTAGCGACATTGTTTCCCAATATAGCACAAGAATGGAATTATAAAAAGAATATAGGATTAAATCCTGAAGATATATCATATGGAAGTAGTAAAAAAGTTTGGTGGAAGTGCAAAAAAGGACATGAATGGCAATCTTCTTTAGCGCATAGAGTTGGGGGTAGAGGTTGTCCGATATGCAAAGGGGAACGTTCTACTTCATTCCCTGAGCAAGCACTCTTTTTTTACTTGCGGAAAATGTTTCCAGATGCAATTAATCGATATAAGCCATCTTGGCTAAGGAAGAAAAGCTCTTCATTAGAAATAGATATATATATATCTAGTATAAGTGCAGGGGTAGAATATGATGGCCAAGCATTTCATAATAAAGAAAGAGATGAAAAGAAAGATAGACTTGTTTCTGAGCATGGAATTACTCTATACAGAATCCGAGAACCTCTATTACCAAGTTTCGAAACTCAGAGCATTTGTATACCTATACTAGAAGTAAGAGGTAGATTTTACTATCAAGATGCAATAGAGCAGCTAATTAGAATATTGTCTAAGGAATACGATGTTCAGCTGTTGCTGACTCCTTCAGTTGTCTCTGTATAGATCAGTTGAAGTGTCTGCGTATTGCTCACTTTGTTGTCTGATAAAGGGTCTGGATATTCCGGGGATTTTACTCCCCGGATTTTACATCTTTCCCTAACAGTATTTCTA
>JAFWRC010000075.1 GCA_017508825.1 Lachnospiraceae bacterium
CGGAGTTTATCTATCTGTACGAGATCGAGGGCCTTGTGGAGCAGGATGCGGAACTCCTGCTGGCTGAGTGCGAGAGAGTAGTGGAAAGTTTCGGGATTTTATATCCGGCAGCGGTAAAGGAATAAGAATATGGATAATAATCAAGAGAAAAGCATAGGCGTCTTGATCGTCAAACTGATCTTTCTCGGTATTGCGGTGCTGGGGGCGGTCCTTTTACTCATGGGAGTGATCCTGGGATGGTTTAAGCGGGAAGCAGAGATCAAGAAGCCGGCGCTGTCGCAGACAAGCCTGCAGATACAGGAAGGCGAAAAATATACGCTGGAGATCACGAACTATCACGATCTGGGTGAGCCACCGTTCCGGTGGGCGATCGAAGACCGGGAAGTGGCATCCGTCCGGGACAATAAGGACGGTACCGCGGAGATCGTGGCAAAGGCGCCCGGGACCGCAACGGTTTCGATCAAAGCGGAGAACTGCGAAGAACTGCAGTGCAGCATCGTGGTGACCAAAGCGCCGATCGCCAGCATCGCCGGATCGGCATGGGAGACGGAAGACGGCGATTATTTCTTTCTGGAAGACGGCAGCTATTACTACTTTGTGAGTCCGAGGACCGAAAACTATATCAAGGGCACGATACAGATCAAGGAGATGACCGGGGACGAGATGCTTGCTACGGAAGCAGCAATGCTGGTCAATTCCGTAGAGCGCGCAGCGTATTTTAAAGTGGATACGGTAGCGGATCTGGAGATCTACTACGGCAGCCGCAGGCGCGGCAGCAGGTATACGATCTATGTGGCGGCGAATGAAGAAGAAGCGGCGATCTATGACAGCGGCTGGAGCGAGGCGATGCCGGCGAAGAAGATCGATCTGCAGACGAGCGCGGCGCTTGACGGGAAGTTCCCGGGAGGGGCGGATATCCCGGTAGATATTGTGTCGGATACTCCGGGAACGGTGGCGGCAACGTATTCGGCGGATGATCCGTTTACCGTACCGGGGGCGGATTTTACAAATGACGGGACATGGAAAGAAAGCGTAAATGCGATCCAGATCGGAAACGAGCTGATCTTTAAACGCGGGGATAAGGAGCACAATGCGCTGTACCGGATGCCGCTGGACGGGAGCGGGGCGCAGCCGGAGCTTGTGTATGAGCCGGCGGATGGCAGGATCGTGACGATCATCGGAACGGACGGGCAGAAGCTTTTGTTCGGCGAAGGCGATGCAGCGAACGGCTCCTACGGTACGGATGCACTGTATCGTATGGACGTAGACGGCTATGGCCTGATGCTTTTGGTGGAAGATGCGGTAGCGGATTTCTGCGTTTACAATAATTACGTTTTTTATACCGATTACAGCCGGCTGGTGAAACTGTCCATGACCGGAAAGACCGAAGTATTGTGGGATTACGGTGTATACTGTTATGAGATCACGGCGGATGATCTGATCTTTTTGTTTGACGGCGATGTGTGGGAACTGCTGGATACATGGAGCGGGGAAGATTTCGGATATCTCTGTGAAAGCTGTAACCAGTCGTATGAGTGCGATATTGCGGAGCAGGTGGGGGATTACCTGTACTATCTGGCGTATGATTACGATACGGAGACGGTTTCGCTGCGGGCGCTGGATATTCAGAACGGCGCGGAAAATCTTCTGAGCCCGTCCTACACCGGCACCAAGCATGATACGTATTGTGTCCTTTTCAGCGGAAAGTATGCATACTTCACAACGGAAGACGGAGAAAGTCTGGTCCGGTTCGACGTGACGAGCGGGGCGCAGAAACAGATCTACTTCGATGATCTCGGTTATTGGTATGCCAACGAGATCATAGAGGTGGACGGACAGCCGCTCCTGTATCTTTACGATGAAGACGGAAACGGCTGGTACGTGTCTGTGGATGAGTCGATGAACCTGAACGTTGTGACCACCGCATTTTAAAATTGCTTGATTTGTAAGATTTGTTACGATATACTATATATCTCATAGTAAAGTTATAGGTAATTCTCTATATATAGAAAGGAACAGACATGGCAGAAACGATTTTGGAGATCAGGGATCTGAGTGCCGGGATCGCGCAGGAAGACGGAGGCGAGATCCTGCATCATATCGATCTGACGGTGGGCAGCGGAGAGACCCACGTATTGATGGGGCATAACGGTGCCGGCAAATCGACGCTGGGCAACGTGATCATGGGCAGCCCGGTGTATACGGTGAACTCCGGAAAGATCCTATTTGAAGGGGAGGATATCACAAACCTGAGCGTGGACCAGAGAGCAAAGAAGGGCATCTTCTTATCTTTCCAGAACCCGCTGGAAGTACCGGGACTTTCTCTGGAGGCTTTCCTGCGTAACGCGATCCGTGAAAAGACAGGCAAGCCGGTAAAGATCTTTCAGTTCAAAAAGCGTATGGAAGAAGTGCTGAAGCTTCTGGATATGGATCCGTCCTATGTGGAGCGTGATCTGAATGTGGGCTTTTCCGGCGGTGAGAAAAAGAAGGCCGAGATCTTCCAGCTGCTGATGCTGGAGCCGAAGCTGGCCATCCTGGATGAGACGGACTCCGGTCTGGATGTGGATGCGGTTCGTACGGTTTCCAAGGGCATCGAGATCTTTCAAAAGAACGGCGGCACGCTGCTGATCATCACCCACAGCACGCGCATCCTGGATTCACTGACCGTGGATCAAACCCATGTCCTGGTAGACGGCAAGATCGTAGCGCACGGCGACGGCACCCTTGTGAACGAGATCAACGAGGGCGGCTACGCGAAATACACAAAATAACAAATTTGAGGAAGTAACATGGCAGAAATGCGAGGGGATACCCCGATCGATATATCCGAAGATCGCAGCAAAGGGCTCTTAAACGATGTGGAGCGCGGGCTGTATGATTTTATAGATGAGGAAAGAGAAGAAGATTTCTATAAGGTAGACGAAGGCCTGACCGAAGAGATCGTGCGTCAGATCTCGCAGGAGAAGCATGATCCGGACTGGATGCTCGACTTCCGTTTGAAATCTTTAAAGATCTATAACGAACTGAAAGTGCCGAACTGGGGACCGCCCATCGACGGTCTGGACATGGCGCGCATCGTGACCTATGTCCGTTCCAAGACCGATATGAAGGCAAGCTGGGAAGAGCTGCCGGAGGACATCAAGAATGCATTCGAAAAGCTGGGCATCCCGCAGGCAGAGCGTGAGCAGCTGGCCGGTGTAGGCGCACAGTACGATTCCGAGCTGGTCTATCACAACGTGCGTAAGGATGTGGAAGAGCAGGGCGTGGTCTATACCGATATGGAGAGCGCGCTGACCGGCAAGTATGCCGATATGGTGCGGGAACATTTCATGAAACTGGTACCGCCGACGGACCACAAGTTTGCGGCGCTGCACGGCGCGGTATGGTCCGGCGGATCCTTTGTATATGTACCGCCCGGGACCAAAGTAGACATCCCGCTGCAGTCCTATTTCCGTCTGAATGCGCCGGGAGCCGGACAGTTTGAGCATACGCTGATCATCGTGGACGAAGGCTCCGATGTGCATTTCATCGAGGGATGCTCCGCGCCGAAATACAATGTGGCCAACCTGCATGCCGGCTGCGTGGAACTGTTCGTCGGTAAGAATGCGCACTTAAGATATTCGACCATCGAGAACTGGTCCAAGAATATGTACAACTTAAATACCAAGCGTGCCATCTGTGAAGAGGGCGGTACCATCGAGTGGATCTCGGGATCCTTTGGTTCCCATGAATCCTACCTGTATCCGACTTCGGTATTAAAGGGGGATGGATCCCATGCGGAATTTACCGGCATCACCTTTGCCGGCAAGGGACAGAACCTGGATACCGGTGCCAGGATGGTGCATCTTGGAAAGAATACTTCGAGCTTTATCGATACCAAGTCCATCTGCAAGAGCGGCGGCATCAGTACCTACCGCAGCTCCGTGGAAATCCGCAAGACGGCGGAAGGGGCGAAGGCATCGGTCAACTGCGGATCGCTGATGCTGGATAGCATCTCCCGTTCCGATACGGTGCCGGCCATGGACATCCGTACGGACAAGGCGGATGTGGGACACGAAGCCAAGATCGGACGCATCAGTGACGATGCGGTATTCTATATGATGAGCCGCGGCATCAGTGAGGCGGAAGCCAGAGCGATGATCGTGAGCGGTTTTGCCAATCCGGTGAGCAAGGAACTGCCGCTGGAATATGCAGCCGAGATGAACAACCTGATCAAACTGGAAATGGAGATGGGGTAAGCTTATGGAGATCAGAAAGAAAGTAAACCATCTGCCGGTCCTGACCTGGAATAAACTGGATTTTAATGAGGCCACGCTTTCGGCGGATGTGACCTTTGCACAAAAAGAATATCGAAAAGAAACCGAACTGCCGGAAGGCATGCGGCTGGCGGGGACACTGGACCGCGCGGCTTTTGTAAAGTGGAGTAAGGAACACGGCTGCGAGGCCGTGCCGGAAGCCATTGTGGCAGGCAAGTTTCCGATGTATGCGCCGGACCAGTTCCAGACCGGTATGGGCGCCGAGATCGATGACCTGCTGGACGATGCAGGTGTTAAGACGCTGCTGTATGAAGTGGACGGCAGGATTGAGAAACCGGTGAAATTTATCTATGACTATTATGAGGATGCGGCAGCGATGGAATCGGTGCTGATCCATGTCAAGGCGGGCGCGGAAGTGACGCTGATTCAGTATTTTGACGGTCTGGAAGGAACCAAGGGCTTTGTCGGTTCTTCCACCCGCGTGTATCTGGAGAAGGGCGCAAAGATGCACCTGATCAAGGCACAGATGCTGCCGAAGGATTTCATCTTCTTTGATGATCTGGGCGTGAAGCAGCAGGCGGAAGCGGAGTTTACCTTTACACAGCTGGAGCTGGGATCGCGTAAGGCTTACCTGGGCGCATGTTTTGACCAGATCGGAGAGGCTTCCGTACTGCGGGCGGACCTGGGCTACATCGCGATGCCGGAGAGTTTTCTGGATTACAACTATGTGGATACCTTCCGCGGTAAGAAGAGCGTGGGCGTGATGCGTTTCCACGGCGTGCTGTTTGATCATGCCGAGAAAGTATCCCGCGAGACCCTGGACTTCCGTCAGTATTGTACGGATGCCGAGGGCGATGAGGAAGAAGATATCCTGGTGCTTGGAGATGACATCATCAATAAGGCCAACCCGATGATCCTGGGCGAAGAAGAAAAGGTGAGCGGGCGTCATGCCGTGACCATCGGCAAGCTCTCACCGGAGATGCTCTTCTATATGCAGAGCCGCGGGATCGACGAGGCGAAAGCGCAGGAATTGATGGTGCGTGCGCGCATTATGGAAGTGGCGGCGCGCATCCCGGATGAGGAGATCTACCGCCAGGCCGGCTACTACGTAGACCGCGCATACTGCAACCGCACGGACTGCAACGGACTGTGTAAATAACCCCAAATCTTGCCTTCCCCCTTTGGGGGAAGGTGGCGCGTTAGCGCCGGATGAGGGGAAAAGATATTTCGAAAAGGAAAACAATTATGTTAGATATTAACGCTATCCGCGCGGATTTCCCGATCCTGCAGGATCCCAGATATGTATATTTTGATAATGCGGCGACCAGCCAGAGACCTCGTCAGGTACTGGAAGCCATCGACAACTTTTACAGGACCACCAATGCCAATCCGCTGCGTGGTCTGTACGAGTGGAGCGTCGGTGCGACCGAGGCGTATGAGCAGGCCAGACATACGGTGGCAGAGCATGTCAATGCCAAAGAAGACTGCGAGATCATCTTTGTGCGCAATGCAACCGAGGCGCTCAACCTGGTGGCATATTCCTATGCGATGACGAATGTGCAGGAAGGCGATGAGATCGTGGTTACGGTCCTGGAGCATCACAGCAATCTCCTGCCGTGGCAGATGGTAGCGGATGCAAAGAAAGCAAAGCTGGTATTCCTGGAGCCGCAGGAAGACGGGATCATCACGGAAGAGATGCTAAAGTCCGCGATCACATCCAAAACAAAGATCGTGGCTATGACTATGGTCTCCAATGTGCTGGGTAAGGTGACACCGGTGGCAAATGCCGCAAAACTGGTGCATGCCGCAGGTGCTGTACTGGTACTGGACGGCGCCCAGGGCGTACCGCACCAGGCTGTGGATGTGCAGAAGCTGGATTGTGACTTCCTTTCCTTTTCGGGACATAAGATGCTGGGGCCTATGGGCATCGGCGCTTTGTATGCAAAGAAAGCTTTGCTGGAAAAAATGCCG
>JAFWRC010000076.1 GCA_017508825.1 Lachnospiraceae bacterium
ACCCTCGATCGGCTGCAGCTGGTAAATATAGTAGTACACGATATGCAAAAAGTCCGCAAACGTACTCTGCATCAGCAGGTCTTCCGTCATCTCGTTCGTTGCAGACATAAAACCATCCGTGGACAATTCGCTTCGCCAATGCTTTCTTCGTCCCGCGTATCCGCCCTGATGAAATGCACACCCGCAGCTGCCGCCGACAAACAGTTTCGGTACCACCTTCGGAACTTCTGCTTTTCCGTCCTTCAGCATCTTCTCCAGATATTCTACCGCCTGCATGCCCATCTCTCTCGACGGGATCTCTATGGAAGATAACGGCTTCGGGCTGGTCTTCCCCTCTTCCGTTGCATCAAAGCCGGTCACCGCGATATCTTCCGGTACGCGTATGCCATGCTTTTCCATTTCCTCACAAAAACCGATCGCCATACAGTCATTGGCGCACACCAGCGCCTGCGGCATATGCTCCCGGTCTTTGAGCATCTGCTCCGCGCATGCATTTCCGCTGGTGTACCAGAAATCACCGTAAAAGATCCGGTCTTCCCGTACCGGCAGGCCATGTGCCTCCATAGCATCACGATATCCCTGCAGACGCTCCTGTGAATGCGGATGCCATTCTTTGCCGGCAAGAAATGCGATATCCTCATAGTGATGTTCTTCGATCAGGTGCTCTACCATCCGGTAGATCCCGGCCGCGCCATCGGTTCTCACCGTGGGGAAGTACTTGCTTCCGATATCGACACAGATCACCGGTCCCTGAAAGACTTCCTTTATGCGCTCCTCGATCTTGCCGGCTACCCCGGGGGTCTGCACGGTATCCGTCAGCAGGATCGCACCGTCAAATTTCTCCGAATTGATCAGCCGGAAAATATTGGAATCGCTCTGTTCTCTGGCAGCGCTGCTCTGATACATGCGGATCATCGAAAACAGGCACACGTCAAAATCCGCCAGCTGTGCCTGCTGTATAACGCCTTCGATAAAATGGGCCTGGTGATCGACTTCCGGTTGTCCCAGCATCACCACGATTCTTTTACGCATAAATTATACCCCCATATAGTTTATGTGCTATAATGCTGCCTATGAACAAGAATGATAAAACCTTTCAAAACGCTTTATCCAATTTTACGTTTGATATGGCCAGCCGCGGCGCTATCCGCCACCTGGCCGATCTTGGCTATTCCGCCGACGAGATCCACGACCGCCTCGACTTCCCCACACCGCTTACGCAGATTGAAGAAGAACTGCGGGCCTATCAGGCGGAAAAGGATGCTGCTGACGCTTCCGGCGTCACCTACGAATACGTCCGCGAAACCGATGCCTACGGCAGGACCTCGCTGCGGCGGGTGAAGGTAACTCACGGCGCCGGCTCCTGAGCTATACCATACTATAAGATGGCAAAGAACCTCTTTGTATTATCAAGGATTCTCAGCCTAAGTTCTTCTTCCTCCACGCCCTTCACTTCGGCGATCTTCTTCACTACATACACAATATTTTCCGGCACATTAGGGTTCTTCAGTCCCTTAATACCTCTTGGCAATAAGTACGGCCCGTCGGTCTCCGCCATCAGGCGCTCTACCGGGATCACCTTCAGGGCTTCCAGCAGATCCCCGTTGCGGCGGTCATCGCAGACCCAGCCGGTGATGCCGATCATACAGCCCAGCTCCAGATACTGTTCGGCAGTTGCCCGGGTACCGGTATAGCAATGTACCACTGCTCTCGGGCAGATGTCTTTATGGCGTTTCAAGATCTCCGTAAAGTCCGCCGCCGCTTCCCGCTCGTGCAAAAAAAGCGGTTTGTTCAGTTCTTCCGCCAGTTCGATCTGCTGCTCAAAGACACGGAGCTGCACATCCTTCGGCGAAAACATACGGTCATAATCCAGACCGCATTCGCCGACCGCTACCATCTGATCACTGCTCTGCATCAGCTTTCGCAGGTGATCGATCGTCAGTTTATCGCAACTTTTTGCATCATGCGGATGCACGCCTGCCGTTGCATAAATGCCGGGATGTTTCTTTACATACGCTGCTGCCTGAGCGGAACTGTGCTCCGAGGAACTGGTAATGATCATTCCCACACCCTGCTGCGCTGCACGGGTGACGATCTCATCCTCCTGTCCCGCAAACTGCTTACTGAATAAGTTTAATCCGATATCAATATACTTTGTTTCCATAGTTTTTATAACAACTGTTCCAATTGATCACTTTTTATATTCCTGGCCGTTCCTGATCATTTTCAGGAATTCTGCCACTTCCTTCCACGCTTCTTCCGCTTCCGGGAACAGATGAAATCCCATCTGGAAAATGTGGAACATTCCGGGATACACATGCTTTTTGACAGGTACGCCGGCCTCCTTCGCTTTGGCTGCCACCTCCAGCGTATCATCCAGAAGCATCTCCCACTCACCAACCTGCATCAGCATCGGCGGAAAACAGCTGTAATCTCCGTTGATCGGAGATATGTACGGATCCACCGGGTCATGTTCCGCATAGTAGCCTTCTTTGTATACCAGAGTATCTCTGGAACCGCCGAAAATCGGGTCTTTATCAAAATTCTCCTGATACGAATCGCCGCTCTTGGTCAGATCCGTCCACGCCGACATGGTAACGATCCCGCCCGGCAGCGGCAATTGATGGTCTTTTAAATATAACGTCAATGCAAGCGCCAGTCCGCCCCCTGCAGAATCTCCGGCCGCAATGATATGCTTCGGCAGATAATCCTGCTCCAGCAGCCATTTATAGGCCTCCAGCGCATCTTCCAGCGCCGCCGGATACGGATCTTCCGGCGCGGTACGATAATCAATACTCAGCACATCCATTCCGCTGCCGCATTCCGAATACCACACCGCCGCATCACGGTAGGTATTATGGATCCGGTTATAATA
This sequence comes from Lachnospiraceae bacterium, assembly GCA_017508825.1. Taxonomy (GTDB): domain Bacteria; phylum Bacillota; class Clostridia; order Lachnospirales; family Lachnospiraceae; genus NK4A136. The sequence continues at coordinate 2,876 of JAFWRC010000076.1, forward strand.
ACCTCCGCCGTGCAGCTGCAGGATCACAAATTGCTCTTCCGGCGGCATACCCTGTCCTGCAGTCTTAAGGAGCTCCATGGAAAAACGTTCCGTTTCGATCGCGGTATTCGCATAGCCTTCCGGACATTTCCATTCCTTTTCATGCTCATTCCGCCTGGCCTGCAATTCCCCGTTCTGTGACATATGCCCCAGCACCGGCAGATGATTGGCTACCTCCACAACTTTACGGGCCGTTCTTCCTCTTAAACTGACCTGCAGAGCATCCGCTCTGGCCGCCTCTTTTTTCTCCGCGCGCTCTGCTTTTACTGTCTCGATCTTCTCTGCCCGCTGCGTCCGGAACGCTTCCCATTTCTCTGCGCGGACCGCAATGGCAGACTTCAGCCGTTCCTTAAACTCATTCCTTGCCAGTTCCGGCTGCAGCGCGTTTCCTTCGATCTTCGGCTCCGTCAGCTTCGTATCCTGTTTCAAATATGGAACCTCCGTCCGAGTTCACGCTTCATCGCCTTCTCACCAAAGGTAATGGTTGCCAGCAGATAGATGCCCGTTACCGCCACACAGATCACCGGCAGGACCAGATTGCTGATCACCCTGACAAAATACAATCCCATGATCCCCACACTGCACACGCCCATCAGGATCAGCAGCAGGCTATAGCTGAACCACCGGCTGCGGTTGAGCATCATCAGAATAAATACGATGCCGTCCCCCAGCAGTATGGTACCCGGAATGGCCCATTGCAGCGCCCAGCCGTAATTGCCGGTGAACTTATCGATCTCATACAGCACCACCATGGTGAATAAGATCTGCAGTCCCACCTTGAGCGCAAAACCGGAATCGTTCCGGATCCAGACCACCATAAAGAGATAACCATACGCCAGTGCTACGCCGGTGATCGCAGACCACCAGAAGTCCGGCGTGGTATAGTGATTGATCAGCACAAGCAGGCCTTCTACCAGCACAAAGATGAACAGCACCAGCCGCATTGCAAAACGGACCCACTTATGCCTTAACTGCGCGTTGGGATACGGAGCGCCTGCGCCGAATTTTTCGCGGGCTCTCTTCTCTTCCGCCGGCTCCAGTTCCTCTACCACGCAATGGCACAGAGGACATGTCGCCGCATTGTTATACAGGATCACTTTACACTGCGGACACTTGTTCATGTTTCTTCTTACGTTTCCCTTTCACCGGTGCTTCTGCCGGTTGTTCTTCGTGATATTCATTGGTCTCAACCGCCACTTCCACACCATCTGCCGTAATGGACTGGAAGAAACGTTTCTGGATCGATAACTCTGCCAGGCACGATGTAAAGGTAACGATCAGCGTACCGTTATAGGAGCAGATCGCGCCTTTCATATTCTGTCCTTTGGACATTGCCAGCATCGCATAAAAATGTTCTACATATTTCTGATACGGTTCCCGGAGTTCCACATTTCCCACATTGGTCATGGTTGCTGTTGCCGTATCCGCCGAAGAATTGTATACCTTGCGGATCGCGATATTTTTAATAAACAGCGGGATCGGCCGCAGGAATTTATTCTGCTCATTGGATACATTGTAGGACAGGATCGTTTCCAGGTTTTCTTTCGTGGTCTGTTCTTTCAGCGTCCCGATCACAAAATCCAACACCTCATCCCGGGTATAGCTTTCCTTCGTCGGCTGAAACTTTGCCGATACGATCACGAAGAAATTCTTCATCGTATGGGAATCATACAGCTTCCTTAGATCCACCGGCACGCAGCAGCTGATCGGCAGTTCCGAAGGTGCCCCCTTCAGATATTCCCGGTACATTGCATAAATAAAATTACCGACCAGATACTGGTTGATCGTAGCGCCATGTGCCTTGGCTGCTGCCTTCAGTTCATCGATTTTAAAATACCCATGCAGGACGGACACCTCACCGTTCGGCAGTTTCTCGCCCTTCAGGACGACGGCCTTACGCGAGCCATAAGCCTTGGAATGATCCGCGCCCTTCTTAAAGTTTTTTAAATAGCTGTCTTCCGGATCCAGGAAGATCCCTGACGAAAGTTTGTCTTTTTCCCCTGCCAGTTCTTCCGGATGCGAAAGTCTTAAGTATTGATACACCAGCTCCTTCAGGAACACAAACCCGCCAAAGCCATCCGTCAGCGCATGAAAGACTTCCAGATTGATACGGTTGCGATAATACGTCACGCGGAACATATAGTGATTGTTCCGGCTCTTATTGATATAGGCGCCCGGATAGTCACTCTCTTCCTGTACCTCCGGCGCTTTCCGGTCGTTCTCTTCGAAGTAATACCAAAAAAAGCCCATTCGCAGGCGCATACGAAACGTCTCAAACTGCGACAGGACTCTTTCCTCCGCTTCCTGCAGCAGTTCCCTCCGAACCGGCTCTTTCAGCGTCGCGCAGATGCGATAGGTACTGCTCATGCCCTCTCCGGAAATAACCGGAAACAGCAATGCCGTATTATCCAGTTTTGCCCAGCTGGGCTGCTTCTTTCTGCTTGCCATAATTGGTTATATTTTACAAGAAATCAAGGGATTTTGCAAGATATTTGGGCAAGGATGACATTGAACTCTTTGTGAATTGTGTAATTTTCGTATTGACTTTCCATCCCGGATAAATATACTTATACATATGAAGATTGAGCAGGTGAATGAAAACCAGATACGGTGTATTCTGACCCGTGAGGACCTCGAAGAACGCAAGATCAAGTTCAGCGAGCTGACCTACGGCAGTGAGAAGGCAAACCGCCTCTTCCGCGATGTGATGCAGGAGGCGCATTTTCAATTTGGCTTTGAACCGGATGAATCTCCGCTGATGATCGAGGCGGTACCGATGCAGTCTGGTGTGATCGTATTTGTCATCACCAAAGTGGAGGCTCCGGATGAACTGGAGTCCAAGCTGGCTCAGTTTGCAACGGCTTTGACCGGTAACATCGCTACCGATGAAGGAAATGATGCTGCAGACGAGAACGAGAACAGCAACAGTATCTCTATTTCCATCAGCGGCACTGCGGATAACAACGGCAATATTCCTTCCGTCGGAAAGACCCTGCGGGATCTGTTCACGGAAATGTTTACGGGTGCCAGACCGGCTGCAGCTAATACAGGCAAGCAGGATCTGAAGGCCCAGCAGAACGTTCGCCAGGAAAACCGGATCTTCTGTTTTTCCGATCTGGGATCGACCATCGATGCTGCGCTGGCAGTAAAGTCCTATGAAATGGGTGAAAGCATCCTGTATAAAAATCCGGCAGACGGTATGTATTATTTGCTGCTTTACGCAGATTATCTTACACCACTCGCCTATAAAAAACTATGTACCGTATTAATGGATTTCTGTGACCGGGCTTATAATGCAAGATCACTGGAAGCCTATATGGAAGAACATTACGAGATCATCATAGCAGAGCAGGCACTGCAGCAGTTGTGCCAGGCAGGATAAGATCAACGGGGTGGCCGTAAATCACCCCGTTTTTTATTGGCATAACGCAAAAAGGGCGTGTGAAAAAACTAAAGTTTTTTCATGCGTCCTTTTTAGTCTGAGTGGAAACAAGGTCATTTCCATGAAAAAAGAGTATAATCCCCCCACCCCCATAAGATAAAGACTTCGATTTCTTATGCGGCAGTCTTGG
>JAFWRC010000011.1 GCA_017508825.1 Lachnospiraceae bacterium
AAAAGGGCGTGTGAAAAAACTAAAGTTTTTTCATGCGTCCTTTTTAGTCTGAGTGGAAACAAGGTCATTTCCATGAAAAAAGAGTATAATCCCCCCACCCCCATAAGATAAAGACTTCGATTTCTTATGCGGCAGTCTTGGATCTCATCTGCTTGTTGTGATATTTATAGAGATTATGCCCTATAGAAACAAGTAATATTTCAAGCCGGACAGAATTAATACCTCTTCGCACAATCCGTTTATACCAGCGGTCATTCTTCATGATTCCAAAGGTACCTTCTGCCTGTATGGAACGGTTCATTCTTAAAAGTGCACCCTGGATGCTTTCCAGGTTCTCTATCACTTCCTGGTGCATGGCAGTGAGTTCGTGATTGATCTTTACAGTACGGTTTTTATCACTTTTTTTGCATCTTTCTGCATACGGACATCCGGAGCAATCCTCGCATCGGTATACCTCCTCCTGCCTGCCATACGCATTTCCCTTTACATTTTGGCGGTACTCAAAGCGAAAAGCCTTTCCATTTGGGCAACGCATGACTCCGTCTGCACCTATTGGGAAGTTAACTGCCCTAAATGGATCCTCATGATACTTCCGATCGGTTGTTTCTTTTTTGAACATGGTAAATTTCATATACTTTTCCATACCATTCTGTTCGCAAAAGATGTAATTGTTGTATGAACCATATCCGGCATCTGCGACCGGGTACTTCGGATAGAAACCATATGTTTTTTGGAACTTATTCATAAGTGGAATAAAACAGTCCATATCTGACCGGTACTGGTTCACATCGACCACAGCGATATATTCATCAGCAACACCGATCTGGACATTATACGCCGGAAGCAGTTGGTCATTCCCCATGTAGTCAGTCTTGATTCTCATAAAGGTAGCGGAATGGTCTGTTTTTGAATAGCTATTTCGTCCTTCCCCACAGATATGGATCTTTTCCACGTATTCTTCCAGTTTTTGTGCATACTCCAAGAGTTTCTCGTAATGCCTCTGCTGGGTCGTCTTATGATGACCTCTGCCGTGTTTGAACCCCGTTTCGTCCAGTTGCCATAATTCCGTATATTTTTCTGCGGCTTCCCGGATATACTCTGGCGCATACTCGGTATTGATGCAGAGTTTCATTCCCGTATAGGCCAGTTCTTCGTTGATCTCCTGAAAGAGTGCCGTGATCTTGCCAAACAAACGATACCTTGATTTTTCCGTTGCTTTCTTCCATACCCACGTATACTTGTTTGCATTGGCTTCAAACTTGGAACCATCGATATACAAGTGTTGAAGATCCACGTGTTCTGTTTCGAAGATTTTCTGATTAATGTCATTGAATATTTCTTCGATGGAATCCTTAAGCACTTCATTGATGAAGTAGCCGAATGTACGATAGGATGGAGCCTCGTGCTCCATAAGATACATGAATCGGAGATTTACCCTGCATTGGTCCTCCAATTCACGCAATGAGATGTAGCCATTCGTCATAAATCCGAACAACACTGTTTTCAGCATGCTGACCGGGTCATATCTGAGTCTGCCCGTATATTGCTTCGGGATGTTCTTCAGATACTTCTCCAGCTCGATTTCTCCCATAAATCGGTCAAAAGTCAGCACCGGATCACAGATGTCCAGATAATCCTGAATTAGCATTGGCAAAACTGCCTGTTTTGGGTTAGAATGAATCTTGTTAGAATTATTCATCGCAAGTTTAATTTTAACACAAAAGAAGGATCTTGGTTTTGAAAAAACCTCGATCCTTCTTTGTTTTTTAGGCTATGCTTTTTTCACAGCCCCTTTTTGATATCTTACGCCAGTTTCAGTCTTGCTTTCTGCAGATCGTGCTCGCTGCTTACGCGTTCGATCTTGGCCCCCAGGCCACGCAGCTTCACTTCAAACTCTTCATATCCGCGCTCAATGAAGCGGGTATCTTCCACGATGGTCTCACCCTCTGCTGCCATGCCTGCGATGGTCAGCGCCGCGCCGGCACGCAGATCCGGTACCGAGATGCTGGCACCGCTGTAGCGGCTCACACCGGAGATCACCGCCATATTGCCTTCTACCTTGATGGATGCGCCCATACGCACCAGTTCGTCAACATATTTGAAACGGTTCTCAAAGATACCTTCGGTCACAATACTGGTCCCCTGTGCCAGACCAAGCGCCACCGTGATCTGCGGCTGCATATCCGTCGGGAAACCGGGATACGGCAGGGTCTTGACCTGTGTGGAGGTCAGCGGCTCCGGAGCAGATACTCTCACCGCATCATCGTATTCCGTGATGTGGCAGCCGATCTCACACAGCTTTGCCGTGATGCATTCCAGATGCTTGGGAATGACATTGCGTACCAGCACGTCTCCGTGGGTTGCCGCAGATGCCAGCATATAGGTGCCTGCCTCGATCTGGTCCGGTATGATCGCGTAATCCGTGCCGTGCAGCTTCTCCACACCCTTGATACGGATCACATCGGTACCGGCGCCCTTGATGTTTGCACCCATACTGTTTAAGAAGTTGGCCAGGTCAACGACGTGCGGCTCTTTTGCCGCGTTCTCGATGATCGTCTTGCCCGTCGCCAGCGCAGCTGCCATCATGATATTGATGGTCGCGCCGACGGATACTTTATCCAAAAAGATATGACTGCCGCGCAGTTCCTTTGCTTCCGCACAGATCGCGCCATGTCCGATATCTACTTTTGCGCCGAGAGCACGGAAACCTTTGATGTGCTGGTCAATGGCGCGTACGCCGATATTGCAGCCACCCGGCAGGGGTACTTCCGCCTGACGGTTCTTGCCGAGCAGCGCGCCTACCAGATAGTAGGAAGCGCGGATCCGCTTTAAGTACTCATCTTCGATGATGCAGCTCTCGATCTTGGAACCATCGATCACTACCACGTGTTTGCTCTGCCGGATGATCCCGACACCGATACGCTCCATTGCCTTGAGCAGCACGTTGCAGTCCGTTACATCGGGAACATTCTCTATCCTTACAGGGTCATTGGTCATTACCGCTGCTGCCAGGATCGCCAGGGCCGCGTTCTTTGCCCCTCCGATCTGTACTTCTCCTACCAGCGGTACACCGCCTCTGATCACAAATCTGTCCATATATACTCCAACCCATCCGCTGTACCACAAAATATAGCCAGCTCATAAATATCGACCACATTATAATGCAAAATGCGGCAAATGTCAAAGTCTTCCTTCAAGTTGACATAAATTTTCTATGATCATTCACTGTGCTTATGGCTGTGAATCATGATCATCTCAATTCAGATTAACGTAATTACGCGGGTCTACCGGCGTGCCCCCGATACGCATCTCAAAGTGCAGATGCGGTCCCGTACTGCGTCCGGTGTTGCCGCTGGCCGCGATCTTCTGCCCCTGGTCCACATGCTGGCCCACGGATACATAGATCTTGCTCAGGTGCGCATAACGCGTCTGCCGTCCGTCCGAGTGATCGACAAAGATGACATTGCCGTATGCGCCGCCCCAGCCGGCAAAGGACACGGTACCGCCGCAGGATGCCCATACGGTCGTTCCCGTCGGGGTTGCCAGATCCACACCCTTATGATAGGTGCTGGCGCCCGGTTTGGGGGCTCTTCGCGGTCCGAAACCGGAGGAGATGCGTCCGCCGGAGATCGGCTTGATGTAGGAAGGCGGCACCTGGGTTCCCACCTCGATCACCTTTGCCACTGCTTCCATGCCTACTTCTTCATAAAGCACTTCCGTTGTCAGCACATCACCGTTACGTCTCGTGATCTGCGCCACCGTCTCGTGATATCCCGCGGACGGCTGCTGCCTCGTCACCTTTTTGTCCGTATACCAGCTGTTATTATAGATATATTCCGTCGGCAGGTCAAAGATCCGGTCGTCCCTTGCCACCTCCGTCCAGATGACGGACAGCTGCGGCTCCGGCACCGTAATGATCAGCTCCTGGTCCACACGGATGATCGAATTCTCATCATCCAGTTCATCGTTCATCGCAACAATGGTATCCAACGGCAGACCTACCTTTAAAGAGATCTCCGAAAGCGTATCGCCGGACTGCACCTTATAGATCTGCTGCTGTTCCTGCTGCTCGGTCAGCGTGGCTCTGGCGGTTTCGTAGTCCATTACCTCCGCCTGCGGCAGGTAGGCTTCCACCACTTCGATCTTTTCCGAAAAGCCGATCTCCGTGACACCGTATGTAAATGCGTCAAAGCCCTTGGTCGCCTTCACCTCCGAGAAATCCCAGCCGTCTTCCTTCTCTGTGATCTCTCCCGCGCCGGAGCATTTGAGCGGCATTGCTTTTTCCGATGCTCCCCCTGCCCGCGCGATCTCAGGCACCAGAACGTTCAGCTCGCGGTTCCGGTCTTTGACCAGTTCCACCTGAAAGTTCTGCTCGGTATCATAGACCCCGATCGTCTCCTGCAGGAGCTTTCTCGCATCCTCTGCGCCGGCTACGCTCACGATCGTGCCGCCCACCTTTACGGAATACGCCTGGTGCAGATTGTTCTTCTGACCCTTCTGCATCTCCTCCAGCATCCGCTGCCGGATCACCGTATCCGCATCCACTTCCCCGACGATCATTTCTTCGCCTTCATAAGTAAATTCGGGGATGCCCACAAAACTGATCCCCTCGGTTTCCGCGGCATATTCCCGCCGCACCTGCTTATACAATTCCTCTGCGTGCTTCGGATCGTCCACCTTTCCGATCGCCACGCCGTTCATAAATACGGAGAAGCGGTTATACCCTTCTTCGTGCCACCACCGGATCGGCGGTAAAAAGACGAAAAATAAGGCTGACACCCAAAGTGCCACCCTTATTTTTGTTACTGTCTGTATTTTATGTATCCTGCTGCTCATGAAACTAAAACTGCAAAAATCCGTTCTATAATTTATAAATCAATTTAAAAATCCAAAATCTTGAAGAGTTTGAGTATGATCAACACCAGGTTTGCGCCGCCGATGATCGTACTGATGATGGCCCACGCTTTCACCTTTGCCACACTGCTCATAACGTTCTGGTTGCCGCTGTCCAGGCCTTCTCTCTGCTTATCGTTCTTCTCATTGATGACTGCCTGTACATTACGGTATACCTTCACGCTCTCTTTGTGCATGAAGTCTTCCGTCAGCTTGAAGCGCTCTTCCAGCAGACGTCTGTCTTCTTCGATCCTTGCCCGCTCGGCCTCTTCCTTCCGCTGTTCCTTCTCGTCATCGTTGGTACGGCTGGTCAGGGTTGCGTTCATCCGCTGCAGGATGCCGACCAGCTCCTTGTTGTCCTGCTTGAGACCGTAGATTGCCGTATCCAGCGTAGACTTTAATGTATTCTTCGTTTCATCGGATGCGTTCTTTACATTGCGCAGTCCGGTCGTTAAGTCGGAATGTCCGGACAACAGCTCGGTCAGCGCCTGTCGGATCTCGTCATCGCCTTCATTGGCCTGCGGCAGCATCTGCAGCTGCTGTGCCTTGATATCGGAGATGCCTTTCTTTGCCTTCTCTAAAGAATCGTAAATATCCTGCAGACCTGCTTTGGTATCATTGCCAAGTCCCTTTAACTCCTCGATGCCGCCCTTCTGCTCATCGCTGGAAGTCCGCAGATAGAACAGTGCTTCTTTTGCGCTCTTGGCATCCTGCTGTACCGCGGCCAGCTTCTCCGCCATCTCGGCTTCGTTCTTTTCCTGTGCCGAACGGTCACTCAGACCATCCAGCTTGCCGCGCACCTCCGTTAAGCTGTCCTGGGTCTGTGTATTCGACTGTGCCAGGGCCGCCAGCGTCTCCTGGGTCAGTTCCGTAAACTTCGCCTGCTGCTTTAAGGTCTCGAGCAGTTCTGCCACTCTGGCGGCCGCTGCTCTCGCATCCTCATCCGGCTCCTGCTGTTTTTCATAGATCTTATCGTTCTGCGCGGAAAGTGCCTGCAGCTTCTCCAATACCTGCGTGCTCTGATCGTCTGCCTTTAATGCCTCGATCTGCGAAGACAGTGCCTGCAGTTTCTCCGTTACCTGCGCATTCTTATCCTCTGCTTTCAGCGCTTCGATCTGCGTGGACAGCTCCTGTACCTTATCCAGTACCTGACCGCTCTGGTCGCCCGCCTTCAGCGCTGCTACGGTCGCCGCTACC
>JAFWRC010000077.1 GCA_017508825.1 Lachnospiraceae bacterium
CAGGTGGATGATGCAGCCGGTACGATGAAAAAAGCAGAACAGCTGAAATCGCACGATGTGGATTATGATGTATTTGGTATTTCCTATTATCCGTACTGGCATGGTACAATGGAAAACATGCGGGATGTACTGAAGGATATCCGCACGCAGTATGGTGTAGAGACCTGTGTGCTGGAGACGGCATATCTTTCGACCGATGAGGATGGTGACAACTTCGGCAACAGTGTGGCTGCGGAAGAAGCGCTGACCGGCTATCCGGCGGATCCGCAGGGGCAGGCAAAGATGATCCGCGACATTATGTCGTATGCCAATGAAGCGGGCGCACTCGGCGTATTCTACTGGGAAGGCGCATGGGTGCCGGTCGGCAGTGATTACGACAGTAACAAAGCCATCTGGGAAGAACACGGATCCGGCTGGGCAAGTTCCTATGCTTCCAAGTACGATCCGCAGGATGCCGGAAAATATTTCGGCGGATCATCGTGGGACAATCAGGCGATGTTTGATTTCGCGGGAAAAGCGCTGCCGTCTCTGAACGTGTTCAAATGGGTATATCACGGAACCGATGCACCGCTGCAGCCGCTGGCTTACGAAGAAGTGTATATGGAAAGCGGGATCGGGGATGCGGTACAGCTGCCGGAAGAGATTGCTGTCTATTACAATGATCCGTCCGTGAGCGGTACGATGAAAGCGGAATGGAGCGAAGAAGACCTGGCGGCGATCGATGTAAATACCGGTGATATTTATACCGTGACCGGAACGCTGGAAGACGGCGCAGAAGTGACCGCCACCGTAAAGGTGATGAATGTCAATTATCTTTCCGATCCGGGATTTGATGAAGCGGATCATTCGGTCTGGCAGGTAGAAGATCGCGGAGCCGGTAACACTACGGATATCCAGAAGAAGGCGGCAGATGCACTTTCCGATGAATACACATTCCATTTTTATTCGACGGAAGCCATCGATTTTGATGTATATCAGAGCGTGACGGTACCGGCCGACGGAACGTATACGGCCTGTGCAAACGTTCAGGGCGGTGATATGGGATCGGATCAAAAAGTGTGTGTATTCGTAAAGAACGGAGATAAGGAATTTGTTTCGGAACCGGTGGCTCTGGACGGATGGAGAAGCTGGAAGAAGATAACCTTGCCGGAGCTTTCCCTGAAGGCAGGCGATGAGGTCATCGTCGGGATCTCCGTGCAGGGCGCAGCCAAGGGCTGGGGCACCATCGATGACGTAGAGTTATACAAATAACCACCGGAGGTATCGATATGAACATCACAGAATTACTTAACTACATAGAACAGGACGGACTGCAGTCCTTCTTTCATGATTATTATTTTGGCGAGGCGGATCTTCAGAAAGACCGTTACCGGAAGGCAATACAGGCATTTGAAAAACAGTTCGGCGGGCAGGATATTTCCATCTTTTCCGCACCGGGACGAACGGAGATCGGAGGCAATCATACGGATCACCAGCATGGAGAAGTACTGGCGGCTTCGATCAATAAGGATGCCATCGCGATCGTTTCGGCAACAGAAGATGGCAGGATCTCGCTGGTATCCGGTGAGGATCCTCTGCTGCAGGTCGACAGGACGGATCTTGACGTAAAGGAAGAAGAGAAGAATACGACCGCATCCCTGATCCGTGGTGTTGCCGCAGGGATGAAGGAACGTGGATTTAAGGTCGGCGGTTTCAGCGCCTATGTGACCAGCGATGTGCTGATCGGGGCCGGCCTATCTTCTTCGGCGGCATTTGAAACACTGCTCGGCAATATCTTTTCCTATCTGTATAATGATGGTACGGTTTCGGCCGTAGAGATCGCAAAGATCGGTCAGTATGCAGAGAATGTCTATTTCGGAAAGCCATGCGGCCTTATGGATCAGATGGCATGCTCCGTCGGCAGTCTGGTGCACATTGATTTTGCGGATCCGGAAAAACCGCAGTTTGAAAAAGTGGATTATGATTTTGCAGCCAGAGGATATCATCTGTGTATCACCGATACCAAGGGCTCGCATGCGGATCTGACACCGGATTATGCGGCAGTGCCGGCGGAGATGCGCTCGGTGGCGGAGTATTTCGGCAAGAATGTTCTGCACGAAGTGAGCGAAGAAGAGGTCGTGAAGAACATTGGCGCCTTGCGGGAGAAATGCGGTGACCGTGCCGTACTCCGTGCCCTGCATTTCTATGAAGAAAACAAACGGGTACAGAAGGAAGTGCGTGCTCTGAAAAAGGACGATCTTGCAGCGTTTCTGCAGGCGGTGTCCGCATCCGGTGCGTCTTCGTTTCAGTTTTTACAGAACGTGTATACCAATCACGACATCACACACCAGAACGTATCGATCGCGCTGCAGCTGGCGGGAATGGTGCTGCAGGGACGCGGAGCTGCGCGGGTACACGGCGGCGGATTTGCCGGAACGATGCAGGCATGGGTACCGGAGGATCTGGTGGATGCATATAAGACGCAGATGGATGCGGTATTCGGAGACGGCGCCTGCAGTGTGCTGGGAATCCGCAGCTGTGGCGGAATGCGCGTGATCTGACAATACGGGTAACGAAAATTAAAAGGAGCATTAAACAATGCAGAAGAAAATCTGGCTGAATAATGACTGGCAGTTTACCGAGGCATTTACGGAAGAACTGCATAAGAAAGAATACAGGGGCGATTGTGTGCAGGTACGCATTCCGCATACCGTAAAGGAAACACCGTTTCATTATTTTGATGATGCCATCTACCAGATGGTGAGCGGTTACCGCCGTGTGATCAAAGCGGAAAAAGAGTGGGAAGGAAAGCGGGTGTTCCTGACCTTTATGGCGGTGGCACACAGTGCATACGTATATCTGAATGGCGTGCAGCTGGCAGAACATCACAGCGGCTATACGGCATTTACGGTGGAGCTGACAAAGGAACTGCGCTATGGGGAAGACAATATCCTGGTGGTAAAAGCGGACAGCAGGGAATGCCAGAATATCCCGCCTTTCGGAAACGTGATCGACTATATGACTTACGGCGGTATCTACCGTGAAGTATTTCTGGAAGTGAAGGAGCAGATCTGTATTAAGGATATGCATCTGCGTCCGATGGAACCGCAGGGGGTGATCCTGCCGCATGAGATCCGGGATTATCGTTTTCATGGGAATCTTATGATCGAGACCTTACTGGATGCCGGGCAGGAGAATACGGAGGATCTGTCCGTAAAACTCAGGATCTGTGAGCATCAGAGCGGGATCATCGTATCGGAGCAGACGATGCCGTATGCGAGAGTGCTTGAGGCGGACATTACGGATGCGCGTCTGTGGGATGTGACTTCACCGTATTTTTATGATGTGACCCTGCAGCTGTTCCAAAAAGAGAAAGAGCTGGATTGCGTGGAGGACAGCTGCGGTTTCCGGCGTTCGGAATTCCGTGAGGACGGGTATCACTTAAACGGACGCAAGCTCAAGATCCGCGGCCTGAACCGCCATCAGAGCTATGCATACGTGGGCTATGCGATGCCGGCATCCGTGCAGAAACTGGACGCGGAGATCCTGCGTTTTGATCTGGGTGTGAATGCGGTGCGTACTTCCCATTATCCGCAGTCACAGCACTTCATCCGCCGCTGCGATGAACTGGGGCTTCTGGTCTTTACCGAGATCCCGGGATGGCAGTATGTCGGCGATGCGGAATGGAAGGAACAGGTAGTCAAAAATGTGGAGGAGATGGTCACGCAGTATCGCAACCATCCGTCGATCATCCTGTGGGGCGTGCGCATCAACGAATCCGGGGATGACGATGCGCTGTACGAACGCACCAATGCCGTTGCGCATGAGCTGGATGCGGACCGGCCTACCGGAGGCGTTCGTTTCCTGAAAAAGAGCCATCTGCTGGAGGATGTATATACCTATAATGACTTTGTACATGACGGTACCAATCAGGGCTGTGATAAGAAATCGACGGTCACACCGGATACTTCCAAGCCGTATCTGGTCACAGAATACGGCGGGCATATGTTCCCGACCAAGAGCTTTGACTGTGAGCAGCACCGCTTAGAGCATGCCCTGCGTCACGCGGCTGTCGTAAATGCGGTACGGAAGGAAAAGGACATCGCCGGAAGTTTCGGCTGGTGTATGTTTGATTACAATACGCATAAGGATTTCGGCAGCGGTGACCGCATCTGCTATCACGGTGTGATGGATATGTTCCGCAATCCCAAACTGGCGGCTTATCTGTATGCTTCCCAGCAGAACGTAAGACCGGTGCTGGAGATCTCGTCTACCATGGACATCGGGGATTTCCCGGGGGGCACCAGAGGCGCGATCTATATTTTCACCAATGCGGACAGCGTCAGGATGTATCGTAACGATGATCTGCTCAAAGAATACGTTTCCGGAGATCCGAAATACGGGGCGCTGCGGCATCCGCCGATCCTGATCGATGACTTTGTGGGGGATGATCTGAAGCGGGAGGAAGGTTTCGGTGAGCACCAGAGCATGGTAGTTAAAGCGGCGATCAATTATATGACGCAGTATGGTGTCAATCATATCCCTGCAGAGATCAAACTGAAATTGATGCGTTCGCTGGCGATCTACCGGATGAAGTGGGAAGATGTCATCGCATTGCACGGAAAATATGTGAGCAACTGGGGCGGCAGGGCCAGAAGCTTTAAATTTGAGGCGATCAAGGATGGCAAAGTGGTGCGTACCAGGGTGAAATCCACGGCCGGTCATCTGATCCTGGATGTGCGCGTGGATAATACCGAACTGAGAGATGCTGAGACCTATGATGTGGCAAGCGTACGGATCCGTGTATGCGACGAATACGGCAATGTGGCACCGTATTTTGCGACCCAGCTTCCGCTTACGGTGGAAGGGCCTCTTGAGATCATCGGACCCAAAGCGGCTCAAATGGCCGGCGGTATGGGCGGTACCTATTTAAAGACCACCGGACAGGCCGGAAAAGCAAAGCTTACGATCTCACTTCCGGAAGGCTGGGGCTTCCTGGAAAAAACACAGGAAACCGTAGAATTTACGGTGCGTACGGAGTGATCGCGGGATCCGTACAAAAGCATTGTATTTTCGGTAGAAATATGGTATAAAGATAGCAATGTTTTGAATTGAGGGCAGGCACTTTTGGGTACCTGCCTTCGCCTTATAAAATTGCGGTTGATGCAGTTTTATACGATACGCAATGGAATGTTGCATTTACTTTAGATTAAAAAGTTTAGGAGATATGCGACGGTGGATATCGAAAAGCAGAAATCGGCACCCTTATATGAGGCATTGGAACGCTTCCGTAAGCAGCGTGTCGTTCCTTTTGATGTGCCGGGGCACAAGCGCGGACGCGGCAACCCGGAACTGGTGACGCTTCTGGGGGAAAAGTGTGTTGGTCTGGATGTCAATTCCATGAAACCGTTGGACAATCTCTGCCATCCGGTCTCGGTGATCTATGAGGCGGAACAGCTGGCAGCAGATGCGTTTGGGGCGGATCATGCATACTTTATGGTAGGCGGGACCACCTCTGCGGTACAGAGTATGGTGCTCACGGCCTGCAAGGCGGGAGATAAGATCATCCTGCCGCGTAATGTGCACCGCAGCGTGATCAATGCGCTGGTACTGTGCGGGGCGGAACCGGTGTATGTCAATCCGGAGGTGGATAATCATATCGGTATCGCGCTCGGTATGGAGCTGTCCCAGGTGGAACAGGCGATCCTGCAGCATCCGGACGCATCGGCAGTATTTGTAAATAACCCGACCTATTACGGTATCTGCTCGGACCTGCGTTCCATTGTAAAACTGGCGCATGCGCATGGCATGATGGCGCTGGTGGATGAAGCGCATGGCACGCATCTGTATTTTGACGAGACACTGCCGGTATCGGCGATGGAAGCCGGTGCGGATATGGCAGCCGTGAGTATGCACAAATCCGGCGGAAGCTTAACGCAGAGTTCGATCCTTTTGTTGGGACCAAACGTGAACAGCCGATATGTAGAGCAGATCATCAACCTGACACAGACGACCAGTGCAAGCTATCTGCTGCTGTCCAGCCTGGATATTTCCAGAAGAAACTTAGCGCTCCGTGGCCGTGAATCTTTTGAAAAGGTAAAAGATATGGCGGAATACGCCCGCAGCGAGATCAATTCCATCGGCGGCTATTACGCCTACGGAAAAGATCTGGTGAACGGCGGCAGCATCTATGATTATGATGTGACGAAGCTGTCCATCTATACCAGAGATATCGGTCTGACGGGGATTGAAGTATACGATCTGCTCCGTGACGAATACGATATCCAGATCGAATTCGGTGATATCGGAAATATCCTGGCGTATATTTCCATCGGTGACCGGATCCAGGAGATCGAGCGTCTGGTGGGAGCGTTGGAAGATATCAAGCGTCTGTGGTCGAAACCGACTTCCAGACAGCATAATGCAGAGTATATCGCGCCCATCGTGGCGGCAACCCCGCAGAAGGCATTTTATGCGGAGAAGGAACTGATCCCGATCCGGGAGACGGCAGGCCGTATCTGCGGTGAATTTGTGATGTGTTATCCGCCGGGCATTCCGATCCTGGCACCCGGGGAGATGATCACAAACGAGATCATCGATTACACATTATATGCGAAAGAAAAAGGCTGCTCTATGCAGGGACCGGAGGACGGTTCGCTGGAGAAGCTGAATGTTTTGATCGAATAAAACGATAGATTTCCCGGCTTTTCTTTGGGAAGGCGGTGGAATGTTATTAAACTCTTGGCTTCCCCCCTCGGGGGGAAGCTGTCAGCGAAGCTGACTGATGAGGGGGGAGGTTTCAAATTTGAATTTCTGGTTTTCCGAAATGCATACGGATAATGTGAAGATGTCCATTCGTGTGGAAAAACAGTTGTTTTCCGGCACGAGTGATTTTCAGCGGATCGATGTGTTTGATTCCATCGAGTTCGGACGTTTTCTCACATCCGACGGCAGTGTGATCTTTTCCGAAAAGGATGAGTTCACCTATGACGAAATGATCGTACACGTACCGATGGCAGTACATCCGAATGTGAAAAAGGTGCTGGTGATCGGTGGCGGTGACGGCGGCGTGGCCCGTGAGCTGGGACATTATGAAGAGATCGAAGAGATCGATGTGGTGGAGCCGGACGAATTATTCGTGAAGGTATGCCGTGAGTTTTTCCCGGACAATGCCTGCGGTCTGGACGATCCCCGAGTGAAGCTGCATTACCGTGACGGCCTGCGTTTCCTGCGCGGCAAGATGGATGAATATGATCTGATCATCAACGATTCCACGGATCCGCTGGGACATACGGCAGGTTTGTTTACGAAGGAGTTTTACGGCTCCTGTTTCAAGGC
>JAFWRC010000078.1 GCA_017508825.1 Lachnospiraceae bacterium
ATATTTTGTTGTTCTTTATGACATGCGTTTTTTATTATGGGTGTCTTCCCCTGCCATAAAATGAAGATATCATTTATTACTTATCCTGTCAATCACTGTTTGGTTGCGTTTCCGCACCTATGCCCCCAAGCAAGCTTGGGGGAGCCCGTCGCGGTTATCGGGAATTCTTCGAATTCCTTGTCGCACCCGCTTTGCGGGTTTGGAGCTTAGAGCGACTTCAGAACTTCTCCGTTTAGGAGAAGTTTCCGCACCTGCTTATATACGCCAGCGTAAATACCAGCGGTGAATTCCAGTAGATCGTGATCTCATTCGTAGAATACGAGAGATTGTGATCCGCATAGCACTTCATCGGAGCCACACCCTTTAACAGTTCCGCATTAGCCTTGGTATCGCTGGCGCTGCGGTTCGGTCCGCCGGAAACATAACCCGGGATCGGCTCCTCAATGCCGTCCGCGATGGTCGGCCGGTTGTGCGGATCACGGAACGCTTTTTCCCCGTGCCCGGTCACAAAACTCAGATCCAGCGCATTTCTGCCGAAGATATAATCCAGCTGATATTGTGCTGCTTCCAGATATTCTTCCTTCCCGCTGATATGGTGTGCGATCGTAAGCACCATCGCATTGGTCAGTACCACCATATTGCTGCCCCAGATAAAATCGGAGGGATGGAATGCAAGCTCAAAGCCGTTCTCACCGGCTACCTTTACCAGGCGGTCCGCTTCATCCAGCCAGCGGTACCGGAAGCGGTCCATATTTTTTTCATCAAAACAGCCTTTCTCTGCCGTCAATACACACATACCCGCAAAGCCGCTCACATCGGTCCAGCCAAGAGACGTCAGACTCATTTTCTGCTCCATGATCGCAGGCACTGCTGCCATATATTTCCCGTCTTTCGTCAGACGGTACAACTCCGTTGCCGCCCACAGACGCTCATCCGCATCATAGAGATCTTCATACGTTCCCGTCTTTACCTCATCGGGATTCTTAAAGAGATATGCCGGATGCGAGATCAGCCACTCGCCGGACAAAAGTGCTGCCTCTTTTAAGCGCTGTGCATATTCCTTGTCATATGTCTCATAAACTCTGGATGCCATGGCGCAGATTGCCGCAAGATCCGCCGTCGCCAGAGACGATACCGGTGTGATCACGATATCCAGATCGTCATCTTCCGGCATAACAAAACCGACAAAATTCATCGAGGTCGCCTTATGATGCACACCGCCGTCCGCTTCCTGCATCTTCAGCATCCAGTCCAGTTCATAACGGCATTCGTTCAACAGGTCGGGGATACCGTTACCGCTTTCCGGAATGTTCAGCTCCTCCGAAAACATATCCGGCATCATCTCATACGCATACAGCAGATGTCCCAATGCTACCGCTGCTGCCGTCACATAACGCCCGTAATCCCCGGCGTCATGCCAGCCACCCCGCAGATCCACCTTACGGTCGGGATCATCCAGATAAAACGCTTTCTGACAATGGCATGCTTTATGCTTGAACTTCCCGGCATATTTTTCTTCCAGTTCCATACCGCAGCGCTGGAAATAAAACATCCGCAGCGCATCCCGGAAAACCGGCGCATACACGTCATCCGCAATGGTAAACTGCGCACTCTTATCCCCGTTCTCATCGGTAAAATAATACTCACCTTCTTCGTATACACCTGTAAAATCGATCAGCGCCACCTCTTCGCCGCTGTTGGCATCCTTAACAGGTACATCCGTATCACCCTGCAGGACTACTTTTCCGTCTGCCCGGTGCAGCGTAAATTCCCTGCCACCGCTGATCGTTGCGTGCTTCACCGCACCACTTAAGTATCCAACCTGATTTACATAGATCATCTTTTCAGACTTCTCCCATCTATCAAAATAGGGTCAAGCCGGCTTTCCCGGCCGATCCGAATAAATTTTTCCTATATTATCACAGAATCCTGCCAAAGTCTAATTCAGTCCGAATCCGTATCAGAATCCACATCTCCCAGGATAAGTGATGCATCCGGCTGACTTTTTACAATCTGTTCCTTCTCTTTCTCCATCTCCTCGATCTGCTTCTTCAGCCTCGGATAGGTCATCCGGTCCCGCACGGTAAAATATACCGCCGCAAGGATCAGAAACACGGACAGTACCGTAGAGAAACGGTCCGATACGCCCAATGCCGGCAACGCCTTATAGATCGTCGCCGCGCTGCCGATCAGGGAAACGATGGTCCGAAGAAAGGACAGGTGTGTCTGCTCTACGGACAGTTTGGTATTATGAAAGGCCAGGTCCGTACGGATGACCGACAGATTGGTCCTCTCGTAAGAAAGTTCCATCTGCTGGATATCCGCAAGACTCAGTTCTGAATATTTATCTTCTGCCATATTCTTCTCCCGTCATCAGCCTGCCCAGAACAGATCCGCAAAGACATCGTCCATATCGATCCCGTCCACGGTGCGCGGATAATCGCTGCAATCCACATAAACACGTACAAAACGTCCGTCCGGAAGGGTAAAATCTACCCAGCCTTCATCATCATTTTCCGCATAGAACGTAAGCTTCGTGCCTTTTTTCACCTTTTCTTCGGTAGCGCTCTCCGGCGCATCAAAATCATCCCGGCATTCAAAAGTCATATCGCGCTTCAGCGTAATGGACAGATCGGAAGAGACCATAAAGTAGTCGGTCTTCGGCTCCGGCATACCATCCTTTCCGACGCTGTAATAACGGTATATACCTACTGTGGAAAGCAGATCGCCGCGGTTATAGATCTTGATATTCTCCGGATCGGTGGGCGATCCCATAAAAGATCCCGGGAATTCCTCCGGTTCTCCTACGATATCTCCGTTCAGATCACAGACACTGATCAGCCCGTAATCATTATAGGTACTCCATTTCAGATACATATAATCCCTGTCATTGCAGTGTACCAGCCAGGGTGCCATATCAAAAGCATCATAAATCTCGTAAGACCTGTGATTTCCGTCCAGAGAAGCTTCGATCGCATAACCTTCCTCGTATTCTTCACCGAAGGTTACGATCTGCAGTTCCAGCTCCCGTCCGTCCGGCAGAGTATTTGTATTATAAGGATCCAGCGGATAAATAAAGTTTTCCGAAGTCTGCTGATAAACATCCTTTACCAGATCCGGGTAATCCTCATAGCGGAAAGTCACCGTCTGCGCGCCAAATGCATACGGCGCCAGTTCGTAAGGCGAGAAGTAAAAAGTAATGCCGAAATAGTCCACCGTAAATACCAGATCGCTGTTCATGCCCAGCGTATCATCGATCGTACCGGCCAGATTATCCGCATCATAGAACGGCTCTTCACCGTATTTTTCGATCAGACTGTCCGCGATCAGCTCCGGCAGACCATCGATCTGATCACTTTCCACCACCGCGTAAATATCCAGGGCATCACCGGTAGCAGAATCAAAATTTTTGGTCGTGAACACAGTTCCCGGATGTGCCCCCGCATAATCCACATACTGCTGCGTCAGGAAGCTGGTAACCGTACTGTCTGCACGGGCAACGGTCGTCGTATATTCCGATACCATATATACGCCGTTATCCGGTTCCGGAACGGCTGCCTGCATCTCCTTGCACATATTGATCATATCCGGCAGGTCGTTATTCGTGGCAAATTCCTGCAGAGATCTGCCGTAATTGTTCACCGACTTGGCCAGCGCATCAAACCCGTCCTCTTCCAGTGTGATCTCCGGTGCCTGGATATGCGCGGAATAATTCCAGTCATCACTGCTCCAGCCGTCATATTGCGTTTCGATATCAACCTGCAGCGGACGCACTTCCCCATCATACGCTGCCGGTTCTATGGTCCCCTGCGGTGTCGGCTCCGGCTCTTCCGTCGGTGCCGCTGTCGGCGCCTCGGTCGGCGCTTCCGTAGGTGTCTCATCATCATTTCCGATCATATCACTGATACTGCCCCGGTCGGGTACTCCCTCCGTACCACATGCGGTTACGGTAAATGCGGTCATCAGGATCACGGCAATCAGTCTTCTTTTCATAGTCTTCTCTCCCTTATCGGTAACAGTTCCTTACTCTAAATTTTCATCATAGACCGCACGTCCGCCGCCGACAAATTTCGGGCGTCTGCGCGCTGCGATCACGATCGCTTCACCGATCTTTTTATTGGTGATCTTCAGCGGCACGACCACCGGCTTGATATGCATGCCGATCAGCACCCCGCCGATATCGATCCCGGCATCCGCGCCGGCTTTTAAGTTCTCTACCGCCACCGGTTCCTTCAGATCCTTATAAAAGGTCGTCGCAAAGGAGCCCCCGGCCTTAGGCTGCGGGATCACGTTGACCTGCTCAAGGCCGTATTTTTCCATCGTATCACGATCCGTAATGATCGCCCGGTTCAGATGCTCGCAGCACTGTACCGCCAGACGCAAGCCGTTCTTTGAGACCGCCTTCTTCACACCGCGATAGACTGCCTCCGCAAGTTCCACACTGGAGTGGGTCCCGATCAGCTCTCCCTGCACGGTACTGGAAGAGCAGCCGATCACCAGCAGATCACCGGCCTTCAGCTTTGCCAGCTCATATACCTCATTTACTACCTGTTCGCTTTCCTTCTCGATCTGTAACAGATCCATGATACATCCCTTCTTTCTAAGCCATAATAAACCGATTTTCCTACTTACTATAGCCCATTCCGTACATTTCCGCAAGTGGGTTTCCCTAGCCGGAGCAATTTCCCCGTAAAGTAAAAAACCGGCAGAAAATCCTGCCGGTAAAAGTTTGCTTTTTTATCCGATCACTTTTCCGCTGTCCAGCTGTATGATGCGCTTGCCGTAATCTGCGGTATCCCTGGAGTGAGTTACCTGAAGGAAAGTAATGCCCTTCTCATCGTTTAAGCGCTTGAACAGTTCCATGATCTCCGTCGTGGATTTGCTGTCCAGGTTGCCGGTAGGTTCGTCGGCAAGCAGGAGTTCCGGTTCCGCCAGGACCGCTCTTGCGATGGAGACACGCTGCTGCTGCCCGCCGGAGAGTTCTGCCGGTTTGTTTTTTCTCTTCGTCGTCAATCCTGTGATGTCCAGGATCTCCTCGAGTTTTTCCTGATATCCGTCCACATGCTTGCCCGCCATCTTGATGGGCAGAAGGATGTTGTCTTCCACAGAAAGGTTCTGTACCAGATTGTAAAACTGGAAGATGAATCCGATCTTTGCAAGACGCAGCGCCGACTGTTCCTCATCCTTCATCCCGGTCATCTTCTGACCGCCGATATAGACGCTGCCTTCGTAATCGATATCCAGCCCGCCGATGATATACAGAAGCGTGGACTTGCCGCTTCCGGACGGCCCCATCAGAGAAGCAAATTCCCCTTTATGGATCTCGAGGGAGACATCGTCCAGGACTTTTAAATACGCCTCACCTTTACCGAATGCTTTGCTTACGTGTTCTACTTTTAAAATAGGTTCCATGGATCGCTCCTCCTCGTTATTCATACTTCATCTCAACAGCGGTATTCATCTTCTTAAGCCCCCGGATCGGTGTACGTGCCGTTAGCATTGTTACGAGCCACAACAGGAAAGCGCAGCCGATCAGGGCATCAAAACGTACCTCCACAAACAGCCCCAGGTTGGTCAGCCGGAAGACTCTTGCGATCAGCAATACGACCGGGACCGAAATGACCGCGGCACAGATCACGGCAATGCCGAACAATAACGCATTCTCGATCCAGATCATCCGCACGATCTTTTTGCGCGAACAAGCCGTGGAATGCAGCATCGCATATTCTTTCTTGCGCCCTACAAAACCGATCATCTGATTACCGGAGATGCCGACGATGGTAAGTCCCATGGCAGCAAAGGTGACCGCGTACAGGATCAGGTTGATGATGTCATTGTCATCTTTGGTCTCCGCCAGGATCTTTTCATTGGTCTTGATCGTCTCTCCATCCGTCATAGCCGCATCCAGCTGGTCTGCCAGACGATCCGGTTCCGTGGTACGGATCAGGATCATGCTCACACTGTCATAATACAGTTCCTTGTAGGTTTCCGGATTCAGTATGATCACAAACGACGGATCAAAGCGGTTTTCTTTGGTTATTTCCGCAACCCTCAGTTCCATCTCCTGCGGGAACAGACCGTCATCATGAAATGTCAGTTTCACCATATCTCCGGCCTTCACCCGCATCAGCTGGGCAGCGTTGCGGTTCAGCACCATCTCGTTTTTGCCAAGGCTCTCCGGCAGTTTCCCGAAACCGATATACTGTCCGGTGGACGGCAGTGACCAGATGACAAAACCTGCATTTTTATCGGGCATGTATCCGATGTACTCCCACTGGGACATAATGAATTCTTTCTCCGTGATACTGTCGTAATCATCGAGATAGCTGTAATCTTCCGCACGCTGTTCTTCCGTTCCCGTGATGACAACATCGGTATCATAATCCGGCTTGTTCATTCCGTAGATGACCGAGCTGCCCATCACAAAGATCGCGATCGAAGCCGTCACCGCAACGATGGTCAGAATGGCATTTCCGTTATTGGGCTTTTTGGTACCGCATTCAACCGCCGCCAGTTCTGCCACCGGCATTCCCGCCTTCCCAAAAGCAACGGCCAGTTTCTCTGTCAGCTTCCTTACCAGAAACGTGATGATCAGACTTCCGCCCACGATCACCAGCAGGATGCAGATGATATCCATTACTATATTTTCGACCAGCAGACCTGCTGCAACACCAAAGACAATGAGCACAACTCCCGCGATCGTTTTTTTGACAGATACTTTACTGTCCGAATCCCGGTTCTCAAAAATGATATCACGGATGGATGTTTTAACGGCTTTCAGCACTTCCTTGAGCGGGATCAGCACCTGGATCAGTATCGTTGCCGCGATCACGATCAGGAAACGCGGGATACTGATGGTCCCCATCGCGTCATCCACAAAGTCTTCCATCGCAACCGCTACCAGTACGGCGCGCAGGATCAGATACAGTATGAGGCCGAACACCGATCCCATCACACCATAGAGAACGTTTTCAAAAAGCAGGATAAACGTGGTCTTCTTCATCGACATACCGATGCTTCGAAGGGTACCGATCACAGACATCCGCTCCGTCAGGATCTTTTCCGTAAAACTGATCGTAACAAAGATGACCAGGGCAAAGACCAGAACAAACAGAAGATATACGACATAGCCGACGTTATTCAAAACCTCCAGCACATAGTCCGCCGCGTAAGTCGGCAGCACGGTAAGCGCCGGATGCTCTGCGGTCATATACTCTTCAAATTCGGTGAAATTGTTATCCACCAGATCGACATAGGCCTGCCGGAACCCTTTCCCTTTCAGCAGCTGCTTTGCCGAGTCCGGTGTGATCATCCCTTTGTATCCTTCTTCCCAGACACCGCTTTCCGCAAAGATGCAGGATACGGTAAACGGAACCTCCTCATCCTCACTGCTCTTTAATATGATGGTATCGCCGATCCCGATCCCGAAGTCTTCACTGTACCTTTTTCCGATGGCGATCTCCCCGAATCCGGCTGTGACACCGGACGGTACCAGCTGCATCTCAACTGCCGTTTCATAATCGCCGAGTACCCAGATTTCCGCTGCCGCAGATATCCCATGATCATATTCGCTCTCCTGACGCTTGATCTCCGTCTTTTTGACAAACGAACGATAGCAGATCCGGACCGGGCCCGCGCCGCTCAGATCTACGCCTTCGATCCCGTCTTTTCCCAGAGAAGCCACAATGTAATCGGCATCTCCCGCATCATAAGAAAAGGAAGCGGCCAGCAGATCCTTTAAGTTTCCGCTGAAATCCATAGCCAAAAAGCCAAACAGGCATGCAGTGATCATACACAGCATCAGTATGATCAGTCTTGCCGGTTTCTGAAACATATTGCTCAGCGTATATTTCAGGATCATCTCACCACCTCCTTACCCGGTCTTCGGGCGCCACATACATAGGATCCCCCGGCGCAACATCGTAGATCTCATAGTATTCGTCAAAACAGGAGACCACGGCATTTACCCGAACCCTGGACGGTGCATGCACATCGTGGCTCAGCTGGTCCTTGGCCGTAGTATCCAGCATCAGCGTCTTCCAGTACCTCGCATAGCTTTCCAGAACTTCTTTCTGTTCTTCCGGACCGTCTGCGATCGCCAGTACACACTGCACACCGCTGATATCCGCCAGGTTTTCGCCAAGGGTCTTTTTGCCGCTCACGTGGGAGCTGAGCACGGTAAAGCCGTTATAGTACTCGATCGCTTTCTCCTGACGCTCCTTAAAGGCCTGAATGTCTGCTTCCGGCATCCTGCCCGGGTTATAGTTACCCTTTTCATCATAGTTCACACCATTATCGTCAAACGCATGGGAGATCTCATGCCCGATGCAGGATCCGATCGCTCCCAGATTTACTGCCCGGTCCGCATTCACATCAAAGACCGGCTCCGTCAGGATCGCTGCCGTTATGATGACGTAATTTCCCAGCGGCACATAGCAGGCGTTCACGGTACTTGCGCTCATAGTATCAAACGGATCTTCTTCCGCTCCGTTTATGAATATATCCCGCGCCCATTCGATATCGCGCTGATTAAAGTTGTAAAACGTCTCAAGCATCGTATCACCGATCAGATCTGCATCCTTCGGATCCACGACATGAGCTTCACCGCAGCCGATATAAAACTGCATAGTATCCAGTTTCCGGCAGAGAATTTCCCTGCCCTCCTGCGTCATCCAGTCCGCGTTACCGATCAAATCATAATATTCATCGCGGATCTCTTCGCACATTTCCTGAATGCAAGCCCGTTTTTCTTCATCAAAATATTTTTCCGCGTAAATCTCCGCCAGCTCTTTTTCCAGCATAGACCGGACATAGTATCTTGCAAGACGCTCTGTAGAAGCCTCCGGCTGCTCCGCCATATTGTATTTTTCCGGCAGGAAAGCATCGCTCTGGTCCATGATACTCATGGTAGTGCAATCCTTCCAGACCTGCAAATGCTCCTGATCCATCAGGGAAATCGTTGTCTTTAACTGCTCATCGTCGTAGATCACATAATGCCTCTGCGAGTTCTCCGGAACCCCCAGACCGCAGATGATCTTATCAAACCACACGTCTCCGGTGATTGCTTTTACTTCTTCTTCGGTGTAGAGTTGAAAACATTCCACATCTTCTTTATCCCCGGTGTATAGAGCCAGATCCGTATGTCCTGCGATCTCGAAAAACGCATACATAATATCATTGGCCCGCTGCTTTGCTTCGTCCTCGCTCATCCCGAACCGTTTGAAGCGCGCAACAAAACCGTCCCGGTAGACCGTCGCCCGGACATCGCTTTTTTTCATATCATCCAGATCCACGGGAAAAAAGCATCCTATATTGAATACTGTTTCATGCACATCATAAATATTCTCGGTTATACCGCATATAAAAACCGGGAAGATCCCATAATGGTTGGCCAGATCGGCCCAGAGATCATACAGTTCTTCCATGGATGATACCGCATCGATCCGCGCCATGAGAGCATCGATCGTCTGCGTATCCTTTTCTTCCATCGCATCATCATTTTCGTAAAAATCGTATACCTTATGATACAGGTCATGGATCAGCTGCTCATTGCTGCCCAGGGCATATGCTTTGTCCGATGCCGCAATCTCATCAATGATATCATTCAATTGATCCTTCACATCCTCGTCCAGATCATAAAGCGTTCCGACCACGTTCTTTCCGTCCAGATCCGTTTCCATCAGTTCCGCCGCATTGATGTAACCGTAGAAGTCATTCTTCGGCGTCAGGCTGTCGATATAGCCCTCATCCGATACTGCGGCCGTACCTGACGGTTGTACCGCCGCCTCTTTCCCGCAGGCGGACAGCAAAAGACAGCCTGCCAGAAGAATCGGGATCACGCGATGTTTCATCATGCTCTGTTTTCCTCCTTCGCCCCATGATACTGAAGTGATGATATCATGCCTTCTTACGACAAATCTTTAAGAAACTCTTAAAATCCGAAGCATCAAGTGAAGATCACGTCAGCACAATGGTCAGCCGGAACTCATTCCCTTCGCAGGACACCTTAAGCATCCCGCCGTACTTTTCCACCGTGCGCCGGATATTGTGCAAGCCGAAGCCATGTCTGCTCTTATCGCTCTTGGTCGTATACCTTCCCCCGCCGGATAGAAGCTTTGCGCAATCCGGCTGTTCCGTCGTACTGTTTGCTATCGTGATCACTCTCTGCAGTTCTGTTTTCCGGAAAGTGATCCGGATGTATTTCTGCGAATCCTCCGGCATCGAAGCGCATGCCCGCATCGCATTGTCCAATGCATTCGCAAACACCGCACAGATATCGATGGGTTTCCAGTTCAGGCCGCCGTCGATCACACCATTTACCGTAAGCTCGATCCCCTGCCGTTCCACTTCTCCCAGTTTGGAAGAGATCAGCGAATCCAGCATATCGTCTCCGGTAACGATCCGCGGAGAAAGCGCCTCCAGTTCCCCGTTAAGATCACTGATATACTGTTCCGCTTCTTCATATTTCTTTTCCTGCATCAGCCCCGCCAGAAGATTTAAATTATTCCGCATATCGTGCCGGAATGCCCTGGTCTCTTCCTGTGACTCACGATACTGCCGGGACGCCGCCAGTTCTGCCTCCAGATAACTCTCGTTGTGGGCACTCATCTCGATAAAGTATGCACTCTGCCGGTTCTTATAGATCATCACCGGCATCACGAGCAGCAAAAGGAGCAGCATCGCTTCCAGACCGGTCCGGTACAGCTTCACCATCTCATTGTTTTCAATATACATATACAATCCGAGAGAAAGCAGGATGATCGTTCCCATTGCGATCGTCAGTATGATATCACTGCCGCGAAAGAGCATCGCCGCGCCACGCCGTACCGTAAGAAAATAGAGCACTGCGCCGATCAGTATCAAAACACCCACATAGGCAAGATAGAATCCGATACTTTCCCCCGTCTCACGCATACCGGCTTTTGCCGCCGCATCACTGACTCCGGCCAGAGATGCGCCAAGCATCACCAGCTCCAGAGAGTATACGGAGATCGCAATATCCGTACCGATCGTAAAAACGAGACTCTTGATAAATCCGGCAAGATCCGATTTGATATCCCACTGCAATACGACCGCGGTACAAAGAAAAAAAGCAGGGATCAGGATCAGATTCCATCCCAGCTTTATCTGCATCAGGATATCCAAAAGCGACAAGATCACTATAGAGCAAAAGATAATACCAAGACGTTTCCAGGTAACTTTGATACGGTCGTCAAAAAATCCATGCAGAAAAATCCCGCATGCAAAAGCCATTGCCGTATATTCCACTCCATCCTTGATCACGGATCCGGCTCCCATCAGAACGCCTCCTTATCCGCATATACGATCAGCGCTTCCCGGAATTCATTCTCTTTCGTCCTGCCCACCGGCAGCTCATCGCCTCCGAGCATCCGGATATTACGTCCCATAATACCGGTCACTTTGGAAAGCGATACCAGAAAACTGCGGTGGATACGGAAGAAACCATCCCTGCACAGTTTTTCTTCATAGTCGTTCAGTTTTCCCCACACCTCATACTCTCCCGAAGTGGTGTGAATGATCATCTTCTGATTGAGCGCTTCTATATATATGATCTCCGAAAGCCGGATCTTCCGCTCGCCTTCGCTGTCTTTGATCCAAAGCGTTTTTTCATCCGCCTGCTTTTTCTGTACATGCTCGATGATCTCATAGACCTTCTCTTTTTCGGGCGGCTTGGTCAGATAGCGCAGCGCATTGACTTCGTATCCTTTGATGGCATATTCGACATGCGAAGTCAAAAATACAATGAACACCTCCGCGCTCGCCTCCCGCAGTTTTCTTGCCACACTCAGGCCGTCGATCGCCGGCATCTCGATATCCAGAAAAACAATATCGTATTTTTTCTGTTCGAAACGCTTCAGCAGTTCATTGCCGTCTGTATATACATCCATCAGCACATCCAGACTTTTCACCGCATCTTCGATCATGGCTTTCAGTTTCTCTGCCAGTATCCTTTCATCATCGCAAATCGCAATGCGCATAGTGTCCTCCTTATACTGTCCCGGGCCATCCGATCGGCGATATCCCATGGATGACCGTCAGCATAGATCTTCTCCTCCGTGGTGCACAAATATGAGTCTCACCGTTTTTCTCCATTTCTTTTTTTGTAACTGTTCAGAACCATATGGTTCTTTCATATACCTTTTTTATACCTGCCGGTTTCCGGCCAGTACTTCCTTATAATCTTCGAGATTCTTCTTAAGAAGTTCCGGAATATTCAGGCCATACGGGCATTTCGGAAGGCATGCGCCGCATTCCACACAGTCTTCGATCTTTGCCATCTCGGCCTGCCAGTATTCACTCAGCCATCCCTGACTGGGCGCGCGCCTTAGCAGCAGGCTCATACGGTTGCATTGATTGATCTGTATTCCGACGGTACACGGTGCGCAATACCCGCAGCCCCTGCAGAATTCGCCTTTCAGTTCGGCACGTTCCCCATCGATAAATGCCGTCATCTCTGCATCCATCACAGGCGTATGCTCCATATAGGACAGCCACTCGTCCAGTTCGCTCTCCCGCTGGATCCCCCAGATCGGAACTGCCCCGTCAAACTGATCGATAAAAGCCATCGCTGCTTTGGAATTACGGATCAGACCGCCGGCCAGCCCCTTCATACAGATCAGGCCCACGTTATGCGCATTACACATACGGATCAGTTCGATCTCCTTTTCATCCGCCAGATAACTGACCGGATACTGCAGCGTATCGTACAATCCCGATTCCACGATCTCTTTTGCCACACCGAGTTTGTGCGCCGTCCCGCTGATGTGAAGTATCTTTCCCTGCTCTTTTGCCTTGCGCATACAGTCATACATTCCGTTTTCTTCACCCGGCTTCCAGCAGCTGCCCATCATATGAAACTGATAGATATCGATGTAGTCCGTCTTCAGTTCTGTCAGTGAGCGGTCCAGATCTTTCCAAAAATCCTCCGGTGTCTTTGCCGCCGTCTTGGTCGCGATCACGATATCTTCGCGCCGGACATAGCCGTCCCCGAAAGCTGCCCCCACCTTTGTCTCGCTGTTGCTGTACGCTCTCGCCGTATCAAAGAAACGCATACCGCCGTCATACGCCTTCCTCAGAAGATGCACTGCATCCTCCTGTGAGATCCGCTGGATCGGCAGCGCGCCAAATCCGTTCTGCGGAACCGAGATCCCTGTTTTACCGAGTGTTATCTGTTTCATAAGCAGCCCCTCCAAATAATCTCATTATATCGAACCCCCGTGATATTATCAAGAATACGTATATTCAAGAATCCGCAGACGGACGGATCAAAAGCGCCTTCTTTCCGGAAGACGCTTTTCACTGATCCCTTATACTGTATTTTTTCCTTCTGTATTTCCTTTAATTGCCGTTTCTTCTGCCGTGTCCATGATTTTGAACTGCTTCGTTTTCATTCAGGTCCGCAATATTTCCACCGGCGATATTATTCGCTGCCTGCTGGTTCCGTCTGCGGTTTCTGCCCGCGCCGGCCTCTGCTGCCTGCTGTCCATTCAGTTCGGCGATACTGATCCGGTTTCTTCTTGCCGGTGCAGGCATACCCACGCCGGGCATGTCCTCCAGCGCATTGACCGAGATCTTATATTCCTCGTTCCGGTCTCTGTTCGCTCTTGTTGCATAATCGTTATATGCCTCATTGCCCGAATATGCCATCAGGAGGAATGCGCATTTCCGTCGTGTCTCACTATTGGAATGTACTGCCTTTCCAAGACCTGTATGATCCAGATAGTTTTTCGCCGCCTCACCCAGTTCTGTCTTGAGCTGCGCATAACGATCGGGCGCCGGCTCCTGGATCACAAGATCGAGCTTTTGCAGCATCGCATTATACTCGTCGCTGTTCGTATGACCCAGATATGCATGCTCAACCTTTTCCAGATTGCTCTTGATGATGTTGAATTTCTCCTTTTCGATATTCCGCAGTTTCAAGGCAGGATCGGCCGTATTCTCCCTGTACTGCTGCCATCCTGCTTCGAATGCATTCAATGCAGCGATCTTTTCATCAACGGTCCCGAGAACCTGTCTTTGCGCATCGGTTCTGTTTGCTTCCGGTATTTTTTTCAGCTCGTCCGAAAGTTTTCCGAGTGCGTCCGAAACTTCCCAGTATCTTGCCTTCTGGGTCGTCTTCAGCTTCTCGAGTATCCGGTCATACTCTTGTGCATTTTGAGCAGGCCTTGCATCCAGGATATTTTCAATAAACTGCCTGTCCCCATCCTGTACCCACTGCTTGTCCTCAAAAGGCTTATATCGTTCCCTCTTTTCCTTTGCGATCCTTCTCGTTTCATCCTTTTCCTCTTGTTCCGCTATAATATGTCTTCTTTCTTCCGCTAAATGTGCAGGTTCAATATAGGTGATGCCGTTCGCTGCTATGACAAATCTCTGCTGCGCCACACTTTTTTCTTCTTCCGGCTTTTGCATCACGCGTTCTTTGATCCGGGAAAGGAGATCACGGAATTTCTCTTCACTGTCCACCGTCGCACATTGGGATGCCAGTTCTGCTATGGACCGGTTCTTATTACCGTCGCGATCATACTGTGCCTCAAAGATCTTTGAAAGAATCTTCTGATGAACATAATTCTCCTTCCAGAACGGCTTTTCACCAATCTCTGTAAATTGCGCATATTCACGCTTATAAAGCGCCGTTTCGTAGGATTGTCTGCGCTGCGGATCCGTCAGAAATCCCGACAGATCTCCGATCAGTTTTTCTGCCTCCTTCTTCTGTTCGTCCGGAAGAGACATAAATTCTCTCTGGATTTCCGCAAACGTTTCAAAACTCTTAATGATCTTATCGGTAAGACCCAATTTACCATCCGAAGAATCAAACCGGCTAAGATCTTCGGAAAGCTTACGGATCTTTTCGTTATCTGCAAATTTCTCCGAAACCGAGAGTATTTCATCGTATAATTCCTGCGTGCAGCACCAGCCGTTTTGGGTGAACGGCTGTCTCGCATTCCACTTCATGGTTTCGACAGAATCCACCAGAGCTTTCTCATTTACTCCCCGGGTGTTCATTCCCTCCAATGCGGTCTTCATGCCGGTCAGCGTAGTCAGATTCTGAGCCAGCTTTTCCGTAAGAACATCTTCCGGCAGGTTTTTGAGAAAATCTTCCATGTCCTGTAATTTAAGATCAAACGACGCATAGTTATCTCTGTCATTACCGGACAGGCTTACGATCTTGTCGGTAAGTTTACCTCCTTCTGCCGCGATCGATTCTCCGTTTTCTTTTATGGCGTTTTGGTATAATTCCTTGAAAAAAGCTCTCTCTTCTTCATTCCAGCCATGGCGTGCAAATTCTGCTTCCATGGATAGCTGCGCTCGCTGATGCTCATACAGAAGCCTTTCTTTATTATAATTTCTGTTTTCCTCTGCTTCCGCTGCGTCTCTTCTTTCCTTAAGATCGTGGGTGTAAACATTCAGAGCGGGAAGACCCATCTGCCCTCTCACAAACTCTTCACGCTTCATGTTTTCCGCTTCCACGGCCGCGCGCTGCTGATGCAGTACACTAAGGTCCGGTTCCAGGGCATGCATCCGTTCATTCAGCGCTTCCACAGCTTCCCGGATCCGATCTGTCTTTTTCGCTTCCTCCAGGCTCACCAGTGCTAAACGCAAACCGGATATCCTGTTATAGAGCGGTTCCACATCTTCTTCCTTTGCAGCAGCAAGATTTCTGAGTTCCGCTGCAAAAGTGGAATTCTCTCCGAGGGGTATCGCTTTCCCGTCCACATCCAGACAGGCATCATACAGTTTTTCAAAGAACTCCCGGTCAGCTACCGTGTTCCAGCCCGCCCCGGCCAAAGCACCAAGAAAAGCATCCTTCCCATTCGTATGCTGTTCGATCAGTTCCTTACGGTTCCTGTATTCTTCATATCGGACAGGGAAGAAATCCCTGAGCAGTACAACGGTATTCTCATTGATCCTGGACGGATGCACGCTGTCAATGAGCTTTCCGAGAGCATCATCGGTATTCAT
Source organism: Lachnospiraceae bacterium (assembly GCA_017508825.1). Classification (GTDB taxonomy): domain Bacteria; phylum Bacillota; class Clostridia; order Lachnospirales; family Lachnospiraceae; genus NK4A136. The sequence continues at coordinate 15,982 of JAFWRC010000078.1, forward strand.
ATAACGTGTCTTAAACCGGATGCCCTCAACAGAATCATACTGCGTCTTGAGCACATCAAGCTCATCTTTGGCCTGGGAAAGTTTTCTCCCCCACTGCAGTACGCCATTCAGCTCTTCCGGAAAGTCATTCCCTTCCGGAGGATTCTCACAAAGCCCTGCGATGGTATCCAGATTTGCAGGAGAAAGAGCAAGCATCTTCTCCTTTCTTGATTCGGCTTTTTCGTTCAGTTGCCAGATCTGTTCCGCAGTCTCGCCGTATTTTCTCCATTGATCGGGCATGATATCTTTTACAAAACGCAGTATGGGATAAGGCCAGTCTTTTTTTTCGACCACTTCCCGTTCAAATCGGTCCAGTTCTCTTTCCAGACGATAGAGATTTTCCATAAACGGTTTTGCTTCTTCGGATACCGGATCTTTCAGCGCCGCCTGAAAGCTTTCCTTCTCCTTTGCAAGAAGCATCGCACATTCCTTTAATTCCGTGATCGCAGGTGTATCTTTTTCCAGCCTGACCGATGCCTTCTCGAGCGCATCCAGATCCTCCGGTTTAAGCTTTCCGATACGCTCTGCATACGTCCCGGTTGCTTCTGCCAGATTTTCCCTGTACTCCACCTGCAGTCTTTCGTTTTCTTCTTTTTCTCTTTCTATGACATCAGTATCAAATGCTCCGATCTCTTCTGTCACAAGAGACAGCGCACTATGGATCAGATCACGTTTTGCCTGCGTCAATTTCCCGTCTTTTTCCATGTTTGCGAGTTCATCACGCAGTTTTTCCAGCATATCACAGGACTGCAGATGGATCAGCTCTCCGTTTTCCTCCACATAGGCCAAGGGGTACGAAGGATTGCGCCCTCTGAGCAGATTGCTGATCACGACGCTTTTATCCAGCTGAAATGCTTCACTGTATGCTTCATAGACTTTTCTCAGTACCGCCCTGTCTATATTCCATCCCTTGGATGCGCACTGGTCTGCCATCGCCTCCCTCTTAACGATGAACTCCGAGCGGTTCAAGGCCCCTGCAATATTCCCATTCGCCTCGCGCTGGACACGGGACAGCAGATCCTGATCATTCTCCTCCATCCCATTCAAAATATTACGGAGACCGGTAAGCCACTGTCTTCTTGCAACACCGAGATTACCCGGCTGGAGCGCAAGATTACGTACATAGACATCCACCGCCGGTACGACATTTCCATCCTTGTCATACCTGCTGTCATAAAACTGAAGAAGAAGCTCTTCATCCCCGGGCTCATTCCACCCTGCCTGTTTTCCCGCTTCTATATATGCTGCACGTTCCGCCGGATTATTACGGTTCATTTCAGGATCCAGCGCCGTATATGCTTTCATCCGTTCTGCCAGAATATCCTCAAGATATGTCTCCGCTTTCGCCTTTTCATCCAATTCCTCCTGCGTCATAGGATAACGGTCGGTGGTTCCTTTAAGGGAGCGCATCCTGGAATACAGATCTCTTGTGTAATTCTGTTCATTCTCATTTTTGCCGGCAGGATCCAGATTCTCTTTCGCGATACGGTATACCATATCCACGATCGCCATGCCCATGATCCTCGGAACGAATCCCTTGCTCTCCAGATCGTTGAAAAATGCCTCCGCATTCGCCTGTGCTTGTGTCAGATAGGATGTTATGGCGTAAAATTCTGCCATTTTCGTATCCCTGACCTGATCTGCAGGCTTCTCGTACACTTCATTCGATTCATACTCCTCCGGGTCCAGATACGTCTTCGTCTTGATCAGAGTATCCAGTAACGGGATCGTATTTTTTTGCGCCTCCGTCTTCTCCTGTATGTGGCGAACAGCTTTATCAAACCGGTTGAAATAACGATACTTTTGATACTCGCTAAAATGGTCCGATGTCTGCATCATGTCCAGGATCTGCTGCCATTCTTCATTGAGCTTTCCGTCTATATTGAAACGACCGTCATATAATGCTCCCAGAATGCGTTCATCTCCCGCCTTATCCCATCCGCGCTTTTTTGCATCCTCAATAAAGAGGCGTTTATCCTCTTCATGACTTTCATGCAGTACAAAATCTTTTGTTTCATCTTGTGCATTGGTAATAAATGTCAGCGACCTTACAACGCTGGTCCGACATTTCTGCTGTATCGTATCCATACTCTCTTTTAAGAGACGGTTTCTTTGGGTATAATACTTTTCCGGATCTATGGGTGTCTCCATGATCTTCTTCCGCAGCTCTTCGATCTGCTCTCCATCCGCAGAGCTGCGTATTTTTTTCTGTGCCTCCGTGATAGCGTTAAGAAGGACTACATCCTCATCCTTCCATCCCATTTTTTTTGCATTTTCGATAAAAACACCATCCGTAGCTTCCGCAGCCCGGATCCGTGCTTTCTTCTTTTCGATGTTCGCTTTTTTCTCTTCGATCTGATTTCGTTCTTCTTCCGTAAGTGTTTCCTTGATATTCTTTAAGCCTTTATTCAGTTCTCGAGATCCACGCGCAGAAACAAAAACATTCTTCACGGTATCTCCTATCCGCAAAACCATTTCCTTTCTTTTATCCGCCGCGGTCACATCTGTATTTATCAGTTCCTCCATAAAGGACATCAGGCTCCGGTCTGCATTCGTCCGCGCGGCATTAAAAAGCGCCCGGAAAAATTTGTGCTCGGAACTGCTCCATCCTTTCAGTGACATGCTTTCCTGAAAAGCATCCGCATCCATTTTGTTAAAATGTGCATCAAAAACGGCCTCGTTATCCGCCAGGATCTTCACTCTGATACCCGTTGACACTTTATCCCATTCTTTCAGATTCTTCGTCAGTGTGTTTTCTTCCGCCTCTTCCGGAAGCGCCATCACAGAAGCTGTAATCTCTTCAGGAAGCTGCAGTTTTCCGAGTCTTTCTTTGTATTCTTTTAACTTGCCGCCTCTGATATCAATATAAGCGCAATCTTCAGAGGCAACAAGATCCAGCAGCTGATCCAGCTCATTATTCTCGGCATCTTTTGCATAATCATAGATCTTTCCCCAGGCCTCTGCCTCTCCCGGATTGACCCAGCCTCTTGTTTTAACGCAATACATAAAGTATTCTTTTCCGATCCGCTCCGTAAATCTGCTCATAACCGTTCCTTTCCGGATCCCCCGGGATCCTGTCTGCACTTATATTACCGATGTTCCATTTCCGCCACCCCTGCATGTTCCGAAAATTTGTTCCCATGCAAAAAACGACTCAAAAGCAATACTTAACCTAATTATAAAAAACAAAGTGCAACAAAAGTGCAAGCATGAAAAAACGGCACCCCGAAGGGCGCCGTTTTAGCCATCATTTTGATGGTACTGCATATTTGACCAGCATATCCTGAACCCATTCATGAATGCTTCCACCCGTGATCTCATAGCCAGCTTCATTATATACATCACCGTTCTCAGAAATACGGAGCGTATACAGACTTGCCCCATACCCCGAAAAGATGTCGACCGAATATTTAACCATTTCAGAATTATAGCTCACATCGGTTGTTGTATCCGAATATGTCACTCCCTGTAAGGCCTCCCTAAGAGCGGTAACATCCTCGTTCGTCAGCTCCGCATCAATGCCTTCGTCAAAATTGGTCTCCACCCATTCTACAAGATCACCATGACAACCATTCTCCGAAAGCAGCACGAAATAATCTGCTCCCGGACGTCTGCCGCATACCGTGTCCCGGGAGATATCATGAGACGTTTCAACATCTGTGATCCAGTCTTTAAACTCACCCTCTTGTTTATAAGTCGTACCGTCGTCTCCGATCACTGTACCATGACTCAAAACCGTAAGCCGACCGGTCTCATCGCCATTCTCGTCAAGCAGCTGCAACACATAACGCCTTCCGCCGAACCCCAATGCTTTTTCTGAAGGATTCACTTCCGGATGTATTTTCAGGAACGCTTCCACTTCTTCCGCCGTCAGATCGATCTGCAGCGGTTCTTCATACATCTCGTCCGCTACATCTGCCACACGGATCGCTGCCGCTTTTCCGAAGACGTCTTCCGCCGTCCCGGGTACTTCCTGGACATCATCTGTATTGACCACCGGATCAGTTACGCTACTCGTATTTACCACCGGATCCGTTCCTTTTACCTCTGCCGCAGTCTGACAGCCTGCCAAAAAAGCGGTACACAACGCGATCGGCATAACCGTTTTCAATAATCCCTTCATATTTCATATCCTCCCTTTTTTCTGATCCTGTCACCATCTCATTCAGGTTATTTTCGTTCTCCCGAATGGCATCTATAAAGAGTACGTCCGGCAATACCGTTTTTTGTGGGTGCAGATCAGTTTTTCAGATAAAATATCACAAGCAACCCTCCGTAACTTAGGGGTGGTGTTTCATTGTCATCGATCATTCTACTGCTATCCGCAGCACAAGCCCAACTGTTTTCAAACCACGTGGCGCGTTCCTGAATCTACGCTCCTTTCCTTTCATTCATCAAAATTCCGGTTTATCGAGTCGGCGAGCCACGGGGACGGTTCTTGTTGCCACAAGAACCGTCCCCATGGCTCACATCCCGAGCCCCCCGGCCGAGCGAAGCGAGGGCAGGCGGCTCAATAAACCAACTATTCAGATCGTCTGCTTGAAGTCCGACTCCCGGATTTCGGGATCGTCAGCTGTTGAATCACAGCTTTTTCAAATTTTTGATACATAAGCACCGCAATAACTGTAATCCCAAAAGATACTACAATAACCATCAGGATATTTACAGACTCACAATGGATAATATATTTCGTAAATGCCTGTAAATAATATATTACAAGCCTGTGGATCAAAAAGGCGTAAGGACTTATAGCAGCAAGCCATAATGTAAACCGGTTTGTCAGCAGGCCGGAAATAATACCGCTGCCCATAGAAAAAACATATACCAGCAATACGGAGGAAGGAATAAACAAACAGGTATAAGTATACCATACACTCTCATCGGATGAATAAGTATAAAAGATACAAGTAGCGATGCTCAGGGCTACCGAGATCATTTCCAGCACAGAACCCCAAAGCTTTGATACAGACCGTTTGGGTCCCGCAGATGCTTTTCTTTTAATATATAGAGATGCCATAAAGCCACCGATCGTAAAATCCCCGAGTCGGAAGACCGGATGGCAGTATGTGATCCATTTCATATCGATAAGCGTATACCGGAATACACCATATCCTATCAACAGCTGTATGATAAAAATACCTGATATAACCGCAAATAACAGCTTTATATTTTCTATTCTTTTTATAAATCCTAAAAGGCAGGGAAAACAGAAATACAAAAAAACACATACCGAAAGATACCATGCTACAGAATTGATTCCCTGGTATCCAACCGGAAACCAGGTTTGTATCAGCGGTACGGTTATTGCCAGCTTCTTTAAGATACCGGAAATTGTTTCACGCTGCATCATCAACCAGTACACGGAGCCGGCTAACAGCATCAACAGATGTAACGGATACAGTTTCCTGATTTTTCTGATCATGAACAGAAAAGAATCTTTAAACTTTTTTCCAATTGGTCTGTTCCAATAGGAGTATGTCATCAAAAATCCTGATAAAACAAAGAATACAGAGACACCCCATACTCCGGGACTTTTAAATAATACATAATAAAGCATTCCCTCTCCGGGAAATGTATTTATAGCGTGACATAAAAAAATCCCTGTAAATGCCATCGCTCTGACAGCCTGTAAAGACCCGATCCGCCCCGGCTTATTGTTATTATCCATATTGAGCACTGCTCCTTTGATCCCCCTGTTTTATTAAACGGTACCACATTTGATGAAGCCTTGCAATACACACCTGAGTAGTGTATTATTTTGAAGGAAAACATTTACAAAGTAGGGAAATCATCTATGATACAGGGATCGAACGAACAGAAGAACACCAAAACACATGAACCGTCTTCCAAGCCTAAGCGCTACGAATTTATGAGTGTCCTTCGGCTGCTCTCACTGATGGGCGTAGTGTATTACCATACGCTGGTAACGCTGTACCTGGAGGGGGTCCGGCAAAAAGATACCATCGAAGCGATGTATGCCAATGTGAATATGAACTTTCCCGCCATCGGCGTGTCGCTGTTCCTGATGCTCTCCGGCGGCGGTCTGATGATGTCGAGCAAAAAGAAAGCCGGCTTTTCCGTAAAAGACTTTTACAAAGGGAGATTTCTCCGGATCCTGATCCCGTTCTATATCTCCTATATCCTTTACTGCATCTATCTGGTTTTGATCGGTTTTGAGTTCCCGGTCTACTTTAAGAGTCTGACCGGTGTCAAACCCTCGCCTTTATGCTTTATCTTTACATTGCTCGGTATGGACGGCTACCTTTACCTCTTTAAGATCCCGACCTTCACCCTGATGCTGGGCGAATGGTTCCTCGGCTGTCTCATCCCGATGTATATCGTGTTCCCGCTGCTGCGCACATGCATCCTGAAAAACCGCAACCTCACCCTGATCCTTGCGACCGTATATTACATCATCGCTCTGGCCACCTACAAATATTTACCTTGGGCTGAGGATGTTCCTGCCTATAATAATTTTACGATCAAGATCTACGACTTTATCCTGGGAATGTTTCTGGTCGAGGTAATGGACCGCATCCCCAAATGGACCGCTGCGATCGGCGTGGCACTGCTGGGATTTTACCTGCTCTATCCGGCAAAACTCCCCATTGATATGACGCCATCCATCGTGATCCTG
>JAFWRC010000079.1 GCA_017508825.1 Lachnospiraceae bacterium
AACCGAAGAGGGGCAAAAGAAAATGAACTACGCAACGATTGATGATATGACAACGCTGTGGCGTGCGATGACAGCAGAAGAACAGGACAGAGCGACGGCGCTGATCCCGATCGTGTGCTCATCCCTTCGCGTGGAAGCGAAGAAGGTGGGAAAGGATCTGGATGCGATGGTGACAGCAGATGAAGACCTTGCGCAGGTGGCGAAATCGGTAACGGTGGATGTAACGGCAAGGGCGCTGATGACATCAACGGATTCGGAACCGATGACGCAGATGACGGAATCGGCAAACGGTTACTCTATGAGCGGAAGCTATCTGGTGCCGGGCGGCGGTTTGTTTATCAAAAAATCGGAGCTGGCAAGGCTGGGACTCAAACGGCAAAGGTACGGAGCATTAGAGATTTATGGGCTTGATCAAAGGCATCACAATACAGCTGAATGAAGCGGACGGTACCGAGTATGCGGTAGACAATGCGCTGGTAATGGTTGCAGGACAGAAGCAGGATCCGCAGGCAGGCTGGGATATGGGCAGTCTGCTTGCGGATTATACGATCAGCATACCAAAGGACGATACGCATAACTGGAAAGGAGCACGGGCGGTATTTTTCGGGGAGACCTGGGAGATCATAGCAGTGTCGGGAATGACTATCCCACACTTAACGCCGTTATCCTGGAACAGAAGGGCGTATGTAGTCCGGGAAATGTCGGATAGTATCACGCTGCGGACACTGCGCGGCAGAACCAGGGGCGATCATAATATCTACGCAGACGACTACAAGGAAGTGGATGTATCGGCACTTCTGAATCCGAATACAGTAGCGGGTGTTTATAACGCGAACCGTGACGGGAGACTGTATGCCAGGCGTGTACTGGTAAGGCAGGAAGACTTTAACGGAGCAGGTACGGAAACAAAAGAGCCAAAGCTGTGTATTGCAGATGGTGTCGAATATACCATAGACAGTTATGAGCGTATCGGTGATGTGGTGATGCTGCTGAATCTGATACGGGAGGTGTGATATGGCGAAGTTCAATCTGAATATGCCGGATGATCTGTTAAAAGGTGCGGCAGCAGCTGTAAGCCCGGAGAATATGCAAAGGGCGATCGACAGCGCAACTCCGATTCTGGAGAAATCGATGCAGAAGGAAGTGCAGGGAGCCGTAAGACACAGCGGAGGATCGGACCTTGTGAAGTCCATCCGGGCAAACAAGGCGAAGAAAGCAAAGAACGGAGCCTATATTGCGACAGTATACCCGCACGGGAAGAGTAAAGCACCGAGATATCCGAATGGCAGCAGAAAAGACCGTATTCCGCCGGTAAGCAATGCGATGAAAGCAGCAATATTGAATTACGGCAAGAAGGGACAACCAGCTAGGCCGTGGCTTACAAAGGCTGTGAACAATGTACGGACGCAGGTAGAGGAACAGTTGGAAAAAGCATTTGAGGAAAAGCTGGATGATAACGGATAAGTTGGCAGGACTGGAAACACTGACAGGGCTTCCGGTGGAAGAAAACGATTATGGAGGCGATGAACAGGAGTATGTCGTCTGGGATGTCGCCGATGAACGCGGCGGGCTGTTTGGGGATGATCGGGCACAGATGCTCGAAACGAACCTGCAGATGCGCGTGCGATTACAGAAAGAAACGGACTACTATCCGATCAAAGAGCAGATCCGGAAATACCTGGAAGAAGAAGGATTCTATGGTATTTCATTTGAGAACTATTGTGAAAAAGAGAGCGGAAGCATATTCCGTTATCTTATTTTTGAGTTTAACTATGCAGAACTGAAAGGAGAATGAGATGAGCAGAAAAAAAGGTGCAAAAGCGTACAACTTCGGTCTGTCCAGACCGATCATCGCACTGTATTCATTTACCACGGCAGCGGGGCAGACACCGGCATCGGTAACATATTCCAATGCGTTCCAGTGCGGTGAAGCAATGAACACCACTATAACCCCGAACTATGCATCGGGCGAGCTTTACGGTGATAACAAGAAGCAGGATGAGGTGAGCGAGTTCAAGGACGCTTCCGTAAGCGTTGGGTCCACAACGATGCCGCTGATCGCATACAATGTGCTGTATGGTCATACGATCAGCACCACCGGAGACGCAGAGCAGACGGATAAGACGAGTGATGTATCCAATTATGTGGGATATGGCTTCTCCATCAAGAACTCTGACGGTAGCTATGACGCATGCTTCCTTCCGAAGATGCGTTTTTCTGAAGGCGCAGAGAACTTCCAGACAAAGAATGATGGCATCAACTATGTTACCCCGGCAATGGATGGATCCGCGATCGCGTGGGATCTGGACGATACCTGGAGAAAGAAAGCATACGGCTTTTCTTCGGAAGCGGAGGCGATCGACTGGGTATGCGACCAGATGGGTATCGACAATACATTTACCGGCGACAGCCTGACGGTGAGCGTGGATGCGGATATCGATATCACGGCAGATCTGGATGGCGTATATGTAGATGACCTGCAGTACGGCATCGAAGTGGGTGGCAGCGCGATCAGTGGCGTGCTGAAGTATGTGACCGGATACGAAGGATACAGCGAGACGGTTTCCGAACAGTCCGGAAACTATATTGCGCTTCATGTATCCGCAAGCAGTGGGGCTACGGTTTCGGTAGCACAGGATGGAACAACCAAGACACCGGATGCGACCACAGGATATGCGGTGCTTCGCATTACGGACAAGACAAAGGCTCTGACGGTAACAGCTACCAAGAGCGGAAAGACCAAGACAAAGACTTTCGATCTGTCGGGGCTTACTCTGAGGAGCAATACCTGATACGAACGGAACAAGCGTGGCGGCGGGATAACACCTGCCGCCATTTTTAAAAGGGGAAAATCATATGGCGAATGATATCAAATACGAAGTCGTGGAGGACTTCGGGATTTTTGGTTACAAGGGACATGGGGCCAAGGCATTACGCTTGCGGCTGATATCCTGGAACGGTGGCGAACCGAGATATGATCTGCGTCCGTGGTCGATAGGAGCGGACGGACGGGAAAGTCCCAATAAGGGCTTTACGGTGGACCAGAAGGAAGATTTGGAAACATTACGGGATCTGATAGATATGATATTGGAAAGTGGGGAAAATCAGGATGAAAAGAGAGATTCAGACAATTGAGACAGTGGATGGTGGACAGCTTCCGTACATCTGCACATGCAATGTGCTGGCGAAGATGCAGAAGGAGCATGAGAGTATTGACGCATTCTATCTGAAGATGATCGGAAAAAAGGTTGTTGTAGATGAAGATGGATACGAGAAACGAAATGAAGAAGGAAAGCGCATAACAAAACCTTGCGAGCCGGATGTCGCAACGGCTAATGAATTCCTGACGGCGATGGTGAATGAGGCGCTGGAGATGCAGGGGCAGAAAGAGCGTTATAGCGTGCAGGAAGTGGTGAGAAAAACAGATCTTCCGGTGTTTATGCGCATAGGACTTCTTATCAGCGCTTTCAATGATT
>JAFWRC010000080.1 GCA_017508825.1 Lachnospiraceae bacterium
TCAAGACCGTAGAAGAATTTGACCGGTGGATGATGGAGAATCTTACGAAAGGCGTGCCTACCGGAGATTTTCCGGATATGGGATGCAGTTCTTTTGCAACGGTATCGCCGGAAGGTGATCACCTGTTTGCGCGCAATTATGATATGGATGAGGGTGATTCTCTGGTGTTACGGATGTATCCGGAAGACGGCTATGCATCGATCGGGATCGTGGATCTGATGCATCTGAACCTGGGATCACGTGGGGATTATGATATCAATGATGAACAGGGTAAGACGCTGCTTCTGGCGGCACCGTGGTGTGTATGTGACGGGATCAATGAAAAAGGGCTCGGAATCTCTCTGCTTACGCTGGATGATCCGCATAAAGTGACGGATACAGAGAAAGGGGATCTTTTGATCTACGCGGCGACGCGTGTGATCCTGGACCGGTGCGCAAGCGTGGATGAGGCTGTGGAGCTTATGGAATCGTACGATATGTATTCCCCCAGTCCGTATACCTATCATTTCTTTCTGACGGATGCGAGCGGCAAATCTGTGATCATTGAGTGGGATAATGATGAGATGCATGTGGTGGACGGAAACGTGGCGACAAATGTCTTTTTGTACAAGGACAGGGATGTGCGCAACATTGACCGGCGCTACGCTTTGCTCTCCAAGGCACTTGAAGAGAAGGAAAACATGGCGGCCAAAGATGCGATGGAAGCGCTGGAATCCGTCAGCCGGATGACGCGCTGGTCCGCAGTATATGATCTGGATAACTTTGACGTAGAAATCTGTTTTCGGGAAGATTTTGAAAACTGCTACATTTATTCGGGAAGATAATGATCAAGTAAGGGAGTTGTATAATGGAACTGTATAACGGAAGACCGGAGAATACGGAAGGAAGATTGCCGAGAGAGATAAGAACCTACGATTATCTGGATAAGCTCGGGATCGAATATAAGCGAACAGATCATGAAGCGGCAGGTACTATGGAAGCATGCAACGAGATCGATGCAGTACTTGGCGTGGTCATCTGCAAGAACCTGTTTCTCTGCAACCGGCAGAAAACGAATTTTTACCTGCTCATGATGCCGGGAGATAAGAAATTCAAGACAAAGGAACTTTCTGCGCAGATCAATTCAGCGCGTCTTTCTTTTGCGGATCCGGAAGATATGTTAAAATATCTGGATATTGAACCCGGGGCGGTGAGCATTATGGGATTGATGAATGATACGGAACACCATGTGCAGCTGCTCATTGATGAGGATGTACTGAAAGGGGAGTATCTGGGATGCCATCCCTGTGTTTGTACATCCAGCCTGAAACTGCGGACGGACGATGTGATCCGGAAATTCCTGCCGGCTACCGGACACGATTACCGGACAGTGCAGCTGGTCGGGGAAGAATAAGTGAATAAAAAAGGAATTTTGTAATGAGTTTTGTTTCGAATCTATTTTGGAAACTTTTTGAAATTGCGATTCCGTTCCTGTTGATCGCAATCCCGGTCTTTGTGATCGTAGCTGTCATCCGTTTCATTACGGATGGGATCCATGCGAAAAAGGAAGGACGGAACAGGAAAACAAGCCGTACGGCGGCATTCATCATCGCTATGGTGTTTGTCGCATTAATGATCGCCGGAGCGATTTTTCTTGCAGTGCTTATGCACGATATTATGTTGGGGATGTGATATGAGTGATAAAAAGTTTGTCAGAATTCTGATCATTATAGCGGTTATCGGTATGATTATTACGGCAGCCCATGTGGCATATATATGCAAAGCGTATCCGAATTCCTCGATCATTCAGTATGTTGCAAGGGAGTTATGGCTGTGAAAAAGTGGCTCGTGATCTTGGGAACCATTCTTTTGTTTGCAGGCATAAATCTTTTTCTGTATCTGAAGATCACCTGTCGTCTGGCAAACAATTTCAGCGGTTCCGATCAATTGAAGATGATCGATGTGGGAAGTTTTCTGCCCTTTGAAGAAGCATCCGATCTGGCAAGATGTGGATCCTCTTTGCATTTTCAGAAGGAGGATGATCTGCCGGTATTAGACGGAGCAGCTGCACTTGTACCGGTGTATGCATCCGTGATCGAAAACTGTTATCCCGAAGGCTGTGTTACTTATGAAGGCGGCAGTTTTTCGGATGATAACTATTATGGCGAGAACTTTGCACCGGATAGCGTGATGCAATATCAAAATACGGTAAGAGGATTTGAAGCACTGGTGGATGGCTCCGTAGATCTGTTTTTTACGGCACGTCCGTCGCAGGCGCAGATGGAGTATGCGCAGCAAAAAGGAGTTGATCTGGAAATCGTGCCCATCGGGACGGAAGCCTTTGTCTTTATAGTAAATGCATCTAATCCGGTAGACGGATTATCGAAAGCGCAGATCCGTTCCATCTACAGAGGTGAGATCACAGATTGGAGAACCGTTGGCGGTGTTCCGGGAAAAATTGATACGCTCACAAGAGTAGAAGGATCCGGCAGTCAGACTATGATGGAGTATTTTATGGAAAATAATATGCTTCATATCAGATCACCCTTGGCAATATTCGGAAAATCCATAGGATATTCTTTTCGGTATTATGTATCAGGGATGGTGGCGGATAAGCGTGTAAAGATGCTGGCAGTGGACGGAGTTTATCCGGATACGGAAAACATCCGGAACGGTAATTATCCGATCTGTACGAATTTTTATGTCGTATATCGAAAGGATGATCCCAATGAAAATGTCGGCAGACTGGTGGAGTGGTTACGATCGGAGGAAGGCCAGAACTTGATCGAAGCCTGTGGTTATGTAGGCCTGGCGGAATGAAATGAAAATGGATCAACAGGAATTTTTAAATAAGTATACAAAGCATCTGAATGCGAAACAATTGGAAGCAGTCCGCACCGTGGATGGCGCGGTACTGCTTCTTGCTGTACCCGGAAGCGGGAAGACGACGGTACTGGTCAACCGTCTCGGTTATATGATCTACTGTGCGGGAATACAGCCGGAAGAGATCCTGACGCTGACCTACACCGTATCGGCAACACAGGATATGTCGGAACGTTTTGAAAGCATCTTTGGGGAAGAATTACACGGCCGGCTGGAGTTTCGGACGATCAACGGTATCTGTGCAAAGATCATCACGCGTTACGGGCAGATGATCGGGAAACCGGCGTTTCAGCTGATCACGGATGAAGGCGTGCTGATCCGGGTACTTACGGATATCCTGAAAAACAAAATGGACGAATATCCGACGGAGAGTGAGATCAAATCTGTAAAATCTCTGATCACGTACTGCAAGAACATGATGCTGAAAACGGAAGAGATCGAAGCGCTCGGAGAGAAAGAAAACCTTCCGCTCCCGGAAACATATAAAGAATACAATGCCTATCTGCGTTCCAATCAGCAGATGGATTACGATGACCAGATGGTTTACGGATATACACTGCTGATGAAATCGCCGGAACTACTGAATTATTACAGGAACATGTATCGTTATATCTGTGTGGATGAGGCACAGGATACGTCCAAGATCCAGCACAGTATTATCAAACTGCTGGCGGGAGAAAGCGGCAATCTGTTTATGGTCGGGGATGAAGACCAGAGTATCTATGGATTTCGGGCGGCATATCCCCAGGCACTGCTGGATTTTGAAAAGGATCATCCCGGAGCACGTGTTCTGGTGATGGATCAGAATTACCGCTCCAATGCAAAGATCGTTTCCGCGGCAGATCACTTTATACAGCATAATACGGCGCGGCATGAGAAACATATGGTGAGTACGCATCCTGCCGGAACCGACATACGATATGTGGATCTGCGTAAACGCTCGGGACAGTATGCCTATCTTTTGAAGGTGGCGCAGGATTGTCAGACACAGACGGCGGTCCTATACCGGGATAATGAAAGCGCGCTCCCGCTGATCGATCAGCTGGACCGGAATGATATTCAGTACCGTATCAAAAGCGTGGATATGACCTTCTTTACCAACCGGATCGTTACGGACGTGACAACGATCCTGCGCTTTGCTTTTGATCCTTATGATGCGGAGTTGTTTATGCGGATCTATTACAAGTGTAAGACGTATCTGAAGAAACACCAGGCGGAGCAGATGTGCCGGATCAGCCGGGAGCGGGATATTCCGATACCGGAAGCGGCTGAATGGGTGGATGGTCTGAACGGAAGGATCCTCGGAAACTGCAGGGGACTGATGACTAATCTGAATGCGATGCGCACGGAAGAGCCGGCTAAGGCAATCTTTCGCATCGAGAATCCCATGGGTTATCTGGAATATCTGGAGCGCAGCAATATAGATGCGGGAAAACTCTTTATTTTAAAACAGTTAGCTTATCCGGAGACATCCGTAAGATCCTATCTGACGCGGCTGGAAGAATTACAGAAGATGCTGAAAACAAGGCGGAATGATCCGGAATGTCCGTTTATCCTGTCGACGATCCACTCCTCCAAAGGTCTGGAGTATGACCGTGTATACCTGATGGATGTCTTTGACGGTCAGTTTCCGGCGGAGATACCGCTCATCGGGTTCGAGACGAAGGAAGAACGGGAAACACTGGAAGAAGAACGGCGTTTATTCTATGTGGGGATGACCAGAGCAAAGAATGAGCTGATCATATTCCGATCAAAGGAAGACTCGTCATGCTTTCTCCGGGAGATCGGAGACAGTTTTGAAAAAGAGAAACAGGAGAGGGCAGCCGACAGGAAGGCTGAAGTCAGACGTATCCCCTATGAAACGAGCGGGAAGCCGGGCAAAGGCGGTAAGGTGACCACCGATTTTACACTGGTGATCGGTGAGCGTGTGGTGCACAAAATCTTCGGACCCGGAACGGTAAGCGATGTGGATACCGATGATCAGGGGAAGCAAAACCGCTTTACCATGGAACTGGATAGCGGTGGGGAAAAGATTTTTACCTTTCCGGCGGCTTTTCATCAGGGCTTTGTGAGCCTGGAAAGCGGGCAGGAAATCGAGATGAAGGTCGAAACAAAGACATCATCAAACTTCGTCCCGACAGGAAGAACAGGCAGTGCACGACCGAAGAAAAAAGCCGGAAAAGATACGTATGCATATTGGGCAGAAGAATATCCGGATCATGTAGTGATCAAGCGGGAAGGGGCTTTCTGGTCATGCCGCGGTGAATCGGCACAGATCGTAAGCCGTGAATTGGGATATCGCCTGGGCGGAAATCCATCCAATCCGGTCACCGGTACGCCGAACCTGGATACAATGGTTGCCGGTCTTACGAAGAATGCCGTCAGCTACATCGTTGTAGAGGATGGCGAGATCATTGACCAGGAAGATTTTTAGTAACACTCAGAAACAAAAGAGGAATGGTTTTGCTTGCTGGTGGAAAGGAGATATTTACACATGTACGACTTTGACAGTGTGGTCAACCGGAATGTACCCGGAGATATCAAGTATGAAAAGATCAAGGGGATCGATGACCTGATCCCCATGTGGGTTGCGGATATGGATTTCCGCTGCATGCCGGAAGTGTCGGATGCGCTGGTGAAAGTGGCGGAGGAAGGACTCTTCGGATATTATGATGCAGACGAAGAATACTATAAAGCCGTGACCGGCTGGTTCCGGAGAAGATATGACTGGGAGGTCGATGCGGCGGAGATCATTCCGATACCGGGCGTTATTGTCGGGATCGTACATGCATTGAATGTTCTGACAAAGCCGGACGACCATGTGCTGATCTTTCAACCGGTATACGGACAATTTGAACGCTGCGTGAAGTGGAACGGAAGGATCCCGACCATCTGTGATCTGAAAAACGTAAACGGACGTTACGAGATCGATCTCGAAGAGATGGAGCAGAAGATCCGGGAAGAGCAGGTAAAGGTGCTGCTCTGGTGCTCGCCGCACAATCCGGGTGGACGCGTGTGGACGATGGAAGAACTCAAAGCGGTCACGGACCTGTGTCTTACGTATGACGTGAAGATCATCAGCGATGAGATCCATGCGGATCTGACGCTGGGGGGACACAGGCATATTCCCATCGCAAAGGTTTCAAAGGAAGTGGCACAGAACTCCGTGATCCTTTCTTCGCCAACCAAATCCTTTAATCTGGCCGGGATCCAGGCGGCAAATATCGTAGTGCCGGATCCGATATTACGCAAACAGATTGACCGAAGAGCCTTTGCCAGCGGCTTGTTCGAACTCAATAAGATGGGGATCGCAGCAACGAAGGCGGCATATAATCTTGGAGAGGCGTGGCTTACTGAACTGTTGGTTTACGTAGAAGAAAATATGAAACTTGTAATAAAGGAGCTCGATGATACCAAACTTTCAGTGATGCGGCCGGAAGGAACGTATCTGGTATGGATCGACTGTTCCGCGTACCGGGAAGAAGGAAATTTTGCAAAAGTACTGCTGGAGAAAGCGCATGTCAGGGTTTCCGAAGGTA
Organism: Lachnospiraceae bacterium; assembly: GCA_017508825.1. GTDB lineage: Bacteria > Bacillota > Clostridia > Lachnospirales > Lachnospiraceae > NK4A136. Next base: position 6,402 of record JAFWRC010000080.1, read on the forward strand.
TCTTTTTCGGAAAGAGCGGAGAGCACTTTATCCGTTTGAATGTCGCATGTCCGAGGAGAATCCTGAAAGAAGCACTGGGACGGATCAAAAGAGCCGTAGCTGAGTAAATGAAAGAAGCAAAAGTGAAAGTGGTGGAAAGAAAAATGATCGCAGTGATCGATACGGAAACCAATTGGAATAACGAAATGATGTCAATCGGGATTGTGCTTTCTAAGGAGGATGATTTTCGCGTGACGGATCAGAAGTATTACATTATCGATCCGGAGTGGCGGGTATGCGGATTATTCTCTAATGTTCTGCGGATCAGAGACGTAAAGAGCGAGATAGCAGATCGAAAAACGGCGTTGTCGGAAATCAGTCAATGGCTTTCTGAGAACAAAGTCAGTCGCATATTTGCATACAATGCAAAGTTCGATCAAGGTCTTTTGCCGGAACTGTCTGACTATTCATGGTACGATATCATGCGGCTGGCGGCATACCGGCAGTTTAATAAGTCAATACCGGAAACGGCGGAGTGCTGCAAAACAGGTCGGCTTAAACGCAACTACGGAGTGGAACCGATCATGCGGATGCTTTCAGGAAATTACTGTTATTGTGAAGTGCATAATGCGGTAAGAGATGCCATCGACGAACTGGAGATCATGCGTCTGCTGGGGCATCCGGTGGACACTTACGAAATTGCTATAATTGAATAAGAGCAATGATGATGTTTGGAAACTCAATCCTGCTTTTTTGATTTCAGGTTGTCGAAAATTTCGACAGATATTCATCCAGGCGTGCATCGGTCCCATTGCCGATCCAGCCTTCATAGATCCATTCGATGATCCAGAAAAGCACTTCTTTTACGCTTTTAAAATTGCCCATATTTCCCTCAAAATAGCGGGAGATATGGCCGCTTTCTTTGTGCATGATCACGCATTCGCCGTCACCGATCACATCTCCGAGCAGCAGATAATCACCGGCGTCGCCTTCTTTGACAAAGTCGCAATAGCCGAGATTATAATCTTGTTCGACAACCTCCAAAGGATAAAAAAGCAGCGTGGCATGCTCGATATCCAGTCCGTTAGTGAGAAGATATAGAGCCTTCAGATCATCGGGCAGGCGGATGCCGGTGCGCGCTTCAAACATAGCGATCGAGGTAGTGTTTGTAGGTTCGTAGAAAAAGACATTCATTTCTTCCGGATATGTTTCTGCCATATAGATGATATTTTCGATTTCTTCTTTTATAGGAGAAGTTTCGGGGATAACAACATCTTTGAGAGCTACTGTCTTTGGCCAAGCAGGGGCAGGAGCCGGTGTTTTAGGTTCTGTTTTCACAGGAGCAACACTTGCAGCCGGAGACTCTTCCGGTATACTGTCCCAGACTTCTTTTAATGTGTTTTTCATAACCTGCCGGTTTTTCTGCTTCAGTTTTATGGTTCCTGCGCCGATGGCGATCACAGCGATGATAAAGAGTAAAAACTTCATTTCAGGTGCTCCTATAAAAAGAATTATAAATCACTCACAAAGATGTATTCTAGCATACAACGCTTCCTAAGAAAAGAAGGGAAAGACGAAGATTCGTCCGTGACAAGAGCTTTTGGGGTTGATATAATGAGAACCAGAGGTATAAACGCAATCCGATATGGAGGAAAAACGAATGGAATTCAATACCGAGATCTTTTCACAGTTTGACAAGAAATGGGCGCTTTTGACCGCAGGAAAGGAAGAAAACTTCAACACCATGACCATCAGCTGGGGCGGGCTGGGGACACTCTGGGGTAAGCCGGTGGCGACGGTTTATGTGCGTACTTCCAGATACACGCACGATTATATGGATGCTAATGAATACTTTACGATCAGTTATTTCCCGGAGAAATACAAAAAGATCCTGGGCGTGCTGGGATCCAAATCCGGCAGGGAGATGGATAAGATGAAAGATTCCGGACTGACCGCGATCAAAGCGGGTGAGTCGGTTTCCTTTAAAGAAGCGGAAGTGACACTGGTATGCCGCAAACTGTTCCGGCAGAAACTGGAAGAGTCGAATATGCCCGAGGAGATTGCCAAGGCGATGTATGAAGGCCAGGCATCCCACGATATGTACATCGGGGAAGTAGTAGAGATCATAAGGGGATAAACAGGAAACGGGGCGTAACCGGAAGAACCGCGCGTAAAACAGTACATCACCGGAGATTCCGGTAACGGCTTGGTGAGATGCCGGTGATCTTTTGGAAAGTACGGAAGAAATAGGCATAACTGGAATAACCCAGGTATTCCTGCACTTCCGTGACCGTCTTTCCTTCGCGCAGCAGTGTTTCGGCAGCGCTGATCTTTTGCAGGGTGATGTAATGTCCGAGAGAGATGTGCATATGTTTTTTGAAGAGGCGCGCCAGGTAATCCGGATGCAGATAGAAATGATCCGCCAGCTCGGAGATGGTCAGGTTTTCCCGCAGGTGTTCTCCGAGATAGGCGAGTATTTCGTTGACCTTCTGCTGGGAGGATGAGATCGGGAGAGATTCCATTTTCTGCAGATCTTTTTTGGCAGACTTCATTGTATGAATATCATCCAATAATTGTAACAGACCGACCAGTGCTTTTGTGGAAGAACGGTCTTTTTGGGAGAGCAGTTCGTCAAAATGGCGTAGCAGCTCTTCTTTTTTTGCGCCCTTCGGAAAAAGTATCAGAGGATGATCGGAATCATGGAGATAAGCGTACTGCGCGCTTCCTTCACAGAGTGTGTTGCTTAACCACTGATCCTGAACCGTCAGGATGTAGCGCTCGTATGTTACTCCGGCTTCATGATAGAGCTGGTGCACGCAAAAGGCCGGAAGGATCAATAAGGCGCCGGCCGGTACGGCAAGGACGGTGTCGTTTAAGAGCACGTCGGGCAGGTCCGTTAAGGTAAAGTAAAACTCCACGGCATTGTGTGAATGCGGCCCGACCGGTGTGGCGGCTGCGGCGTTGCGATAGGCTATATCGTAAGGCGTACTGACATAGAAGAAGGAAGTATCGGTTGAATGGGTGTTTTTATCATGAGCAGACATACATGGCTCCTTTTCCACAATAAGGTCGGAATAATACATAAAACAGGTATATTATGTATATATTATTACAGATTTTTATCATTTACAATGGGAAATACAGGATGACGGGAAGACCAAATGCATATAAATAACGGTTGCGATCCATCACGCCGATCAAGGATGAGGATTGCAAGGTACATTAGTAAAGAAAGGCAGGGAAAAAGATGGAAGAAGTAAGGATCGGGATCATCGGACTGGGCGGTATGGGCGCGAACCATGCAAAGTCCATCGTGGAAGGCAAAGTGCCGCGTATGCGTCTGACTGCCGTGGCTGACAACCGGGACAGCCGGCTGGAATGGGCAAAGGAGAATCTTCCGGCGGAGGTTCAGCATTTTTCGGACGGAAAAGAGCTGATCGATTCCGGTGTATGTGATGCCGTGTTTGTTTCAACACCGCATTATCAGCATCCGGAATTTGTGATCTACGCATTGGAACACGGCTTGCACGCCATCAGTGAGAAACCGGCAGGGGTCTATACCAAACAGGTGCGTGAGATGAACGAAGCGGCCGAAAAGAGCGATAAAGTATTTGCGATCATGTTCAACCAGCGCACGAACTGTGTGTACCGCAAGCTGCACGAGATGATGAACAGCGGTGAACTGGGAGCGTTGAAACGTGTGAACTGGATCATCACGGATTGGTACCGTACCCAGAGCTATTACGATGCGGCAGGCTGGAAAGCCACATGGGACGGGGAAGGCGGCGGCGTCTTATTGAACCAGTGTCCACACCAGCTGGATCTACTGCAATGGCTCTGCGGTCTGCCGGTAAAGGTACGCGCTTTCTGCCACGAAGCCAAATGGCACGATATCGAGGTGGAAGATGATGTAACAGCCTATATGGAATTTGCCAACGGAGCGACCGGTGTATTTGTTACGACTACTGGGGATGCGCCCGGTACCAACCGTTTGGAGCTTACCTTTGAGATGGGAAAGATCATCTGCGAGCATGATAAGCTTTCCTTTGACCGGCTGTCGGTAAACGAAAGGGAGTTCTGCAGGACGGAACCGAATGGATTTGCCAAACCGCAGATGGAGCATATCGAAGTGGAGACGGACGGGTTGAACGAGCAGCATGTGGGTGTGCTCAAGGCATTTGCCGGCAGGATCCTGGATGGTACGCCGCTGGTGGCGGAAGGAAAAGAAGGGATCCATGCGCTGATGCTGTCAAATGCGATGTATCTTTCTTCATGGCTGGAGCAGACCGTGGAGCTGCCGATCGACGAGAACGTGTTCCTTGCGGAACTGAATAAGAGGCGGAGTGCATCGAAGAGCAAGACAGATAAAGGCATCGTATTTGATACCACAGGAACTTATTAATATATCTTAGGAGGACGGGATTATGTATAATAAGATCACGGGATTTGCAGATGAGATCGCGCAGGAACTGAATACCCAGATCGAAAGCCTGCAAAGGTTGGGCATTCGCTATGTGGAGATGCGCGGCGTGGACGGAAACAATCTGATCTATCATTCGGATGAAAAGGTAAAAGAGATCAAAAAGAAACTGGATGATGCCGGGATCGCGCTCTCTGCTCTGGGAACGCCCCTTGGCAAGATCGGTATCGAGGATCCCTTCGAAAAGCACTTTGAAGAATTCAAGCGCGCCGTCGAAGTGGCTCACATGATGGATGCGGTAAATCTGCGTATGTTCAGTTTCTACATTCCGGAAGGGGAAAATGCAAAGTGGAAGACTGCAGTATGGGAACGGATGGGACAATTTGTCGATTATGCATCCGCAAACGATGCGGTGGTACTGCACGAAAATGAAAAAGGCATCTACGGCGAAAAAGCACCGGAATGCCTGGAACTGATGAAAGATTTTGCGGGAGATCATTTTAAAGCGATCTTTGATTTTGCCAATTTTGTGCAGGCACAGCAGGATACACTGGAAGCTTATGAGATGTTAAAAGACTACATTGCTTATATCCATGTAAAAGATGCACGTCTGGAAAATGGTGTGGTCGTGCCTTCCGGATACGGGGACGGCAATGTGCAGGAGATCTTAAAGAAACTGTTTGCGAAAGGCTTTGACGGCTTCCTTTCCTTAGAGCCGCATCTGTTTGACTTTAAGGGCTTTGAAAATCTGGAGCGCGGGCGGAAGGCGGCGCTGGCACAAAGCGGTCGGGCACTGAGCGGTTTTGAGGCCTTCGAGACAGCTTATCGCGCGCTTCAGGAGATCTTATAACCGGCAGACGGATATTTGGCTGGCATTGCTACTGTCAGTTGCCCAAATTCCTATGCGAAGTGGTGGTGTTTTGCAGTATTGTAGTATACAATGACACTAACGCAGCTATGGAAGGAGGAAAGGATAATGACAGACGAAAGAATTTTGAGCATTGTACTGATCGCATCGATCCTGATCGGTATTCTGTTTGTGGCCGGAGTGGTCGTTTTGATGCGGATATCACTGGCGAAAGACCATCCGCCTTACATAGAATATGCCGGAGCGCAGGCAACTGTATATGTATACGAAAGAAGCCGCAGCGGTTCCCGTTATTATGATTACAAATTTGTTAATGAGAACGGAAAATGGAAATATCATCCGGACAAGACCGTAGTGATCATTGTAAGTGTCATCGTTATGATCTTGTTGATCCCAACGATCATAAAGTACGGACTGGCAGTGGCAGCGCCTATAGTGGCCATTGTACTTTTATGCTATGTGATCGTAATGGCAGTCCCGGCGTTATATGCGCACAGTATACTGAAGAAGGATCTTCAGGAAAAGGGAATGTGATAGGGAAGGAGGGGCGGATAATGACGGAAGACAGCATGTTGGCGGTTAATGTGATCGCGATCGTTATTCTGTTTATGGCCGGTTTGGCCGTTGCGATGCTGAGATCATTGGAAAGTGATCATCCGCCTTACATAGAATATGCCGGAGCGCTGGCAAACGTATATGTATTTCAAAGAACCCGAGCCGGTTCCCGTTATTTTGATTACATATTTATAAATGAGAACGGAAAATGGAAATATAAGCCGGGAAAGAAGGAAGTGATCATTACAGCTATCATCGTTTTGTTCTTTGTGATCCCGCCATTAATAGAATACGGACTGGCAGTAGGAGCAATCATATTGGTCATTGTACTTATGTTCTTTGGGATCGCAATGGCTATACCGGCGCTATATGCACACAGTATACTGAAGAAGGATCTTCAGGAAAAAGGAAGGTGGGCGGGACGCAAAAGATGATAATCAGCAGACATCTGTTTGATGATGATAAAGAGAGAACACGGGAGTTTTTTCCGTGTTTTTTCGGTTTAAAGGGGCGTAATGCATTCCATGCACGCAGACTTTACGAGATAACGCTGACAAGGTATAATTAGCAAGGGTGCGGAGCCATAGGGATATGGGTGCGTAAGATATTTCGGAGGAAGATTATGAAAAAGAAAGTTGTTATGTTTATGCTGTCTGTAATGCTGCTGGGAGGCTGCGGAGAGAAAGAGCCGATTTCTCCGGCGGAACAACCGGAGACGATTACGGAGACGCAGGTGGCTTCCGTGGATGGAGAGATGTCGGCGGGGGAAAATCCGAACACAGCGGGAGATGAAGCAGCTCCCTTGACAGAAAGCGAGACACCGGGGGCGGATGGTGCGCAGGAAGAGAAAACGCCGATCCTAAGGGATGCGGTGCGGGAAAAACTGGGCGGCTTTGTCGGCTGCGAAGTGACCGGATTTGAGGCAGATGATCCGAAGGTATGGGAGATCATCACCACGCATTTTGAACGGGTGACCCTCGGAAATGAACTGAAACCGGATGCACTGGTCGGATATTCTGTGACCAACTGCCCCGGAACGGAACTGGCGGAGTTGAATGGCGAGAGCATTGAGGTGCCGGTATTGGATTATTCCAGAGCGGATAAGATCCTGGACCAGATCCTTGCATGGAATACGGAGCATCCTGACCGCGAGATCAAGGTACGAGGGCATGTTCTGGTATGGCATTCCCAGACACCGGAATGGTTTTTCCATGAAGATTACGATAAGAGCAAGCCGTATGTGAGCGCGGAACTTATGGACAAACGATTGGAGTGGTACATCCGTACGGTACTGACCAGATATACCGGAGAGGACAGCAAGTATAAAGATCTCTTCTATGGCTGGGATGTGGTAAACGAAGCCATCAGCGATGCTACGGCTACCTACCGCTCCGATGCGGAAAATCCCGGGGAGTCGTTGAATGAGGACCGGCATGGAAGCAATTCCAGCTGGTGGCATGTCTATCAGAGCAACGAGTATATCATCAATGCATTCCGCTATGCCAATAAGTATGCGCCGGCGGACCTGGAACTCTACTATAACGATTACAATGAGTGCGATGCGCGAAAGGCAAACGGGATCGCGGAACTGTTAAAAGCAATCAAGGCAGAAGAAGGTGAGCCGGGCGTCGGCACCCGCATCACGGCTATGGGAATGCAGGGCCATTACGGAATGGACAATCCCAGCACAACAGCCATCGGTAATGCGGTCAAACAGTATTGTGCTATTGTGGGAAAAGTGCAGATCACCGAGATGGATATCAGCGCCAGCGGCAGTTATGACGGAAGCGCCGATGCGGTAGAGGAAGAAAACGAAAAACTCCGTAAACGCTATAATATGATCTACTATACGCTGAATACGATGAATGCCGAGGATGGTGTGGAAGTGTGCGGGATCACCTTCTGGGGAACGGTGGATCACTATTCATGGCTGCAGTCCCGCTCCAATGTAGGCGGTGGCAACACCACAGGGCTGCCCCAGATGCCGCTGCTCTTTGACGGGGAATACCAGCCGAAACCCTGCTTTTACGTATTTGCAGATCCGAAGAACTGATAAAGGATGTGATCATTTCAGAATAATAACAGAAAAAATGTAAGGTTCTGAACAGTTACAATAAATTACCGGCACGCATATCGATTCCTATTACGGAAGCTACTGGTGGGATTGATCGGAAAGAGAGGAAAGAGAGAATGAGTAACGCAGGTATGATGAAACCGCCGGTGGAGGTGGAATACCGGGAAGAACTGGAGGCACTGGCGTCGGTCGATACGGCGAAAAAACCGATCGGCTGGAAGCTGTCACCGCAGGCCGTCCGGACCTTTATCCTGGGAAGCAGACAGCCGGTCTCCTATAACGGCAGGCAGATAACGATACAGAAGAAGTATTACGGAAATGATGCGCTGATCGAGCGCTGTATCGTAACCCTGGCGGGAAACCGCGGTCTGATGCTGGTTGGCGAACCGGGCACGGCCAAGTCCATGCTCTCGGAACTCTTGTCGGCGGCGATCTCGGGTGTCAGCACCAATACGATCCAGGGAACAGCCGGTACCACGGAGGATATGATCAAATACTCCTGGAATTATGCGATGCTGCTGGACAAAGGGCCGGTCAAGGAGGCATTGGTGCCATCGCCTTTGTATGTCGGTATGGAAAAGGGGATCCTGACAAGATTTGAAGAGATCACCCGTACTCCGGCGCAGATCCAGGACAGCCTGATCAGCGTGCTGAGCGATAAGGTGCTCAATGTGCCGGAACTGGGAGACGGCGGATTGCTCTTTGCAAAGCAGGGCTTTAACGTGATCGGCACGGCCAATACGCGAGATAAAGGTGTCAATGAGATGAGCTCGGCATTAAAGCGGCGTTTCAATTTTGAGACCGTACAGCCGGTGCGTGAAGTGGCATTGGAAAAGCAGATCATCCTGCAGGAAGTGAATAAACTGGCAAAAGAGAATCAGATCGAAATGTCCGTAGACGAGACGGCGGCGGAAGTGCTGGCATCCACCTATCATGAACTGCGGGAGGGGATTTCCTCTATGGGGCATCAGATCGATAAGCCGTCTGCGGTCATGAGTACTGCGGAAGCGGTGAGTGTTTATTATCAGACGATGATGAGCGCATATTATTACGGGGATTCCCACATCAGCATGGACAATATGGTACAGAACCTGCTGGGGGCGATCGTGAAAGAAAACAAAGACGATCTGCCGAAGGTACGCGGTTATTTTCAGACGGTCATCCGGGATAAGAGCGCAAAAGAGGGCGGTGTATGGAGAGCGTATTACGAGGCGAAGAAATATCTCGATTGACAGATGCCGCCTGCAATTTGGAAGGCTACTGTTTTTATTTCCCGCTGCGGCATCACAGCCCGGCTTGCGCACTGCATGTTAAACGGGTGATCGAACGCTACCGGCCGGACTGCATCCTGATCGAAGGACCGCAGAATGCCGATGAGCTGATCGCGGATATGGTGGATCCGGGGACAGAGTCCTTCCATTAAATTATTATCATTATCTTCATTATCAATCATCACTCCACCACCTTTCA
>JAFWRC010000081.1 GCA_017508825.1 Lachnospiraceae bacterium
AACAAGATGCCAATAGCTCTTCATGTCTTTTAGTAAGCGATCCTTGCACTATTGGTCCCACGGTATGAATAACATATTTACACGGAAGATTGTATGCAGGAGTAATCTTTGCTTTACCTGTAGGTTCCTCATGCCCTTGTGCTCTCATAATGCAATTGCACTTAAATCTAAGAGAAAGCCCGGCTTTGCTGTGAATAATATTATCCGCACAATTATGAAGTGGGCTGAAACACCCTAACAAAGCACTATTGGCAGGGTTCGTTATAGCATCTACCTTCAGCGTTGTCATATCCCCTTGCCAAAGAAAAATCCTACTATCGCTATCTATAGGTTTAATGCTCTCAATATCAGTAATGCCGGCTAGCTTATTCTCTTCTTGCAGATACTCATCCTGGATTTCCAGAAACTCATCTGAAAGATCCTTTGGCATCCATACATTCATCAAAGCACGAAGCAAATCTTTTTGCCCTTGTTCATCGCTAGGCACCGGATAATTGCTTAATTGGTTATCTTCTTTTTGAAGTTCATTTATTAACCAAATTCGTTGTTCCTCGTGAGTCATGAAACATCAACTCCTTTTTCTTTTGCCATTTTCTTTATTATATTATATGCTTCTCTGCTGGGATGTTGTTCGTTAATTTCTGCTTCCCATATACTTACAGTGCTTCGATAAACACCAACGATGGGTGCAAAGTCTTTTTGAGATACCCCGTAAGCAGCTCTTATGGCCTTAATCTTCTTTCCAAATCCAGGCATACAAAACCGGGTATATTCATCCAGCAGTTCCTCGGGATCAATATCTAGGGCTTTGCCAATCAAGAGCGCATTTTTATAATGAATCGGATTAAATCCCTTTTCAAGATTAACAACTCCATATTCCGTTATACCAAGTATGTCTGCAAGTTCTGATCTGCTAATTCCATTCTTCTCACGATAATACTGAAGAATTGCACCTGGTGAAGCATTCTTCGGCTTCGATATCATAGGAATTGCAAGGTTTATGAGCAGTTTGCCATTCTTATGCTCCAGAGCTGTGTGATTGAGATTGGTGCCGCTTTATCTATGCATGTATGCATCGGGACAAAACAACCAAGCATCTGCGAATTAGCGGCATTAACAATAGCATCCACCGAAAGTCTTGTGATATCCCCTTGCCAGATAGAAAGTCCATCCCTGATAACCGGGATGTCTGATAGATTCACCACACCCTTTTCAGCTGCTCTCTCTAATAAATCTTCATCCTGTACTTCGGATCAATAAATATGGCCGTATAAATCGTTAGCTTTGTCAAGGTCGATACGACTCCTGCGGCATTCTTTTACAAACCCTTTTGTCTCACTGTAAAAACGCGGAAGTATCAGATCAACCAAAAGCCCTGGCAAAAGCAGTTTCACCATAGATTCCGGCCTTCCACCGACAGAGGTTTCCTTTACACTTTCACCATAATATTATTCATCTTGAGCGCTGTAGTATAAGAAAACTCTCTGGCCATTTCCATGATCATCCTTATACCCATACTGCTTGTTTTATCTTGCTGTTCATAGACGGTCTCATAATAAACCTTCGGATTAAATCTGCTGCAGTTATCACGGATCCGCAAAATCACCTCATCGCCTTTACACACCAGCCGCGTTTCCATCCTGCAGTTTTTTCCACTTTGAAATCCGTATGTTATCGTATTTTTGATCAGTTCCTCCGCTGCAAGTGATACAATATACGCTTTCCTTCTGGCTACCCCTTTTCCGATGCAGAGGTCATAGACCCTTTTAGAAAAATCCACTGCATCTTCCACAGACTGCGGTTCTGCCGTAACCTCATCTTCCGCCTTTATACCAAAGTTTTTCGGCAGCATCAGCCACCAGTCCCACCCGATCCCGAATCGTCGATTTACGATAAGTATGAACAAAGGCAAAAGCAGGACCATCATCCACTGTGCAAATGCTACTCCCGAAAAAACCGCATTCAGCAATACAGCATCCGTATAGCCTTTCGCTTCCGCATAACCGACAATACTATTAACCATGAAATACACAAGTACCACATCATCCAGAATGTAGATTGCGCTGGCCGCCATGATCTTTTTGGTCGTTTGAAAATAGTTTGCCAGCTGAGCCGAAACCGCCTGCCCCAAAAGACCGATCATATAAGCCCCCAGGGCTATTCTGGCAACCGGAAAGACCTCTTCATTTTCTCCAAGATAAAAGCGTATAACGCCCTTGCAAAAGGTATTGTTACTGATCCCTAAGCCAAGTACCAATAAAACCATCCCTACCGCCACTGTTGTAAGCAGCATCGTTTTCCGGATATGTTTTTTATCCTCTTCCGCATAAAAAATATTACACATTACCGACATCGTTCCGGCAATGCCAAAAATAAACGCATTCAGTACATAGTTGATCTGATTCTGCATATGATATGCTGCATACCCCACAGACGTTAACGATATTCCGAGCATACCGTTGATAAATCTGCTCTTTACCGAGGAGGTGAATTTATTGACAGCCCTTGGCAGTCCCTTGTAAAAAATATCTGCTCCCGTACGGATCGACGGCTTTACCAGAGACGGTTTTAATAAGACGTCACTCTTTCGATAATAAAGCAAAAGATACGTTAATGAAACGTAATAGCTGATGGATGTCGTAAGCCCCATATGGAACATCCCGCCATGCAAACAATACACTACGGCAAGATCCAGGATAATATTGCTTACCGTCATCAGGATCGTAGCCGTCAGCACATGTTTTCTCGCCCCTTCAATATTTAACCCCTGCGTAATGATATTCCATAGCATCTGTCCGGGTACACCGATCATAATCCCGATCATATAAAGCCTGCTTGTCTCGTAGGCCGGATTCTGTTCGTCTATACCTAATACCCCGATCGCCAAATGACTGAATAAGATAAAGGAAGTGCTGAAGGTCACAGAGACAAAAACACATATCGTCAGAGCCATGGAAAAGATTTTTTTTGCCTCTTCCACTTTTCCATGACTGAGACGATCCATACAGACGATCTGCCCCCCATTACTGATCAGCCCGCTGAACATGGAAATAGCAAATGTAAGCGGAGCCATCAGAGAGCTGGCGCTGATATCTAACGCCCCCATCGTATGCCCAACCACCACTCCATCTACCACAACACCAAGCACGTTTACCAGATTCGTCGCAAAAAAACCGATAAATGTGTACACAAAGATCTGCAAGGTCAACGATGTCTGCAGCCGACACATTTTTTTCCATCCTACCACTATAATTCAATCCTCTTTGTTCTGGATCCCGCCCTGACACAGGCATTGATATAAAGTATCATTCTCTGCCTCTCCTTTTCTTTTCCGTCCTGTCATTTGCTGTTTCTTCCTTAACCGTCCGAAGGAAAGCTGAACTGACAACAGAATAAATACCATATGTGATCAGTGTTCCGAAACACACATCCGAAAGGAAGTGGTTTGTCATATGAATTCTGTTATAACCATAAATAATGACAAAGCACAGTGCTATAGCAAAACAGATCCTGTTCTTCTTCTCGGAACGTTTTTTCAGAACATCCGAGAGCATCGGCAGTGAAAACATCATGCTTGCTATTGTCATATTGCCGCTGGGCCAGCTCTTAAAACTATCATTCGAACCGGCAAGATTCGGAACCATCTGCCACCAGTTTCTGAATTCCGACATGGGATCCTCAAGGGTGAGAAGATACTTATATCTTGGTCTTGAAGCCACTTGTTTCAGCCAGAGATTGACATTATCAGAGACGATACCTGCTGCCAGTATCGCAGTTCCAGTCATGATCAGTTTGTCCGGGTCTGCATCATCAAAAACACGGAAGCACACAATAGGAACCCAGGCATATAACACTACCCAGAAGCCCCAGCTCATGAAAGATAACAATGGTGATGACTCTCCTGCAGCATATCCAAACAGTTCTCTTACCTTTGCTCCGTTATAGCTGTTGCTGTAATATACCGCCATAAAATAGGAAAGGATCATGATCACGACAGCCAGCATCCTGAAACGGTCTCCCTTCCTGACCAGTCCCTTATAAATACACATCCCGGCTGCCGGATATAAACAATAAGAAAAATACGAACCATAAGTTGCAAAGAAAGCGCCGATGTCTGTTTTGTTTGCAAGCGCCACATTAATGTTGTAATCAAAAAACGATCCGACAATGATTCCCAGTATACAGATTGCTATGACCGCATACGCATATCCCTTAGGAACCGCCATTATTCTTTTGTTATCCATATGCAACCTCCTGCTTATTCATTTCCGCACATGATGTTTATGCTTTCTTCTGTCCCGTCTCTTCCGACCCGTTGTACTTAAAACACAGCATTGTAAGATCATCAAACTGATCTGCCCCCGCCACAAATGCATCTACCCCTTCGCTGACATGGGTCAGGACATCTTTCGGCGCAGCATCGGGATCGCAATTCAACGCCTCCAGCATACGCTCCGATCCAAACAGTTTCTTATCCGCATTTGTCGCTTCCGCTACACCGTCCGTATACACAAACAGGCTGTCTCCAGGATGCAGTTCAAAACTCTGTTCCCGGAAAACCATCCCCTCCATAAGTGCTACTGCCGGGGAATGCTTGTAGGTCACCAGTTCATACTGCTGTCCGGCTCTGCGCAACGCCGGGTGTTCGTGACCGGCATTTGCCGAGACCCCTTTTCCGCTGGAGATCTGTATGACGGCTGCCCATACTGTCACAAACAATCCCGCTTCATTTCCCTCACATAACTGGTCATTCACATTGGCCAGAGCCTCTGCCGGAGACTCGCCGTTTTGCAGATGTGACTTGATCAGCACTCTCGAAACCATCATAAACAACGCCGCAGGAACACCTTTGCCGGATACATCTGCCATGACCAGTCCGATATGATCGTCATCGATCAGGAAGAAATCGTAAAAATCACCGCCGACCTCTTTGGCCGGTGTCATGCTGGCATAGATATCAAATTCCGGCCGTTGCGGAAACGCAGGAAACAGTTTTGGCAGCTGGCTGGTCTGTATATCCGTTGCCATGTTCAGTTCTGCTCCGATCCGTTCCTTCTCTGCCGTAGCGCGCTTCACCTGATCTACATACTGCAGTGTTTTGGCAGACAATGCCGCAAAGGACTCCGCCAGTACCTCGATCTCATCACCGGTACGATACGTATCTTCCATACAGAACTGCAGGTCTTCCCCGCCCAGTGCACCCACGCGGTTCGTGATCGCCTCTAACGGCCTGACCATCCGCTTGGAGAGTATGAGCGAAGCGCCAAATCCAAGCACGGAAGCAATGATCAGCAAAACAGCTATTATGAGCTTTGCATTGGATACGTTTTTATCATAAGCATCCCTTGCCCCGTTCAGGATACCGTCATATTGTGTCTCCATCGCGAGTGTCGGGCTATCCACCAGCGATTTCGGTACGATAGACAGGATCGCCCATCCGACGTTTGCGATCGGTGCGCCGACTGCATAATACTGCTCATCTCCGGCATCTATGATCTGAAGACCAGTGTTTTCGCCCAAAGCATCCCGTACAAGCGATGCAACCTCCGGGTTCTGCACTTCTCTCAGATCCATTGCCGCCACCTCGGGTGTTAATTTAAATGCCCCCTCTGTCTGCGGCGAATAGATCAGATGTCCGTTTTGATTGACGATCACTACTATGCTGCCATTTCCGGACATATTCTTTGCCGCATCTGCCATATCGTTTAAGAAAAGATCCGCTCCGACAACGGCGATCAGCTTTCCGTTGTGATATACCGGCATCGAGCACATGATACTGATCTCGCCGGTAAACAGATCGTTTGTCACATCCGTAAAATACAATCCTCCGGTTTCAATTGCACCGGTATACCATACACGTTCACGGATCGGGATAGTGACGATCTTTCCGTTTTCGTCAAATTTGGATCCGGAGTGATCATCCACCAGCAGCATCACGCTGTCCGGCAGTGCCACGTAAACCGAATCCACCTTCGCATTTCCGTAAAGTGCCATCATCATATCCGACAGATTCCCGAGTAGTCCCAGTTTCTGCGCCAGTACAGGATCCGCAGGATCAACACCGTCTTCCGTTAGGAGCTGTACGCTCGCGACACCGTCATTTTTCCGATCCGGCAGCGGAATATCCTTCGCAGTGTAATCTTCCGGCGCCGCAAAAACCCGTTCCGTATAATAAGCGATGGATTCTACTACTCCGGCAGTATCGCCGAACAGATTGTCGGCCAGTTCCGCCTGAAGCTGCGTGCTGCTGACCAGATTGGCGTCCACCACCGCCCCCATCGTCGTCTGCGAGATCTGCAGGATCGATTCCTTCTGCTGTTCATTCGTTTCCGTGACCAGCTCATTCAGATCCGTCATCTGCTGCAGAATGACTACCGAATACACGATCATGACCTGCAACATGGAGTAAAGCACCAGGTTAAATACTTTCTGCCGGATGCCACCGATAACAAATTTTCCGTATTTTTTCATATCACTTCACCTTCTCATCTGCGTTCAGCTTTTTTCTTTTCCCCGGCGGATACGATGTCATCCTGGAGCGAAACTTCCGCAGCGCAACATCGATCCTTTCATTCATGTTTCCTCTTTTCGCAAGTTTCTTCATCTTTCCCCTCCAAAAAGCGTATGTGAACTCTATACTTAAATATACATCATAAAGTGCAAGTAAAGTGCAAGCGCCTCCCCCGCAAGCTTTCATAAAAAGAAGCCCCAAAACAGCAATATTTATTACTACAACGGGGCTTATAATCCAATCTTATGTTTTTATGCTAATCTCCACCCTGTTCTTCCGTTCTGCTTCATCATAGGAATAGCGGATCTCTTCTGCAGTTCCGCTCAGCATCGCCAGAGACAGCTCATTTTCCGTATACCGGATATCAAAAGGTTCTCCTCCGTAACACAGTACGATCCGTGTACCACCGTCCTGCATAGAATACTCCACCACGATATGGATCTGCGGATCCGCAAGCTGCGGGAGCAGGATCTGCTGTACCGTTTCCTCGATTGCCAGCCGGATCCGGTTTCTCTCTGCTGACGGCACATCATTCTTCAGCAGATAATTATCCAGTTCCGCATTGAATGCGATAAAATCATAATCCCGGCTGGTCACCTCCATCTGAAAGACTTTCAGTCTTCGGATGAAACGGCGTGTCCGTTCCTGCTTCGGATGCTCAAAGATCTCTTCCGGTGTTCCCTCCTCACAGATGCCCCCGTCATCCATATAGATAACGCGGTTCGAAATGGCTCTTGCAAAACCCATCTCATGGGTCACGATCATCATGGTCTTACCTGACTTTGCCAGACCCCGGATCACGGCCTGCACCTCAGAGACCATCGTGGGATCAAGTGCGCTCGTCGGCTCATCCAGAAGGATCACCTCCGGATCCATACAAAGGGTTCTCGCGATCGCCACACGCTGCTTCTGCCCGCCCGACAGTTCATCAGGATAGGACAGCGCCTTATCCGCCAGCCTGACGCGTTTTAACAGTTCCATGCCTTTGTCATAGGCTTCCTGCCGGTTCTTATTCAAAAGGTCCATTGGGGCGATCATCAGATTTTCGATCACCGTCAGATGTCCGAATAGATTGAAGGATTGAAAGACCATCCCCATCTTCTGCCTTGCCTTTTTTACATCATACCCCTTTGCCGTGATGTCTTCACCATTTACCAGGATCTGTCCGTCGGTTGGTTTTTCCAGCAGATTAATGCAACGGATCAGCGTGGACTTTCCCGTTCCCGACGGTCCGATCACAGAGATCACATCACCGTCCCTGACCGTAAGGGATACATCCTTTAAGGGTGTCACACTGTCGTATTTCTTTTTCAGATGTCTGATCTCAATCATCGGTACGCACCCCCTTTAACACTTCTTCCCGCTCCCGCCTTTTCGGGTTGATGAACTTTTCTGCCAGACCGGTCAGGAAGGTGAACAGCCCGCCAAGGATAAAGTAGATCACAGCTACTGCGATCAGCGGGAAAAAGGCTTCATATGTACGTCCGCGAACGATATCTCCCATCTTGGTCAGGTCCTGTACCGCGATATATCCGACAATGGCTGTCGCTTTCAGCAGCGCCACGATCTCCCCCTTATAGGCCGGCAGAAAATGCGGTATCGCCTGCGGCAGGATGATACGGAAGAAGGCATAGGTATCCCCGTACCCCAATGCCAGCGCTGCCTCCTGCTGTCCTTTATCAACGGCTCCCACGCCCATTTTTAACATTCCGTACACCCCCGAACCAAATACCAGGGTAAACGCTATGACCGCTACAACCGTTCCGCTGACCTCCACTTTGGCAAAGATCACATAATACAGGATCATCAGAAGCACTACCACCGGCATCCCCTGCACCAGCCATACATAGATGCCCGCGAACTTATTCGCCGCCGGATTGCCGTTCCGGCATCCCATATAGAGTAAAAAGCCCAGTGCCGTTCCGAACAGAACGGAGAGCAATGTGATGACCAGTGTCGTGGCGATTCCCTGCAGGAACAGTTTATATCGGTCTTCCCTTAAAAATGTCTTGCGAAAGCTGTCTTTCAATCTGCCCGGGAATGTCTGATCCACCGTTTCTTCCGTCTGTGAGCGCACGATCAGCACATACGAAGCCGGAAGGTATTCCACAAAGTCCATCGTCTCTTTCCGTTCATCAGTGATCACGATGGAACCGCAGCCGATATCCGCCTTGTCGGAACCTACCGAAGACAATACCGCTGAAAAATCCATCGGCGTAAACTCTACATGAACATCCAGCTCACGAGCGATCAGCAGGATCGTCTCGACATCCAGTCCCAGAAGTTTGCCATCCTGTCCGACGTAACTCATCGGTTCCAGCGCATCACAGGCAGCCACTCTTACAGTACCGTTGGATCCCTGCCAATCCTGCTGCAGCAGCGTTTTCGCACTGTCATCCGCACCGGTCCATTTTTCCCAAAGGGCATTCTTCGTCTCCTCAGGGATACGGTCGTATGCCGCCTGCCATTCCGTACAGCGTCCGTCACCTTTGGCAAATGCCAATCCGAAAGCCGTTTCTCCCAGACTTTCCGGAAAAACGGCCAGTTCCGGATTGCGATTTGCCGCAAGCACCGCCACCGCATTATTCATAAGACCGGCATCACTTTTGCCGGTTTTCACCGCCAGCATCATATCCGGCATGGTTGTAAAATAGGTGAATTCTTTTACATCCGAAACTTTGGAAGAGATCAGTTCCTCAAACGGCGCCCCGGTCAGCATAGATATGGTCTTTCCGTTCAGCTCCTCAAAAGTCTTATACTCCGGAATCCCCGAGCCGGATACCTCATCACTGTTTTGTCCGTTCACGGCAAGATCTTCCGAAAGCACCGCCAGAACGATCCCGCCGGTGCATACCGGATCGCTGAAGAGCACTTCTTCCGAGCGTTCCGGTGTTACGTTCATATCCGTGGTAAAGTCGTATTTACCGGACTGGATTGCCGGGATACGCCCTGCATAATCCACATCCCCGATCTTAAGGGCATAACCCCTGTCCCCACAGAAACGCACGATCAGATCAATATCATAACCGACATTTTTCCCTTCCTTGATGTAGGACCAGGGCATATCCACAGAGGTGGTCACCACGCGGATCGTCCCGTTCTCTCCGGTCAGGCCGGACATGTCCACAACCTTTTTGTCTTCGTCAATCCCCATCCAGATATCATCGATTTCCTGCAGGGTACCGTCCGCACGGATCTTCGCAAGAAATTCATTTAATTCTTCGCACAGGGCCGCACTCTGCGGGTCATTCTTCCGGAATGCGAAACTGTACTCCTGGTTCGTAATGCGGTCATGGATATAATCGATCTCCGGCTGTTCAAAATGCACCGACTTGCACATCGGCTCATCTCCCAGATAAGCATCGATCCTGCCGGCCAGCAGCGCAGCATTGCAGTCTTGATAACTGTTGAAATAGAAATACTCACTGTCCGGAAAATAAGTGGTTGCGGCATCCTCCATCAACGTCCCGGTAAGCACACCGATCCGTTTCCCATTGTAGTCTTCCCAGCCGACCTCCGTTCCGGTATTCTCTGTTGTATCATCCTGTCCTGCCGCATATACACTCCCGGTACAAATGATCATCAGCGTCAGGAAAACCACCAATGCAAGTTTCTTCATTTCTCATTCTCCCCTGTCCATTTATGGCAGATACGGCACCAGCTCTGCCTTCTTTTTTCATTCATCCTCTGTTGATCCGGATCCCTCAAAAGCACATTATTTCCAATCAAATGTTATAAGCCCGTAGACATATAAACACAAGATCAGTATCGGAACAAGATATTGAAATACGGGCTTCATCCATCTTTGTATC
>JAFWRC010000082.1 GCA_017508825.1 Lachnospiraceae bacterium
CTGAGAAGGAAGAGGCAACGCCGACACCGACGAAGGAAGCAGAAGCAACCCCTGCACCGACCGAGAAGGAAGAGGTAACCCCGGCCCCGACAAAGGAAGCAGAAGCAACGCCGGCACCGACAAAGGAAGCAGAAGCAACCCCGGCACCGACAAAGGAAGCGGAAGCAACCCCGGCACCGACAAAGGAAGCGGAAGCAACGCCGGCACCGACAAAGGAAGCAGAAGCAACCCCGGCACCGACAACGGCGGAGGTAACCCCGGCACCGACAAAGGAAGCGGAAGCAACGCCGACACCGACAAAGGAAGCGGAAGCAACCCCGACACCGACGACGGCAGAAGTAACCCCGACACCGACAACGGCGGAGGTAACACCGGCACCGACAACTGCAGAGATAACACCGGCTCCGACGGTAGCAGAAGTAACACCGGCACCGGTACAGCCGGAGCAGCCGATCGTAGTGAATGAGATCATTCCGGTACAGCCGGAGCAGGTTGCTGAGGTACAGTGGGAACGTAAGAACCAGGAAACCAATGAATGGGAAGATATCCCGCAGGCAACCGAGATGGTATACGTTCCGACCCGTGAGGACGAAGGCAGTGAAGTACGTGCCAGAGTATCCCTGACAGAAGTACCTGAAACACCGGTATATTCGGACAGCATTAAGGTTCAGACACTGACAGGTGGTGACTATGATGTGACCGGTTCCGTACTGGATCAGGTTCCGAAGACCGGACCGAGAAGTATTGCAGGTATCGTATTTGCAGTGATCGGCTTGATGGCTATGGCAGCCGGAGCAATTGTTACAGTTAAGACCAGAAAGAAAGAAAACTAAAAACAATTGTGCAGGATGACTAAAATATTTGGCCATCATTGACGAAAAAGTGGTTTATTGTTACAATAATATCGTCGGCAGATGTTCTGCCGGCGATATTTTCATGGAAGGGAAAAAGAGGTGACGCTTATGGAAAAAAAGAATGGATTCGTTGCAGGGAGAGGTAAGCGTATATTTGCGGTATTGGCACTTCTGGTTATGATGTATGTGTCATCTGCAGCTGTATTGAAAGCAGAGGCGGCCGGTCAGGCAGCAATGTATGCGTCGATTTTTGATGCAAAGTTTTATGCACAGAAGTATCCGGATCTGGCAGCGGTACTCGGTACGGATGAGAATGCATTGCTGGCGCATTTTCTGACGAATGGTATGGTGGAGGGACGCCAGGGCTGTGCCGAGTTTAATGTGCAGTTCTATAAGGCAAAATATCCGGATCTGCAGGCGGCATATGGTGAGCAGCTTCCGTTTTACTATATGCATTATATGAGCTCCGGCAAACTGGAAGGCCGTCAGGGCAACGGAACGATCACGAATACAACGGCGGCACAGTCGGAAACATCGGCTGCAAATCCGCAGCCTGCAGTTTCGGCTGACAGTAGTGCGGTTGATCAGGTGATCGCGCTGTGCAATCAGGCCAGAACGAAAGAGGGGCTGGCGCCTTTGACGAAGTCGGATCAACTGTGTACGGCATCCAGGGCGAGATCGAATGAGTTGGTTCGCGTGTTCTCGCATGACCGCCCCGACGGACGGAGCTGCTTCACGATCTTTAATGAATACGGGATCAGTTACGGAGCGGCCGGTGAGAATATTGCCGCCGGCCAGCGGTCTGCAGAAGAAGTGGCAAATGCCTGGCTGAGCTCTCCGGGCCACAGGCGCAACATTATGAACCCGGCATACACCAAGATCGGTGTGGGCATGGTACAGCAGCAGGGCAGTGCTTACGGGTATTATTGGACGGAGATGTTTACAAACTAAACATTTTGCGAGTAATCATCAGGGGACGATTTCCGATGGGGGATCGTCCCTTTATTTAGGTACACGGAATAGACAAAAGCCGTGATTTGGTGTAAGATAATACCTATGGGTACGAAGAAGAAAATACTGATCACGGCGGGAGGATCAGGTTCCGGATGGCGGATCAGTAAGACGGTGAAACAGTATTTTCCGGAGGATGCGGAGCTGGTCATTACGGACACGAATCCGCGGGAACTGGTGGCAGCTGCAACGATCGCAGATGCCTTTTTTCAGGTACAGCCCGTGAATGATCCTTCCTATGCGGAGTATATGTATTCCCTGTTACAAAAGGAAAAAATCGATGCGATCATTCCGCTGATCCCATGGGAGCAGTCATTGTTTGCACAGGATCGTGAGGAATTTGCGATGCTGGGTGTGACCAGTGCATCGCCTCTGATGCGGACGGAAGCTTTATTGAATGATAAGCGGAATCTGTACGAATTCTGCAGAAAGAACAATATCCCGACGGTGCCTCTTTACCGGCCCGGAAAAGATGGTTTTGTGATCGAAGATAATGCGGATTACGTACTAAAAAGGCGTGACGGCTTCGGGGCTATGGGCCTGCGGCATATCCGGGGCGCGGAACTGAAAGCGCAGGAGAAACAGATCGACTGGGAAGAAACGGTATTACAGCCGGACCTGCGGGGGCGGGGAGACCTGCCGGGGCAGATCGAAGAAGTTACCGTGGAAGGCTATTGTGACGGCAAAACGGTAAGCACTTTTGTACGTCAGCGTCTGGAGGCCAAAAGCGGCGTCTGCACCAAGGCGGCATTTCCGAAACTGCCGGAATTACAGGAGTGTGTAGAACATTTTTCGGAGCTTTGCGAGTTGCCGCCGGCATTTAATATTCAGTTTGCAAAATGTGATAATGAGTGGTTGGTCATGGATGTGAACCTCCGGATCGCAGCAGGCGGAGGTTTATCGGAAGCGGCAGGCTTCCAGCTGTCCAGAGCCCTGATCGCCAATCTGTTGGGATATGAGGTTCCGAGGGCGTGGCTTACACCCGATCCGACAGTGAAGCATGTGCTGCGAGTTTATCAGGAGGTTGTGATACGATGATCTGCCTGCTGGATCTGGACGGAACACTGATCGACTCGACAAAAAGACACTGGGTGCTGATGGCGAAACTGCTGAAACAATATTGCCCGGAAAAGGCAGGGGAATTTGATGCAGCAGGATATATGCAGTATAAAGCGGATGGCCATTCCGGAAAGCAGTATCTGACGGAGATCCTGCATCTGGAGGATGCGAAGGCCGGCGAAATCCAGAGGGAATGGCAGGCGCATATTGAAGAGGAAGAGTATCTGAAGCTGGATCAGTTGTATAATGATACGATTCCATTTCTCGAAGGGCGAAAAGAACAGGGCGATACGATCATCTATCTGACGGCCAGACAGAGCCGGCAAGGGTTATACGCTGCTTTGGATCGCCTGAAGATCCGGGATTACGCATCCCGGGTGATCGTGGTGGATCCGCGAAATGCGAAAGCGGAAAAGGTCGCAGCAGCGCAGGAACTGCAGCGGGCAGGTGCTGATCTGATGCTTGTGGGCGATACCGAAAACGAGTATGCGGCAGCACAGGAACTGCAGGTGCCCGTCTATCTGTTGAATCGGGGCTTTCGAAGTAAGGGATATTGGGAAGCCTGTGAAGTGATTACTTATGAGAGCTTGTTAGATATTATGACAGGATACTGATATCTGTCTTGCCTTCCCCTTGAGGGGAAGGTGGCCGAAGGCCGGATGAGGTGGAAAACTCAGCATAGAGATAGTATATTGCTTAGTATGGAAACACCTCATCAGTCAGCTTCGCTGACACCTGTCTCGCCTTGCCGGGTCCGCGCTAAACGTGTGCCACTGGCACACAGCGCCCTCAAGGGGAAGCCAGGTACGATCATAAAGTTATAAAATATAATGAGAATTGAACAAAAAGGCGGGTTACATCATGGATTACGATTATTTAGTCATCGGAGCAGGTCTGTATGGTGCAATCTTTGCGCATGAAGCGAAGAAAGCGGGCAAGAAAGTCCTGGTGATCGAGCGCAGGGATCACATTGCGGGCAATGTGTACTCCGAGGAAGTCGAAGGCATCCAGGTGCATAAATACGGCGCGCATATCTTCCATACGTCAAATAAGAAGGTATGGAACTATGTGCAGCAGTTTACGGAGATGAACCGCTATACAAACAGCCCTGTGGCCAGATATAAAGACGAGCTGTATAACCTGCCGTTCAATATGAACACATTTGCACAGATGTGGGGTGTGCGTACACCTGCGGAAGCAAAGGCAAAGATCGAAGAGCAGATCAAAGAAGCGGGGAACACGGAACCGAAGAACCTGGAAGAGCAGGCCATCCGTCTGGTGGGCCGTGATATCTATGAAAAGCTGGTAAAGGGCTATACCGAGAAGCAGTGGGGGCGCAAATGCACGGAACTGCCGGCATTCATCATCCGCAGACTGCCGGTAAGATTTGTTTATGATAATAACTACTTTAACGATCCGTACCAGGGCATTCCCATCGGCGGCTATACCAAAATGGTGGAAAAGATGCTGGACGGAATCGAGGTACGGCTGAATACCGATTATTTTGCTGACCGTGCGTACTTCGACGGGATTGCGGAAAAGCGCGTGTTTACCGGGATGATCGACCAGTATTTTGAGGAATGCTACGGAACGCTGGAATACCGCAGTCTGCGTTTTGAGACGGAGCTGCTGGATGAGGAAAACTACCAGGGCAACGCGTTGGTGAACTATACGGAATTCGAGATCCCTTATACCCGTATCATTGAGCATAAACATTTTGAGATGGGCTGCCAGCAGGGTGTGGTGAACCCGAAGACGGTGATCACCAGAGAGTATCCGAAGCAGTGGACAAAGGGGGATGAACCCTACTATCCCATCAACGATGAGCGGAATAATACGCTGTATGCGAAGTATAAAGAGCTGGCAGCGCAGCATCCGGAAGTGATCTTCGGCGGACGACTGGGCATCTACCAGTATCTGGATATGGACAAGGTGATCGCGCTGGTACTGGAAACAGCAGAGAAAGAACTGGGTGTAACCGTTGCGTAAATTAGTGATTCGTACGGAAGCAAATGCGGCCACAGCCACCGGCCATATGCGCCGATGTTTAAACATCGCGGAAGCGGCAAGAGAGATGGGAGCAGAGGTGACGTTTATAGTTGCAGAGCCGGTTTCCCTGAAACTGCCGCAGGAGGCCGGTTTTCCGGTGGACTGTCTGAACCGGTCTTTTGACGCATTTGATTCCGAAGTCCCGGCTATAAAAGAAAAACTCAAAGAGCTGGGCATCTATGACCGCGCTGATGCAGTGTATCTGGTGGACAGTTATTTTGTGCCTGACACGTATCTGCAGGCGATGTCGGAACTGGTGCGGACAGCGTATATTGACGATCTGCATGAGCGGATCTGGACGGTGGATACCCTGATCTGCTACGGGATGTATGCGGATAATTATGACTATGCCAAAGAGTATCCGAAATCGCAGCTTCTTCTGGGTGAGGCTTATATGCCCATGAACCGGATCTACCGGGATCTTCCGGAACATGTAATACATGATGATCTGAAGGAAGTCCTGGTGGTCAGCGGAGGGACCGATCCGGTGCATTTCCTGCCGCATTTTTTAAAAATGGTGGCAGAGCAGACCGCATGGCGGGGAATCCATTTTACCCTGATCGCAGGGGCACTGGATCCGGATCTGCCGGAATTGAAACAGCGGGCGGAGACGCTGGAGAATGTATCGATCAGCGGACCGATACCGAACCTGAAAGAGGCGCTGCAAAACAGTGACCTGGCCATCACGGCCGCAGGAACGACATTATATGAACTGGCGGCCACCGGCACGCCGGGCATTTGTTATGCGCTGGCGGACAACCAGATTCCCAACGCAGAGGCTTTTGCGAAAAGAGAGCTGTTTTTGTTTGCGGGTTATATCCATATTGACGGTTTTTCAAAAGAGACGCTGCAGGCACAGCTGGAGCAGATGCGGGATGCGTCCTTAAGAAAAAAGATGTCGCAGAGATTACGGAAACTGACGGACGGCAGAGGGGCGGAGCGGATCGCGCAGAAGCTTTTGGCCGAATAAAGAGTAGATTATGCGTTTATCCATTATCGTGCCGGTCTATAATATGGCCGCGGAGGACAAGTTAAAACACTGTCTGGATTCGCTGCTGGCGCAGACGGCGGAGGATTTTGAGATCATCGCCGTGGATGATGCGTCTTCGGATGCGTCACCGCAGATCTTAAAAGACTACGGAGAGAAGAATGATCCGCAGAGGTTCCGCTATATCCTGTGCAAAGAGAACCATCGCCAGGGCGGGGCAAGGAACCGCGGGCTGGCCGAAGCGAAGGGCGAATGGGTCGGTTTTGTGGACAGTGATGATTTTGTCGATCCGCAGATGTATGAGAAACTGCTGAAAAAGGCAGAAGAAACCGGCGCCGATGTAGCAGGCTGTGATTACTCACTGGTAACGGAATACGGTTTTACCCCGGGACAGGTAGTCGAGAACAATACGACGGAGCAGACGGGGATCCTGGATGCGGAAAAGCATAAAAAGTGGATCCTGCGTTCCGGAAGCATAGTCGTGAAGATCTATAAAAGAGAGCTGCTGGAAAAGAACCGTCTGACATTTCCGGAAGGGATCTTTTATGAAGACAACTGTGCATCACCACTTTGGTCGATGTACTTTACGCATTTTGAACGGGTGCCGGAGCCGCTGTATTATTACCTTACGGTAGCAGATTCCACGACCCATCATGTGAGCTGGGAAAAATGTCTGGACCGCGTAAATGCCGGGGAACTGCTGTTGAAGGAATGCCGGGAACGGGGCTTTTTGGAGCAGTATCATGATGAGATCATGTTCCGTTTTTCGGAGCTGGCTTATGTGACGACGCTGTTTTCTTATATGTATAGCGGAAAGAACAGAAAACCGGGGAATACGGCTTATCTGCGGAATATGATATTAAAGGAATATCCGGATCTGCCGGAAAATCCGTATTTTCAGAAGCTGGTGCCGGCGGAAGACCAAAAGCTGGTGAAGATGCATCTGAGATCCAATCTGTTGTTTTTTGTTTACTATGTGTTATTATTTGCATATCGCGGTTTGATAAAGAAGGTGCGGAAATAATGAAAACATTGGCAGTGATCACCGCCCGGGGCGGCAGTAAAAGAATACCGAGAAAGAACATCAAAGATTTTCTGGGCAAGCCCATTATCTGTTATTCCATCGAAGCGGCGTTAAAAAGCGGCGTGTTTGATACCGTGATGGTCTCGACGGAAGATGAAGAGATCGCGCAGGTGGCGAAGGATGCCGGCGCGGAGGTGCCGTTTCTGAGAAGCAAAGATACAGCGGATGATCATTCCACCACGGCGGATGTGCTGCTGGAGGTGCTGGCGGAATATGAAGCTCGGGGGATGCATTATGATGCATTGTGCTGCATTTATCCCACGGCCCCCTTTGTGACGGCAGAAGCTTTGCAGACGGCAATGAAGACTCTGACGGAAGGAAACGCGGATACCGTGATGCCGGTGGTGCAGTTTTCGTTTCCGCCCAGACGTGCGCTGCTTTTGCGGGACGGCGAACTCGTGGCACACTATCCGGAGGATCAGCTGAAACGTTCCCAGGATCTGGAACCGGAGTATCACGACAGCGGCCAATTTTACTGTCTGCGTACGACTTCGTTCCTGAAAGAAAAGCGGATCGTGATGACGCATACGGCGGCATTCCTGCAGGATGAGGAGAATGTGCAGGACATCGATACCGAAAAGGACTGGGAGATCGCGGAGATGAAATACCGCTTATTGCATCACGTATGAGATGCAGGCTGCGGGTCAATATATTATTTGTAAGGATTGAATAAGTTTTCATGTCATATTATCTTCGAAAAACACTAGAGACCGATTGTAAATTGTTCTACCGCTGGGCCAATGATCCGGCAGTGCGCAGCGCATCCTTTTCTACCGAACAGATCGGGTGGGAGGAGCATCAGAAATGGTTTGCGTGGATGCTGGAAAAGGACAGCATCGACAGTTTTGTATGCATGGATTTTCTTCTGCCGGTAGGGCAGGTGCGCGTCGGACAGGCGCAGTCCGATCCGAAGAAAGGTGTGATCAGTTACAGCGTTGGGGAGGAATACCGGGGACGTGGCATCGCAAAGCAGATGCTGGCGAAACTGGAGGAAAAACTCACCGAAAAATATACGGCGCTGATCGCGGAAGTAAAGCCGGAGAATGAGGCATCCCGTAAGGTGTTTGAGGATCTGGGCTATACAAAGGTTTCCGAAGACGAGACCAAACTGGTCTTTGAGAAGGCGTTGAACGGACCGACGGTGGTAATGCAGAGCAAAAAGCCGCGGGAGGCAAAGTTTGAGGTGCTGCGGGTAATTGCCATGCTGATGGTGATCATGCTGCACTACCTGGATAAGGGCGGACTTTTGCACCGGCTGGACGGGGATCACAGCGGAAGCAACCTTGCTTTTTGGTTCCTGGAGGCATTCTGTCTGGTATCGGTCAATCTCTATGTGATGATCAGCGGTTACTTCCTGATCGACAGCCGCTTTACCCTGCGGCGTCTGGTGAAACTGTGGTGCGAGGTGTTTTTCTACAGCGTTCTGGTGGCGGCGATCTGTCTGATCACAGGGATCGCAGACAGGGGAACGTATCTGAATTTTTATAATCTGCAGTATTTCTTCCTGCCGGCGGTGAATAACCACTACTGGTTTGCAAGTTCTTATCTTTTACTGTATCTGTTCTCGCCGTTTCTGGGAGCGGCGGTCAAAAAGATGTCAAAACAGCAGCATCTGATGCTGCTTCTGACCCTGCTTTGCGTGTTGAGCCTGCCGAAGTCGCTGGTACCGGCGGAACTGGCGATGGACGATCACGGAGTAAGCATCCTGTGGTTTCTCTGTCTGTACATCGTGGCGGCCTATATCCGGCTCCACGGGATCCCGTTCCTTCAGACCGGAAAAAAGAGCCTGTTATGTTACGGGATCTGTGCAGTAATGATCCCGCTGGGAATGCTGATGGTGGGCGGCCTGCGGCAAATGGTCGTGGATTCGGCAGCAGAAGCAGCGGCGAAGGCTGAAACGTTCCGGTTTGGCTTTCTGGATCAGGGTTTTGCCTATCTGCTGACGACTATGGACGATTACAACCATATCCTGGTCCTTTGCGCATCGGTTGGCCTGTTCTGCTTTTTTGTGAACTGGAAACCGAAGAAGAATCTGGTGATGGATGTATTAGCACGTATAGCGCCTTATACCTTTGGCGTGTATCTGCTGCATGAGCATCTGCTGCTGCGTTATGCTTGGCCGGAGTGGCTGGGGGTAAACAAGGCCTATGGCCCGGCACGTATCCTGCATATGCTCCTGTCGGTTCTGATCATCTTTATTGTGGGCATCCTTGTGGATGCGCTGCGGAGTATCCTGTTTGACCAGATTGAGAAACTGATCGACTGGGGCATGGGGATTTACTTTGCAAAGAAGGAAGTGTGGGATTACCTGATCGTCGGTTTTATGACCACGGTTGTGGCATGGGTAACCTACCCGATCTTTGCCGGGGGGGTATTTGCGGGGATGGAGGATGCTGTACGTGTGGCAGCGGCCAACGCAGTATCGTGGGTATTCTCCGTGATCTTTGCCTATGTTACTAACCGTATCTTTGTGTTCCACAGCACGAAGACCGGCTTTGCGGAAGTATCAAAGGAGTTTGCGACATTTGTGGGAGCGCGTCTGTTTTCCTTTGGTGTTGATGAAGGTATGATGCTGTTGCTGGTAGTCGTATTGCATGTGAATGAGTTCCTGTCAAAATACGTGATCGTCAGCATTGCGGTCATTGTACTGAACTATGTATTGAGCAAATTGTTAGTCTTTAAGAAACCGGCAAAAAAGGCGGAAACCGATGAAGAAAACTGAGTTGAACAATAAGACCATACTGGTGACGGGAGCGGCCGGTTTTATCGGGGCGAACCTGGTGCTGCGGCTGCTTGCGGAATGCGAGGGGACGCGGATCATCGGGCTGGACAGCGTAAATGACTATTACGATGTGTCGATCAAGGAATACCGTCTGCAGCAGATCGAAGAAGCGGCGGCGCATTCCTCATGCAGCTGGCAGTTTGTGAAGGGAAACATCGCAGATGCGGAACTGATCAAAAAGCTGTTTGCAGAGTATCGTTTTCAGGTTGTGGTCAATCTTGCGGCACAGGCGGGCGTACGTTATTCCATTGAGAATCCGGACGCCTATATTGAAGCAAATGTGATCGGTTTTTATAATATTTTAGAGGCCTGCCGGCATAGTTATGATGACGGGGCCGAAGGCGTGGAGCATCTCGTGTATGCATCCAGTTCGTCCATTTACGGAGCCAATGCAAAGATCCCATACAGCACGGAGGATCCGACGGAAAAACCGGTGTCGCTTTATGCGGCGACCAAAAAGACGGACGAACTGCTGGCGCATGCTTACAGCAAGCTGTACCAGATTCCGTCTACGGGACTGCGTTTCTTCACGGTTTACGGACCGGCCGGACGCCCGGATATGGCGTATTTCGGTTTTTCGGAGAAACTGCGCAAAGGAGAGAAGATCAAGGTCTTTAATTACGGCAACTGTAAGAGGGATTTTACCTTTGTGGATGATGTGACCGAAGGCATCCGGCTGGTGATGCAGGGAGCGCCGGAACGTGTGACCGGGGAAGACGGACTGCCGGTTCCGCCGTATGCGGTATACAATATCGGAAATTCTTCACCGGTAGATCTGATGGAGTTCATCGGGATTCTCTCGGAAGAACTGATCCGTGTGGGCATATTGCCGGAGGACTTTGACCTGCAGGCACACGAAGAACTGCTGCCGATGCAGCCCGGGGATGTGGCAGTGACCTACGCCGACACCTCGGCATTAGAAAGAGATTATGGTTTCAAGCCGTCGACGCCTTTACACGAGGGGCTGCGAAAGTTTGCCGAATGGTACGGTATGTGGAACCGGAAATAGAATATAGGGACGGCCGAATGAGATTCGGGCAGAAAATAATGAGATCAATCGATAGGAGAATGTAGGAAAAAAGCATGAATAAATTATTTCAACAGATCATAAAATTCGGAGCGGTTGGCGGGATCTGCTTCCTGATCGATATGGGCGTTACGATGCTGCTGAAAGTGATCGGCGTTCATTATCTCGTGGCCGGCTTTTGCGGATTTCTTGTCTCTGTAGTATTCAATTACATACTGAGCTTTAAATTTGTTTTTGAACGCAAGGAGGATATGGATCGCAGGAAAGAGTTTGTGATCTTTGTGGCACTTAGCGCAGGTGGTCTGGTGATCAACGAAGTGATCCTTTATATCTGCATGGATGTGATCTATGCGAACTGGAACTGGCTGAATCGGCTGATCAATGAGAATCTGGCAACGGCACTGTCAAAGATCGCAGCCACCGGTGTGGTCATGTTCTATAATTTTGTGACACGTAAAAAGTTCCTGGAAAAGAAGGAAGAGCCCGGAGCAGAGAAGGAACAGTAATGGCAGCGCCGCAATCGGGAGAAAAGGAACCGAATATTTTTAGAAAGCTTTATCAGCGGACGCCGGAGATATTACAGCACCCATGGATGGAAACGTTTATATTCCCGGCACTACTGGTGATCTTTGCGTTTCTGGGGGTCAATCAGGGAGCAGATCTTACGGATACCACCTACAGTCTGGGGAATTATGAGCAGTTCGGGCAGCTTAAGGGTGACTGGATCTACGCTACCTATCTGGCAAATCTGTGCGGACATCTTTTCATGAAGATCACCGGCGGCAGGCTCCTGTGGATGAACGTGCTGACACGTCTTTTGCCGCTCGTAACCTCTCTTTCGGTCTATTTTGTATTCAAAAAACGTATTTCACCGGCAATCCTGTTTTTAGGAGAGATGATTGCTCTGGGATTATGCTGGTGTCCTACGGTAATCCTGTATAATTACCTGTCGTATCTGCTGTTTACGGTTGCAGGGCTGCTTTTGTGGAGCTGGTCGGAAACAGGGAAAGAACGTCTGCTGTTTCTGGCGGGTGTAGTACTGGGGCTGGCTTTTCCGGTACGTATCTCCAATCTGGTGTATTGCATCTGGATCCTTTTTGTATGGTATCATCTGGCAGGCCGTCCGAAGGAGCTTGCAAAAGCCACCGGTATCTGCATTGGGGGATATAGCTGCGGTATTGTGGCAGCTTTTCTGATCCTGATCCTATCGGAAGCGGGGCGTGGCGGAGTGCAGGGCGCGATGGACGGTATGGGCGGTATGGTACAGTGGGTGAGCAGCCTGTTTGCTTCTTCTGCCGGAGATGCAGGTGCTATTCCATGGGGGCGATGCTCAAGGCGATTGCCGGCGGATACCTTTTCGGGGCAAAGTGGTTTCTGTTTTTGCTGGCCGGAATTCTGCTCGGTACCGTAATGTTCAGCCTTCAAAAGGAACGTTTTTTTCTGCCCAAGACGATCATGTATCTGTGTGGCATAATGCTATTGTTCGTATATTATTTTCGGAACGGCGTATGCACCACAAAGTATTATAATAACGGAAGTATCTTCGGGATCGGAACAATCCTGCTTTTTGTGTTTCTGCTGCTTTTTGCATATATTGCGTCTCCGCTTTGTGATAAGACGCTTTTACGTGAGGATAAGAAGCTTGCATTCTTTGCTTTGACGGCACTTATGGCAGTACCGCTGGGCAGCAACAATCACCTGTATGCGGTTTTGAATCAGATGTTTCTGATCGCACCGGTCGGAATCCGGCTGCTGGGAAAGTGGGTACAGTCACAAGAGCGGAAAGCGTGGTTTTATCCGTTGCGCTATATGCAAGTGGCGTTTCTTGCGTTATTTACGATCCAGTGTGTTCTGTTCGGAAGTATCTATACCTTTAAGGACGGGGAGGAAGGCGCTCTGCGAAATACCCGGATGGGTAATTCATGTATAGTTCTTGAGGGAATGTATACCAATGCGGCACATAAAGAGGCAATCGAAGGACTGGCCCGGGCGGTGGGGCATTCTCCGGATGTCAGACTGCTTACCTACGGCAATCTGCCCGGCTTGCATTATGCACTGGGGCTTTCGCCGGCATTATCCAATTTGTGGCCGGATCTGGACAGTTATGCCTATGCCGATATGGAAAAAGAGCTGGCGGATCTGAAGGATCAGGATCTTTGGATCATTACGGCGGCAAAAATGCCGGAATACAGCGGAGATATGAAAAAAAAGTATTCCCTATTGCAGAAATTTATATATAATAGAGGATATGAGATAATCTATCGAAATGAGGAATTTATTGTCTATGAAAAATTACAGTGAATATAGTATCAAGTTTAATGTGCCACCTCATACGGGGAAAGAGCTGGAGTATATCCGTCAGTGTATCGAGGCACAGAAGATCTGCGGTGACGGAGCATTTACAAAGAAATGTAATGCATGGTTTGAGGAACGGATGCAGGTGAAGAAATGTCTGCTGACCACGTCTTGTACGCATGCGACGGAACTGGCGGCGCTGCTGATCGATATCAAAGAAGGCGATGAGGTGATCATGCCTTCCTACACATTTGTTTCTACGGCAGATGCTTTCGTTCTGCGTGGAGCAAAGGCAGTGTTTGTGGACATCCGCCCGGATACTATGAATATCGATGAGACAAAGATCGAAGCGGCGATCACGGAAAAGACCAAAGCCATCGTACCGGTGCATTATGCCGGCGTGGCCTGTGAAATGGATACCATTCTGGATATTGCCAGGCGCCATAATCTGTATGTGATCGAGGATGCGGCGCAGGGAGTAATGGCGAGCTATAAAGGTAAGGCACTGGGCACCATCGGTGATCTGGGCTGCTACAGCTTTCATGAGACCAAGAACTACAGCATGGGAGAGGGCGGCGCGCTGTTGCTTCGTGATGAGAAGTTTATTGAGATGGCGGAGATCATCCGTGAAAAGGGGACTGACCGCAGTCGTTTCTTTCGCGGACAGGTGGATAAATACACATGGCAGGAGGCGGGATCATCCTATCTGCCCAGTGATATGAATGCAGCGTATCTATACGCACAGTTGGAGATCGCGGATGAGATCAATCAGGCCAGAAGAAAGATCTGGGATACCTATTACGCTGGCTTGAAACCATTGCAGGATGCCGGTAAGCTGGAATTGCCGGTGGTACCGGAAGGCTGCATACATAATGCGCACATGTTTTATGTCAAGACCAAAGACAATACGGAGCGTACGGCGCTGATCGATTACCTGAAGGAATCCCACATTCTTTCGGTATTCCACTATATTCCGTTACATTCCGCACCGGCCGGAAAGAAGTACGGGCGTTTTGCCGGGGAAGATGTGTATACCACAAAGGAAAGCGAGCGTCTGACCAGACTGCCGCTGTACTACGGACTGACGGAAGAACAGAATCAATACATCATTGACCGGATCAAAGAGTTTTATAAGTAGGATTATATGAAAAAAGAGAGAACATGGGGGCGCTTATTGACGCTATTGCTGCTGATGGGGATACCGTTTGCGGCTATAATGTCAGTGGGCACTCCCCTCTATGTTTTGAATGACGATCTGCAAATCCAATCGGTGCTTTCAGGGACTTATAGCGGCAGCCCGGATCTGCATACTGTATATATGCGGGCGCCGTTATCTTTTTTATTATCACTGCTCTATCGTATTTTGCCGATGATCCCATGGTTTGGGCTGTTTTTGTGCGGGACTGTGTTCCTGTGCGTGCTGCTGATCCTGTATAAATGTATGGGGGAAGGAAAGACGCGAAGTCTCAAGACCGTATTAGTCTATATTCTGGTGATGCTATTTGCACTTCCGCTGTTCTGGCAGCCGCATTATACCGTAGTGGCGGCCTGCGCCGGTGCAACGGGAATCTTCCTGCTGCTTCAGACAAAAGACAGTGATTCAAGGAGGGAACAGATCCGCTCTTTACTGCCGGCCTTTTTTATGCTGCTTCTCTGTGATCAGATCCGTTCACAGGTGTTTTTTATGCTCCTTCCGTTTTTGGGTATTGCTCAGCTCAGTTGTTTTCTGAAGCAGGAGAAGAAAACGGAATGGCTGAAAAAACAGGTGTTTCCGTGACTGGGGTTTGTGGTGGCATGGATCAGTCTTTATGCCTTGCATTCGGCAGCTTATGCCGGCAGAGAGTGGCAGGATTTTTTGAATCTCAATGAGGCACGAACGGCATTGTATGACTATACGCTGGTATGGGAAAGCGATGAAGCTGTGGAATACTACCGAGAATGCGGGGTAACGGAGGAAGCCTATCCGTTATATCGTTATTATGATCTGCTGCCGGAGACATCCGTAACGACGGAACGGCTGCAGAAGATGGCAGACTTTCAGGAGCCGTCCCGTACGGTATCAGAGGTGCAGAAGCTGAAAAATGTGATATATGATATACGCACGAATACGCTGGGGACGAAAAAAGCTGATTTTCCTTATGCCTACTTACTGATTGTTTTTTATGTGGCAGTGATCATACGGATTATCACAGAAAGAAGGTATCTTCTCGGGGGAGCGGTGTGCGGAAGCGGACTTTTGCATATCCTTCTCTATGGATGGCTGCTCTGGCGGGGGCGTACACCGGAACGGGTTATGGTGTCGCTGTATATGATAGAGCTGTTTTTGCTGCTGGCTGTGTTGTGGCCGCTTTTGGAAAGAAGCAGATGGATGGTAAGGATCCTGTGCGCGGTCAGCCTGATCGCTGCGTTTTTTGTTGGGGGAAACTCGGTAAAAGGTTATCGTCAACAAAGTTCTGTAAATCAATGTGATGATGTGATATACTCTTATATGGCAAACAGGCCGCAGCAATTATATCTGGTAGAGACCTACGCAACGGTGGACCATACAGCACCGGTATTTCAGGTCGGAGGAGAAGCAGACGGAAATGTTCTGCTCATGGGTGGCTGGCTGTACGGGAGCCCCCTGGAGAAAAGGAAACTGGAGCGCTTTGGGTATGAAGATGTACCGTCGCTGTTTACCGGAGGAGATGTATGTTGTGTTTTCAGAAATACAGTACAGCCGGTATTGACAGAAAGCCCTGATCCGGCGGAGGATTGCAGAGATCGGAACGGATGGAATGGCCTTACCCCGTCTGAAATGGCATGCTGGCTGGAAAAACGTTTCGGCAGTGAAATAAGACGGATCGATACGGTAGCCTGTAATGAGGCGCAATCGGCATGGTTTCATATTTATCATATTGAGTAGAGGCAATTCTTGAGGAGATAAATGACAGAGGAACAGAGACAATGCATTGAACGGATACAGCGGATTGAAGGAGAGCGTGTCTATCTTCGACGCATGACGGAGTCGGATACCGACAAGATCGTGCGCTGGCGTAATATGCCGCATGTCGTGGAACACTTTATCTATCGGACCGAGGTGACCCATGAAGACCATGAAAAATGGCTGGTCGAACAGGTAGAGACCGGCAGAGTAGAGCAGTTCATCATTGTGATGCGGGAGAATGACAGGGAGATCGGCAGCCAGTATTTTTCACACATCGATCCGATAAACTATAGTGCTGAATTCGGCATTTTTATCGGCGAAAAGGATGCTCTCGGACAGGGGTTCGGAACGGAAGTGCTTCACCTTGCGTTACGATATGCATTTGAAGAGATGAAATTGCACGAGGTAACGCTTCGTGTACTGGAAGACAATGAACGGGCCATTCGTCTGTATGAAAGCTGCGGATTTAAGATCTGTTCGGAATTGAGCAGGGAAGAACTGCTGGATGGCAGCAGAAAAAGAATCGTGTTTATGAAGAAAGGGAAAGATTAATGCAGACGGTCAGTTATGTGATTCCCTGCTATCGCTCGGCACAGACCATCGGCGATGTGGTGGCGGAGATCCGGGAGAAGATGAAAACTCTCACAAAATATAACTATGAGATCATCCTGGTGAATGACTGTTCTCCGGATGAGACGTTTGACGTGATCAGGGACCTGGCGCTGGAGGATGCGCGTATCACAGCCATCGATTTTGCACGTAATTTCGGCCAGCATTCCGCATTGATGGCGGGGCTGCGTCAGACGAAAGGTGATATCGTGATCTGCCTGGACGATGACGGACAGACCCCGGCGGATGAGGCGGACAAACTGCTGGAGGCGCTGGAGAACGGCGCAGATGTGGCCTATGCCAGGTATTCGCACAAAAAGCATTCCCTGTTTCGTAATTTCGGAAGCTATGTGAATGAGAAGATGGCAGAGGTGATGCTGGATAAGCCGAAGACGCTGTATGTGTCCAGCTATTTTGCTGCCAAACGCTATATCGTGGACGATATGATCCGCTATGAGAATTCGTATCCCTATGTGATCGGGCTGGTGCTGCGGGCGACCAAGAATATTGTCAACGTGGATATCAATCACCGGAACCGTGAAGTGGGAGAGTCCGGTTATACGTTAAAAAAACTGCTGGGGCTGTGGATGAACGGTTTTACTTCGTTCTCGGTGAAGCCGCTGCGGATTGCAACGATATTTGGCGTGATCAGCGCATTGGCGGGATTCATCTACGGCATCGTGATCATCATCCAGCATTTTGTGCTGCCGGACCGCGTGATGGGGTTTGCATCCCTGGCGGCGATCCTGGTATTTTTCGGCGGTATGATCATGATCATGCTTGGACTGATCGGCGAGTATGTGGGGCGGATCTACATCAGTATGAACCGTTCGCCACAGTATATCATCAAGCAGATCGTGAAAAAGGAAGATGTATCTGAACAAAATTCAGATAAACAAACATGAGTACGAGCAAGCAGACACCAAACGATATCGTGCAATGGTGTAAGACCAAACTGATCGAAGAAGCAATCTGGCGCAGGCCGGTGATGACCGTTTGCGTCTATTTTGCTATATGTGCGGGCATTTCTTTTATGAATGCCGGGGACAATTACGGACAGGCGGTGGCGTTCCGCAAATTCTGTGTGGCGTTGGGCGGACTGGTGCTGGCCGGTTTTCCGGTGAAGTTCTGGCGGAACATCTGGTCTCTGATCTGGATTCCGGTCAGTTATCTGGGCAGCCATGTGGCCTATGGGCAGCATTTGATCCCGGACCTGTGCAATTACGAGTTTGTGGATGTGATCCGGCTGGGCAAGATGGTGATCCTGATCTGGGGGCTGGTCTTTATTGCGATCCTGCGGGATCTGCTCCTGCATCCGGGACGCATCAAAGGAATGCTCCGGAAGAAAAAGAAGACACTCTGGCTATTCTATCTGCTGTTTGCAGTGATGATAACGGTTTTTAATCCGGCATATTTTTATGCGGGCTTTTTCGTGATCGGCTTCGGTTCGTTTTATTATATGCTTTCGGCAGCCAGACGGGAAGGAAGAACCATAGCTTTTTTGCAGGTGTTTTTTGACGGGATGCTGTTGTCGCTTTTGTATGTGACCTGGCAGTGTCTGCGGCACCGGCCCTACGATACGGAGCGGTATCTCACCTATTTTTCCAATTCCAATATGGCGGGTGGATATCTGGCCTGTGTATCTGCGGTAATGGCAGGACGGATCCGGCAGACGCGAGATATGGAGAAAGGAAAACTGCGGACGGGGCTGCTGGTCATCAATTATGTTTTCTTTGTATGGACGGGTGTTCTGGTCATCTTCAATTATACCCGTACCACGATCCTGGGACTGCTGTTCGCATACTTTGTTTTGTTTGTGCTGCGTATGCTCACGGAAAAGAACAAAAAGAAGATCGTGCTGCAGTACGGTCTGGCAGCAGTTTTGATCCTGCTGGCGGCATATCCGGGGTATCTGATGATCCGTTATCTGCCGGCGCATGCCGATGATCCGGTGGCGCTTTATGCAGAGTACAATCCGGAACGCCGTGTTGTTAAGGGGGACCCCATGGACTCGCCGAAGTATACTTCCATTACGGAATTTCTGCGGCTGGCGCTGGGCAAATGGGGCATCATGGTGGATTTCGGCCATGGGGAAGGCCACATCGAGGGACAGGATAAGAAGGTAGAGATCGATACGGAAAGGGACGTGACCAACGGCCGTACGGAGATCTGGGCGGCCTACATCAGCCGGATCGGCTTCCTTGGGCATGAGAAGGGACACATCGAGACGGAAGACGGCAATATCATCTACCATGCGCATAACAGTTATCTGCAGATGACCTACCAGTACGGGATCCTTACGGGGCTGGCTTATGCAGTGATGGTGGTCGGATCGTTTGTTTACGCGGTATGGAAATACCGGAAACGGAGGTCTTACCGGAAGATACTGGAGTTTCCGCTGCTGATGAGCGCCGTCTATATGGTGGCGATGATGACGGAGTGGCTCTGCCACCCGGCGTATGTGATCTGTTTCACATTCCTGTACAGTTACGGGCTGCTGATGTATCTGAACGGAAAAGAAAAAATGCCGGAGGACAGATCTTCTCACGAATAAGGAGTTTATTTGACGTTGGAGCAGAACGGGTTTTGGAAAGACAGGAGAAAAGCGGTTTTTTGGCTGACCATGATCTATGGCTTTGTGGCACATGGATTTCGGCTGACCAATAAGTTTTACTGTGACGATTCCTGGAATTATATGAAAACGATCTCGGTGGGCTGGACCGTAGCCATCGGACGGTTCTTCCTGCCGCTGGTAGAGACGTTCCGCGGAAGGTACGAGACGACATGGGTGATCGGTGTGTTCTCGATCATCTGTATCGCATTGGCAGCGGTACTCATTGTGGAGCTGTTCGATATCAAAGGAAACGTCGGGCAGGCACTGACGGCGGCCATCCTGGTGGTGAACCCGGCGGTTACCGGAACATTTGCCTATATGTATACTTCCGACGGTTATTTCTTCGGAATGATGTGTTCGGTGCTCTCGGCGTTTCTGGTGATCTGCATCAAAGGCCGGAAGGGGATTGCGGCCGGCTGTGTGGCGCTGTTTGTGACCATGGGCCTGTACCAGTCCTATATCTCCGTGACGATACTGCTTCTGATGCTGTGGCTGCTCTTGATGCTTCTTGATCCGGAAAAGAAGGCAAAGGAACTGCTGGCGATGGCAGGGCGTTTCCTCCTTATGGGAGCGGCGGCGATGGCAGCGTATCTCATCGGGATGAATGTGGCGTGGAAGATCAACGATACGCAGATGGCGGACTATATGGGGATGAGCGATACGAGCGGCTATTCCGTTGCACGTCTGCTCGGTGCGGTGAAGTCCTCCTATATTGAATTTGCGCGTTTCTTCCTGGTACGCTGGGAACTGAACTTTTATAACCTATCCAACGTGATCCTGCTGCTCTCTATCGTGGCGCTGTTGCTTTGGATCTGCGGGAAGCGGAAACTGTTTGCGCAGCCATGGCGCATCGCTGTACTGATCGTCTGGGGATTGCTGTTACCGCTCGTTACTCATATTTACAGTTTTATCTCGGAAGAGGTATCCTATATCTCGATCATCATGTGCTACAGTATGGTACTGATCTATCTGATGCCCATCCTTTTATGGCAGAATGTGGCAAAGGATACTGGTGATTTTTCAGCCCTTTTCCGCCCGGAGTATTGGAAGAAGCATCTGTTCCGGGCACTGCAGTCGGTGCTGCTGGCATGCATCTGCGTGCACTTTGTGGTGATCGCGGATCAGGCTTATGAGCGGATGCACCTGGCGAATGAGCAGATCCGGAACCTGGTGAACCGTATCCAGTACCGTATGGAACTGGTGGAAGGCTATACGGATACCTGTGAAGTGGCACTGTACGGCAATCTGTACCAGACACCGGAATATGTGCCCAGTGCACCGATGATGCCCGGGGTGGTTTCGGGACTGTATCTGACCACCCAGAGGGATTATTCCTCGGCCATCGACTGGTTTGCATCGTCGGATCATAAGTGGGCTACGGCGGAACGGAGAAAAGAATTGGTGCGTAATGCGGAATTTGCGCAGATGCAGCCCTGGCCGGCAGCAGACTGTGTAAAGATGATCGACGGGACGATCGTGATATTACTGGCAGATGACGAAGCGGATGAATTCGGTCAAACGATAAAAGATTATCTGGAGGAATAAAGAAATGGGACTGTATGAACAGATCGTAGCAGGAGAAGAAAAGCTGTCGCTGGTAGGCCTTGGCTATGTGGGCATGCCCATTGCCGTGGCATTTGCGAGAAAGATTAAGGTGGTTGGTTTTGACCTGAATGCGGAAAAGATCGCATTGTATAAATCCGGCATCGATCCGACCAATGAGGTGGGCAATGATGTGATCCGTGAGACCAAGGTGGAATTCACGGCGGATGAGACGAAACTGAAGGAAGCAAAGTTCCATATCGTGGCGGTACCAACACCGGTCAATGACGACCATACGCCGGATCTGACACCGGTGGAGGGAGCAAGCCGGATCCTGGGACGCAATCTGACAAAGGGCAGCATTGTGGTATTTGAATCCACCGTATATCCCGGCGTGACTGAAGAAATCTGTGTTCCGATCCTGGAGAAGGAATCGGGACTGAAATGCGGCACAGACTTTAAGATCGGGTATTCTCCGGAGCGTATCAATCCGGGCGATAAGGTACACCGCCTGGAGACCATTACCAAGATCGTTTCCGGTATGGATGCGGAGACGCTGGATACCGTGGCAAAGATCTATGAGCTGGTGGTAGAAGCAGGTGTGTACCGTGCGGAATCCATCAAGGTAGCGGAAGCAGCCAAGGTGATCGAGAACAGCCAGCGCGATATCAATATCGCATTTATGAATGAGCTGTCCATGATCTTCCACCGTATGGGCATTGATACCCAGGCGGTATTGAAGGCGGCCGGAACCAAATGGAACTTCTTAAAGTTCTATCCGGGACTGGTAGGAGGACACTGCATCGGCGTGGATCCGTACTATCTGACCTACAAGGCAGAGCAGCTGGGCTATCATTCCCAGATCATCTTATCCGGCCGCCGTATCAATGATGATATGGGACACTATGTGGCAGAGAGTCTGGTGAAGAGCCTCATTAAAGCGGACATTGCGGTGAAGGATG
Source organism: Lachnospiraceae bacterium (assembly GCA_017508825.1). Taxonomy (GTDB): domain Bacteria; phylum Bacillota; class Clostridia; order Lachnospirales; family Lachnospiraceae; genus NK4A136. The sequence goes on from JAFWRC010000082.1 coordinate 21,803, forward strand.
CGAAGGTAGCGATCCTGGGCTTTACTTTCAAGGAAAACTGCCCGGATACCCGCAATACCAAGGTGATCGATATCTACCGCGAACTGAAGGAATACGGCATCACGCCTCTCGTTGTGGATCCGGCAGCGGATGCTGCGGAAGCCAAGCGTCTGTACGGCATCGAGTTCGGACAGATGAGCGATGTACAGGGTATGGATGCAGTGATCATCGCAGTTTCCCATACCCGGTTCCTGGCTTTGACACAGGAGGAGCTGGCATCCTTCTACAACACGTCCAACGGAACGAAGGTGCTGCTTGACCTGAAGGGCATCCTGGACCGCAGCGCCTACACCGAAGACAAGAACTGGTTATATTGGAGGTTATGATCATGGGATTTAAAGACTTAAAATTTCCGGAAAACAGTGTGTTTCTGGTGACCGGCGGGGCCGGCTTCATCGGATCGAATATCTGTGAAGCGATCCTGGATCTGGGATATCAGGTGCGCTGCCTGGATGATCTGTCTACCGGTAAGCAGCGGAATATAGATTTTCTGAAGGACAGGGATGGATATACCTTTATCAAAGGGGATATCAAGGATCTGGATACCTGTATGAAGGCTTGCGAAGGCGTAGATTATGTACTGAACGAAGCTGCCTGGGGAAGCGTGCCCCGCAGTATCGAGATGCCGCTCTTCTATGAGGAGAACAATATCCGCGGTACGCTGAATATGATGGAGGCCGCTCGTCAGAACGGTGTGAAGAAATTTGTCTATGCATCGTCCTCATCCGTGTACGGGGACCATCCGGTATTGCCGAAGGTGGAAGGGCAGGAGGGCAATCTGCTTTCGCCGTATGCATTGACCAAGCGTGCCTGCGAGGAATACGGTAAGCTTTATTACCGCCTGTATCATCTGGATACCTATGGCCTGCGGTATTTCAATGTATTCGGCAGACGGCAGGATCCGGACGGAGCGTATGCGGCTGTGATACCGCGTTTCATCCGCCAGCTGCTGCATGGCGAGGTGCCGACGATCAACGGTGACGGTAAGCAGTCCAGAGACTTTACCTATGTAGACAATGTCATTGAAGCAAACTTAAAGGCGTGTCTGGCGCCGACGGAAGCGGCAGGACAGGCGTATAACATCGCATATGGCGGCCGGGAATATCTGATCGATATCTATCATGCACTGTGCGAGGCACTGGGCTGTGATGTGGAGCCGCATTTCGGACCGGACCGTCCGGGGGATATCAAGCATTCCAATGCGGATATCAGCAAGGCAAAGAAACTGCTGGGCTATGATCCGGACTATGATTTTGCAAAGGGCATCAAGCTGGCCATCGAGTGGTATAAAGAAGATCTGAAGTAAAAAAGCGCGGGGAGCCTCCCCGCGTTTTCAGACATCGGTTTATGGAAAGATAGGGGCGCGTATGAGAAAAATAGCGATCCGCATCGATGATATCACGCCGGAAATGGACTGGGTGAAGTTCCATCGGTTCGAGAAGATGTTGGATAAGTACGGTATCTGTCCGCTGATCGGAGTGGTGCCGGAGAATAAGGATCCTAAACTGAAAGGCGCGGACGGATTGCGTAATCCCGCGTTTGATAACGAAGAAGCATATAAAAACTGGCTGGATGCAAAGCAAAAACAGGGTTGGATGATTGCGATGCATGGCTATGACCATGTTTATGTGACGAAGCAGGGCGGCCTGTTCCCACTGAATGATTTTTCGGAGTTCGCCGGTGTGGCGTATGCAAAACAGAAAGAAAAACTGGAGCAGGGTGTGCACAGGCTGGAAAAACTCGGGATCAAACCGGAGATCTTTATGGCTCCGGGACACAGTTTTGATAAAAATACGCTGCGTGCGCTGAAGGAGTGCGGTTTCCGCTTTGTGACAGACGGCTTCGGTGATGCGCCGTACCTTCGGGAGGGACTGGCTTTTTTACCCATCTCTTTTCTGCGCAGGCAGGAATTGAAAAAAGAAAACGGTGTAACGACGTTTGTGGTGCATACATGGGATATGTCGGAAGAGGAAATCCGCTGGTACGAGGATCTGTTCGCAAACCAGCGGGAACGCATTCTGGACTACCGGTCGTTGACTGACTTGCCGGCAAGAGAACGTAATCTTCTTGAAACGCTGGGAGAGTACGGGATGGCAGCCGGTAAAAAAGTGGTAGCGAAACTATAGGGAGCGGGAGAGAACGGAATGCTCGGAAAAAAGATCGTTGTCTTACAGGTCATCGGGGAAATGGTCATGGGTGGGGCGGAAAGCCGTATCATGGATCTGCTGCGTCATCTTGATCCCGAAAAGATCCATTATGATTTTCTGGTATTTAATCCTAAAGAACAGCATTATGATAAGGAGATCGAGGAGAGGGGCAGTCATGTGTACCGGCTGCAGCCGCGCTTTAAGATATACAACTATATCAGTTTTTGCAAAGCTCTGAATGCTTTTTTTGCAGCGCATCCCGAGATCGATATCGTACAGGGGCATATGACCAGTACGGCTGCGATCTATCTGCCCATTGCCAAAAAACATGGCGTGAAGTGTACGATCGCGCATGCCCGCAGCGCCGGTGTGGATCCGGGACTGAAAGGGACGCTGACGAAATGGCTGCGCCGGGATCTGTATAAGAAAACGGATGTATGTTTTGCTTGTTCTCCGGAGGCCGCCGTCTCGGTCTTCGGCAGGCAGAAGTATGAAAAAGGAGAAGTGCGTATCCTGCCGAATGCCATCGATCTGGCAGAATACCGGCCTTCCGAAAAAACAGAGGCGCTGGCGGCAGCGGTAAAAGAGAAGTATCATCTGCAGGATGCTTTTGTGGTCGGCCATGTGGGACGTTTCCATTATGCCAAGAATCATGAGTTCCTACTGGAGGTATTCCGGGAACTTCTGATCCGGAGGAAAGATGCAAGACTTTTGCTGGTCGGCGATGGGGATACTCTGCCGGCGGTGAAAGAGAAAGCTTCACAGCTTGGTATTTCTGATCAGGTAGTTTTTACCGGAATGCAAAAGGATACGGCAGCATATTACCATGCCATGGATCTGATGGTATTTCCGTCCCATTATGAAGGACTGCCCGGCACTGTGGTGGAGGCCCAAGCAGCAGGCGTACCGGTACTGATGAGTGATTCCGTGACAAAGCAGGTTGCCGTGACATCATTGGTAGAATGTATGTCTCTGCATAATGAGCCGGCGGAATGGGCAGCAGAGGCATTGGAACTTTATGCGCGGCTGCAGGAAAAACTGGGAATCGAAACGTTCCGGAAGGAATGTTACGATACGTTATGTGAAAAAGGTTTTGATGTGACGGCACAGGCAAGACAGCTGGAGCAGATCTATGCACAGATGCTGAAAAATTGACAAAAACGGGAAAACATGCTATTTTTCTTTGGAATAAAGATCAGCGTTCCGGTCGGGACGCTGATTTTTAAATCATTTACGTGAGGGGAGAAAATTATGAAAAGAAGAAACAGGGATTACGGAAGAAAATTCCGCTGTCTGGGGCTGGTGCTGTGTATGACAGCAGCAATGAGTGCCTGCGGATCGGAAAAGGAAGCACCGGAAAGTGTGGAAGCGGGACGGACGGAAACGGACCCGGCGGATACGGAAAACAACGGTGCAGCCGACAGCGGTACATCGATCGCGGATCTTGCGACAAAGGAGGATACCGTAACGGACGATACATCTGCGGATGCGGCGTTTACCTTTACGGCATTTGTTTCGGATGCAGACCGTATGATGCAGGAAGCGATCGACCAATACAATGCAGAGGATCATACGAATCTGGACGAGCCGGTGAAGTATAATGTATTATGGCTCGGATTTACGCACGTTACGTATAATGATCTCGATTTTCAGATGACGGATTTTGACCGGGAATACCTGGAGGCAGTTGCGTTGAATTACGAAAAGACGCTGGAAAGCGTGACCGATCACAATCTGGACGTGGAAGTAGAACTGCATTTTATCGAGGATGAAACACCGCTTACGCAGTGGTACGGGGCAGACTGGCTGTATCTGGCGCAGAATACGGTGCAGCCGGTGATCGATCAGTATATGGCAGATTTCGAAGCAGATACGGTGCTGACCACGGTTCAGACAGCAGGGGAAGAGAACCGGAGCAGAAATGAGTCCAAAGACGGATACGGAACCAACGATGTGATGCTGGGGCTGGAAACCTCTGATCTGTCTTCCTACATCGGTTATTCCACTTTTGATCTGGGAGAGCCGAAGGACGGAACCTGGCCGCTGGAAGATCCGGAGATCCCGTCTTTGTATGCTACTTCGGTAGCAGTGCATGAATGGATGCACCAGCTGGAGGCATTGGGCAGCATTCTGAATATCGAGTATCCGAATACGCATGCTTATATGGGACCGGATGAGTTCCCGGGATATCAGAAGTATGTGGCGGATGAGAATGATTATGACCTCTTTGAGTTTTACAAGCTGGTACTGCAGGGAGAACTCCCGTATGACGGTGACGGTGTGACGAAGCATGTGGGTATGTATCCGAAGATGTGGCCGCTGGTGAAACGTAATATGAACCAGCTAGGGGAATTTACTATTCAGGCGGCAGACGGCAGCGGTTATCTGACAGGACTTGAGGAAGATCCGAAACTGACACTTTCCGATGATGCCTGCGTATGGAATATCAGCTATTCCGGAAACGAACATTTTGTGCTTTGTCCGAAGGAGATCCCGGATCAGCGGATCGATCTGGGTAATGCGTGGGATTCCGAAGGCAATATGATCGGCATTTATGTGTTTACCGGTTATTTCGATGCCCAGACATGGTACCTGAAAGAAAACAGTGATGGAACCTGTTCGATTCAGACGCCGTATGAGAGCGGACGGCTGCTGACGGCAACAAAAGGCGCGCAGGCAACCCTGTGCACTGACGGCGCAGACGGCGTGCAGGACTGGATCATCGAGCCGGTCAAATAAATATTTCAGAAGAACTGTATATCAAAAAACAAAGCGTCAGCGCTCCGAAAGGGGCGCTGATCTGCTTTACTTGTGAGTTTGCGTAATTTGTGGTATTATGTAACCGTATATGTTTATTTTTTGAAACTGTCACCGAGAGAGTGGCAGAGGAAAGGATCCGGAACAGTTAAACTATGTGTGGGATTGCCGGTTTTATCGATGATGCACCGCATCGGAGAGAGACAATTGAGCGGATGATGGAGCAGATCTATCACCGGGGACCGGATGCGGGGGAGGCATGGCTGGATGAACACAGCGGGCTGACCTTTGGTTTTCGGCGTCTGGCGATCCGGGATGTATCGGCAAACGGTATGCAGCCCATGCAGTCGCAGGACGGGCGTTATGTGATCGTCTTTAACGGAGAGATCTACAATGCCGCCGGTCTGAAAAAAAGGATGCAGGAAGAGGACGGTTTTTCGGATACCTATCGCGGTACTTCAGATACCGAGATCCTGTTAAACGCCTTCTGTCATTACGGAGTACTTCCGACCCTGAAGATGGCTAAGGGGATGTTTGGCATCGCGCTTTATGACCGGCAGGAAAAGACACTGTATCTGATGCGGGACCGCTACGGAGAAAAGCCGGTCTTTTACGGTCGGGTCAATGGCAGATTTGTCTTTGCATCCGAGCTTGGCGCGATCCGGGCATATCCCGGTTTTGCGGGAAAGATCCGCCGGGATGTGCTGCCGGCTTATATGAAGTACTATGGCTATGTACCGGCGCCGGCCACGATCTACGAGGGGATCTATAAGCTGCTCCCGGGACAGCTGCTGACTCTGCGGCTGGAGCAGGATAAGGAAAAGACCGAACTGTACTATGACATCGTAAAAGAGATGCAGAAGGCGCAGGAGCATGCGTTTACCGGTACGTTTGAGGAAGCGGTGGATGAGCTGGAAGATCTGCTGACGAAGTCCGTGCAGGATATGATGGTCTCGGATGTGCCTCTGGGGGCATATCTTTCCGGCGGAACGGATTCAGCCAGCGTCGTGGCAATGATGACAAAACTGGCGAAGGGGCGGGTGAAGACCTTCTCCATCGGCTTTGATGATAAGAAATACGATGAGGCTCCGGAGGCAAAAGCTATAGCAAAGCATCTGGGAACGGAGCACTTTGAACAGTATGTATCGGAAAAGGAACTGCAGGATGTGATCCCGCAGATCCCGAAGATCTATGGGGAGCCGTTTGCGGACAGTTCGCAGATCCCGACCTATCTGGTGAGCCGGCTGGCAAAGTCGCAGGTGACGGTATCGTTAAGCGGCGATGCGGGAGATGAACTGTTCTGCGGCTATATCACTTATCCGAAGATGCAGAAGCTCTGGAACCACATCAAAGGGGTACCGGCGGGGCTCCGCGGAGGGCTTGGAAAAGCGGCATGTGTCCTGCCTTTGGGACGGAAGGGCTACCGCGGCGGCTTATGCCTGCAGGCACGCAATATCCTGGAACTGAAGGAAGCCGTGGATCATACGGATCCGCTGGTGGATAAACTTGCTTTTTCCGGAATACCGATCACGCAGGAGAGGATCCTGAGCGATGAGATGGCAGATCTGCAGCTTCTGGATATGCGGGATTATCTGCCGAATGATATTCTGGTCAAAGTGGATCGTGCCGGAATGGCGGTATCGCTGGAAAACCGCATTCCGCTATTGGATCCGGCGGTGGCGGAATTTGCCTTTTCCCTGCCGACGGAATACAAATACGACGGTGTGACGGCGAAGAAGGTACTGAAGGAAGTGCTCTACCGCCATGTACCGAAGGAACTGATGGAACGTCCGAAGAAAGGGTTTGCCGTGCCACTCACAAAATGGCTGACGGAAGGGCATACCGCGCAGTGGGCGGAAGAGCTGATGCGTGACTGCAAGGTGGCCAAAGAAGGATATCTGGATCAGAAGTGCGTGGAGATCCTGTGGCGGAACTTCAAAAAAAGCGGGGCATCTTCGCGCATTGTATGGAATGTGCTGATGCTAGAGCAATGGTATAGGGAATGCAACTGTTAAGAATAGCCCGAAGCATATGCTGCTGAGGGCGTACGAAAGCGTAAAGAATTCTGATGATAAAGAAAGTACTGTTTCATATCTATAGTCTGGGAAAAGGCGGGGCAGAACGCGTTGTGACCACACTGGCAGCCGAGATGGCGGAGCGAGGGATCGAGGTCTGCGTGGCAACGCTTTGCGTATCGAAAGAGGAGTATCCGCTTTCGGAGAAGGTGCGCCGTATCAACGTGGGGCTGACGGAGGCCGAGGAAAAGAAGGGACGTCTGTCACGTATGCGCACAAGGATCGCCAAACTGAAGGCATGTCTGGTAAAGGAAAAACCGGATGTCGTATATGCGTTTATGCAGACGGCCAATTACCGCGCGGTCCTGGCGGCAAAGGGCTTGCATATCCCGGTGATCATATCCGTACGCAGCAATCCTTCTGTGGATTATGCATCCAAAAACCAGAAGATGCTGGCAAACTATCTGTATAAAAAGGCAGCCGGTGCGGTATTCCAGACCACCGGAGCCAGGGATTTCTTTGATAAAGAAGTCGCGGAAAAAGCGGCCGTGATCCTAAATCCGCTGAACCCGAAATATCAGGGGATCGAACCGCCGGCAGAGCGCAGAAAAGTATTCGTAAGCGTGGGGCGTTTTCATGAGGCAAAAGATTATCTGACGTTGGTGAAAGCCTATGAACGCGTGGCAAAGGACTATCCGGAATACAATCTGGAGATCTACGGAGGCGCCAGCGAGGACAATACGATCCATCAGGTGCGTGAGTGGGTACGTTCCCATCATCTGACGGAACAGATCCTGTTTATGGGGGATCACAGTGACCTGGAAAAATGTATCACGGATGCAGCCTGCTATGTGCTTTCTTCCAAATATGAGGGTATGCCCAATGCGCTGATGGAAGCAATGGCGCTGGGACTTCCGGTCGTGGCGACGGATTGTCCGAGCGGCGGGCCGGCAGCACTGATCGAAGATGGCGAAAACGGTCTGCTCGTGGAAGTGGGCAATGATAAAGAGATGGCAGCGGCAATGCGTAAGATGCTGGAGTATCCGAAAGATGCGGAGCGTGTGAGCAGGGCCGCGCGGAAGATCACGGAAGATGCGTCCGTAAAGAAGATCGCGGACGAGTGGCTGGAATATGCAGAACAATGCGTAAATGGCCGGTGAATGGCTGGGTTGGGCGAAATGAAACAGGAAAAGCTTTTATCAGAATATTGAGAGGCAACCATGGCGGAACTGAAAAAGATCGCAGTAGTCGGTCCGGTGTATCCCTATAAAGGCGGGATATCCCATTATACCGGCCTGCTGGTAAAAGAACTGAAAAAAACATATGATGTGCAGGTGTTCTCTTATAGCCTGCAGTATCCGAAATTTATGTTCAAAAAGGAACAGAAGGATTACGGCAACCGTACCTTTGCCGTAGCCGGCGCGGAATTTGTGATCAATACCGCCAATCCCATGAATTGGGGCCTGGCCGGACAAACTATTTTGTCCGGCCGCCCGGATCTGGTGATCGTACAGTGGTGGCACCCGTATTTTGCACCGTGCTATCAGGCAATGCTTTCGAAGCTGAAGGGCGTTCCGATCTATTTTGTGTGTCATAACGTATTGCCGCATGAGCGCTTCCCGCTGGATAAACTGCTGACGAAAGCAACTTTGAAAAAAGGTGATTTCTGTATCCTGCATTCGAAACTGGATGCGGAAGATCTGAAAAAGATGCTGCCGCATATGCCGTATGTGAGAACGGTACTGCCGACCTACAACGCCTTTAAGCTGACCGGGATGGGCCGGGCAGAGGCAAGAAGCAGACTGGGGATCAAAGAGCAGACGAAGATGATCCTGTTCTTCGGACTGGTACGGGAATATAAAGGGCTGCGTTACCTGATCGAGGCAGCGCCGCTGATCAAAAGCGGCGTGGATGATGCAAAGATCTTTGTGGTAGGCGATTTTGCGGGAAAACGTCCGGAATACGACGCTATGATGCAGAAGAGCGGAGCGCAGGATATCTTTGAAGTGCGGGACGGTTATGTGCCGGATGCGGAGATTGAGCCGTATTTTGCGGCAGCGGATGTGTGCGTTTGCCCCTATATCTCGGCGACACAGTCCGCTATTGTGCAGATCGCCTTTGGTTTTGGACTGCCGGTGATCGCCACCGATGTGGGTGGTCTGCCGGAAGTGGTGACCGACGGTGTGACCGGATCCATTGTACCGCCGCAGAACGCTTCTGCTCTGGCGGCGAAGATCAATGCCTACTTCCGTGATGGGAAGCAGGAACAGTACCGTAAAAATGTGGAGGCGGAGGAAGAGCGCTTCTCATGGCACCATACGGCGGATCTGATCGCGGAGCAATTCCATAAAGGAACGAACGGATGAGTGCACAGTCCGGAGAGAAAAAATATGTTGCCCTGATCCCGGCCTATAAACTGCAGTTTGATGCGGATGAGCAGGCCTGCGTGGAACGCTATTTTCAGGTGCTGACAGGGGATATCGTCTTTACGGTGCCACAGAGTCTGGATGTATCGTGGTATGAGGAGCATTTTCCCAAGGGTACCTTCAGAAGGTTTCCGAATAAATTTTTTCAGGGGATCCGCGGCTATAATAAGCTGTTACTCTCAGAAGATTTTTATACCGCATTTGAGGATTACAAATACCTGCTGATTGCCCAGCCGGATGCTGTGGTGTGGCAGAACCGGGACCGCATCCCGGAGTTTATCGCAAAGGGGTATGACTACTACGGTGCTCCCTGGCAGCCGGCCAGGCGCATCTGGGAGTGGACCTGCCCGAAGGCCGGGAAATTTCCGTTTTTCCGGATCCGCTGCTGCAAAAAGAACGGCGATGGGATCGTGATGGGAAACGGAGGATTTTCGTTACGGCATGTGGAACACTGCCGTGCTCTGATCCATGAATTTCGCTGGCGCAAGATCTACTGGTTCTGGAAACGCAACGAAGACATCTTTTTCGGTGTTTTCGGACGGGACAGCAGGCGGGGCTTCAAGCCGGCGGATATCGAAACCGGACGGGCTTTCGCTTTGGAGTACCATCTGCGTGAAGCGGTAGAGAAGGGAGAGATCCCTTTCGCGGTTCATGGGTGGAGCAAGGATTTTAAGGATTATGTCGAGATGCAGGAATTTTTGAAAAAGCACGGGATAGACATATAAATTCCGGTTTATCGGGGAGTCACGCCAGGCGCAGCGGGGGTATCGATGCGTCTGTGGTCATCACAACCGACGCTATCCAACACTATGAAGCGCCGGGCTGATTTCGGTTTACATTCAGGTACTATGGCAGGAGATGTCGGATAACCATAAGGATTCGCAACCTTAAGAAGAGAGTTTAGATGTCTCTTAAGCTGCCATCAATAACACAGGAATGTCCCACCCGGATGGTGGGACAAGGAGCCCCAACGACACGGACGTCGTTTGGGCACCGGTTCCGGAAGCAGCGACGCATTATACCGGCAGCTTATAGAGCATCTTAACGAACGGATTGGTTGCGGAGCCTTATGGTATCCTGACATCTCCGATACCGTAAAGCAGACAGGAAACTGAAATCAGCCCGGCCAACCACCCCCGAGCTCACGGCACGAGCGAAGCGAGTGTCCGTGAGCTCGACAAACCGGAATTTGGGGGAAACATAAGGAGAAATAATGGACTTGATCAGCATCATCGTGCCGGTGTATCAGGCACAGGATTACATCATGGATTGCGTGGACAGTATCCTGGCGCAGACGGATCAGGACTTCGAACTTATCCTGGTGGATGATGGTTCCCGGGATTTTTCGGGACGCCTCTGTGATGAGTATGCCGAGATCCATCCGCAGATACGTGTGTTCCATACGGAGAACCGCGGGGCAGCGGCGGCGCGCAACTACGGGATCGAACAGGCCAAAGGGGACCGGATCACTTTTATTGACAGCGATGATACGATCGAGAAGGACCATCTGGCGTATTTGCGGAAGCTTCAGCAGGAGACCGGGGCGCAGATCGTAAAGAGCGGCCATGAGAAGTGCCGGCCCAAAGATCCGGAAAAACGGATGCAGGAGATGGAGGATTGCGAGCGGCAGACTATGCCGGATCTGTTCTCCTATACCTGCTATGAGGGAACGGACGGCCTGAAGGCATTGCTGTATCAGGAACATTTTATGAGTGTCCCCTGGGGGATGCTGATGGATAAGAAACTGTGGGACGACGTGCGTTTTCCGGAGGGAACCGAAGCGGAGGATATGGGCACTATTTACCGCATCTTTGCCAAAGCGCAGAAGACGGTCTATGGGGAGCATGTGACCTATCATTATCTGCAGCGTGGCAGCAGTACCATGTACGCGACCTCGCGTACCCGGAATCCTGCGTATTACCGGCACAGCAGGCAGATGCTTTTGTTTGTAAAGGAGAACTATCCGGACTGCTATGCAGCGGCGCTGTCCAGGCACTTCTCGGCATGCTGTCAGATCCTGTCGGAAACGCCGATCTACCTGAGCGGGAGCAGGTTCGGGACACGTCTGAAACAGGATATCCAGTTCCTCGCAAAGCGGGTACGTAAGGATGGCGAGAGCCGCAGGATGAACCGTATGGCAGCCAAACTGGCACGGGTAAGCCCGTCCGTGATGCATCTGCTGCTGCGGATGTACTACGTGGTGAAAAGAAGAAAACTGTAACTGTATATACTGCAGTGAAACATCTGAGACGGCAGAAAATAATTGATTGTGGTTATAGGAACCGTTATTGCGGGAAAGGAAAAAACGTACGGATATGGATGAAAAAACATCGGAAAAGATCGTGATCTGTATGGCGGAATACCAGGGACGCTGTGATGAAGAAGGCGTTGCGGTAGGGCATGCCCCCAAGGTGCTTTCGGCGTACCATTCCATGATCTCGGATGATTTCAAGGCGGAGGTGTTTGCGCCGCGCTGCGTGCTGAAAGCGTCTTCCGCAGAGAGCGCAAAGGGCGCCAAGGTGCTGCGTCATAAGATCATGATGAAAGGGCACAACTCTCTGTTTACAAAGATCGCCAACAAAATGCGTATGTTTGCCAATATCCGTTCCGTCTTCCTGCATACAAAGGCGGATAAGATCTGGTTTTTCAATACGGAATTTTATCTGATGCTTTATCTGGCACTGTTCGGAAACAAAGGAAAAGAGATCTACTGTACCATGTTTCTGGACGGATACCACGGTGGCCCGGTCGCAAAGATCAAGCAGAAGATCTTTGAGCGAGCACAGAAGCGGATGAAATGTGTGATCTCATCCGGACCGCTGTTTACGTTTAAAAATGCGCCGCAGGTATTCCTGCCGGATTATCCTTATGAGGAAGAGGTCTATGCACCATACCGGAAGTACCCGAAAGAGGAAGTTGCGGTCTGCATCGGAACCATGGGGGCGGAAAAAGAGATCGAGGAGCTGGTGGAGTGTTTTACGAAGAACGGCTACCCGCTGCATATCACCGGCCGCTTTTATGATAAAGAGCGTTTGGCACGGCTGCGGGAGACGGCAGGGCACAGGGTGATCATTACCGACGCCAATCTTTCGGATGAGGAATACTTAAAGATGCTGGGCTGTGCGCATTTTGTGGTGCTGCCGTACCGCCCCAGCCAGTATGGGACACAGACCTCAGGTGTGCTGCAGGAAGCGGTCTTTCTGGATACCGTTCCGATCAGCTATACCAAAGTGCTGGAGAACAATCAAGTTCCGGGAATTGGTTTTGAGAACTGGGACGAAGTGACCAGGGAGCGGTTGTTTTCCCTGCTGGATATGGAAGCATATGCCAAACTGCGTCGGGAGGTGTATTCCCGGGAGCATATGAAGGACGTATTGAAGAAAGTGTTTACGAATGAGATTCAGCCCGGATAAAATGGATGCGAAAAAGAAGAATACACTGTTTTGGTGCGCCTTTGCCGGCCTGCTGGTCTTTTTTACCGGATTTCTGGTCTACGGCAGTATGGCCAAGGAATTCTGGTACGATGAGATGGCCATGGTCGGATTTGTGTGCGGGGATACGACGATCCCGGAACTCCTGCATACCTACCTGACAAAGGAAGCCAGCAACCTTCCGCTGTATGCGCTGCTGTTATGGCCGGTCTATCATATCATGCCGGCGCGGGAATATTGTCTTTTAGCTCTCAGCGTGCTGCTGACGGTCGGGGCAACAGTGTTTCTTTCCTTATTTGCCAAAAAACGATACGGGCGGATCGCAGCGATCGCGATCGTTGTGATGAGTATCTGCTCAAAGACTGTATGCAACCGGATCGGTCTGGAACTGCGGGCCTATTCACTTATGTATTTCGGTGCGGCTTTTACGCTGTATATGCTGCTGCTCCTGCATGAAAAGGCAGATAAGCGCAGATATGTATTTACTGCGGTCGCGATGTTATTTCTTTTGTTTTCTCATTATTTCGGTGTCCTGCTGTTTGCTGTGCTGGGCGCCGGAGCGCTGCTTCTGGTGATCCTTCGGAAAAAGAGATTTTCTTATCTTGTCCCGTTTTTGATCTCCGGGGTGTTGTTTACTCCATGGTTTGTGCTGACTAGGCTGATGACGGATGTTTCCGCATCGGATTTCTGGATCCCGCGTCCGGCGTTTATGGATGTGCCGAAGACCGTAGCGTATCTGCTGGGAGGCAATCCGGTATTGACGGCGGCTTTCGGCATAGCCTGGATCTGCATGCTGGTGCCGGTGGTCAAAGAGAAACGGTGGTTCAGTGTGGAAGCGGTCCTGCTTGCCGTGCCGGTTCTGATCATGGGCGGTATCTTTGCGTACAGCCGGTATCTGAGCAGCGGCGGCGGGCTGTATGAGAACCGCTATTTTATCGCGGTGCTCCCGGCGATGCTCCTTGTCCTTGCGGCAGCGCTGGAAAAAGGTATGGCATTGGGAAAGAGATACCGGTGGGCGCCGGTGGTGATACTGCTTCTGCTGGTACCGGCGCTGCTCTGGAGCGGACACAGAACGCGTGTGGATATGGTCTGCCAGATGCGGGATGCATCGGATCCATCGTATTACATTTTGCAGCAGGGCGACGCTGACGATGCGGATGTCCGGATCGTGGCGCTCAGTTATGACAGTATCGGGGATTATCGTGCCGCGGGATGGGGTGATTTTTATATCAAGCGGCAGGGGGGGATCTCTGCGCAGATCCATTACACCAGGGATCCGAGCATGGAGGAACTTTTTGAGATCTATGCTGCGGAAGGTGTCCGCAGGGTCTATGTGATGGCGGATAAGGATTTTCTGGATTACAGGGATCAGGATTATGAGAGGATCGAGCTGGACGATACCAGACGCCTAACGATCTTTGACCGCCGTTAGTATAACGGCAGCATAGTCAGACGCGGCGGTTGATGTAGTCTTTTGTTGCGTTTTCTTTGTGGTGGATCACGGCGGGATTGCCGATGACGATGGAATGATCGGGCACATCCATATTGACGTAAGCGCACGGTGCGATCATGACATCGTTTCCGATCTTCACGTTTCCGACGATCACGGCATTGGTGCCGATCCAGACATCATCCCCGATCGTGGGAACCCCCTTCCTGGAGCCGCGGTTCGCCTGGCCTACGGTAACACCGGTCGCAATATTGACATTGCGTCCGAAGACGGCCTCCGGATGGATCAGCAGACGTCCCAGATGGCCGATATAGAGCCCGGGCCCGACTGTGGTTTCCGGCGGGAGCAGGATCTGGGTGCGTTCGGTCATTTTTTCCAGACGCAGGGCATACAGTTTGCCCAGCAGACCGCCTTTTTTCCGGTAATAAGCGGTCTTGCGCCACAATACCAGATACTTCATCTGCAACGGGAAGAAGAACCGGTCTTTAAAAGAGAGCGGCAGATCATAGACCCGTTTGATATCGGATTGTATCAGTTCCTGCAATTCTTTGTTCATAACGTTTCTCATTATAGCACACACGAAAATATTATGCAAAAGCGCAAAATTATGGTATACTAGATATACTTATGTAAATTGCGGGCTGTCATAGCCGACAGGTTGTGAACAGCTTATCTTGAAGCAGGGTGAAGTTGTGGGCAAACGTATACTGTTTATATCGGAGACCGTGGTGATCCCCGTGGAGCGGGGCAATCGCAAGCGTGTCCATAATCTGGTCAATATGTTCCGCGATGCGGGCTGTGAGGTGGACTTTCTGTATCTGTATACCTATGCAGAGGAGGATCCGGCGGAGACGCGTGCCTGGATCGGGGAGGAGCATTTCTACCAGTTTCGCAATAAAAAACGGTCGTTTCCGGTATTCTGCAAGCGCAAGGTGCGCAAGGTACTGGAGATCCTTCATATTCCCGGATTGTTTAAATATTTTACCATTGATGAAAAGATCGATCCTGCGATCGATGGTTTTATGCGGGATTTTTTTGCGAAGCATCACTATGACGTGGTGTGGGCAGAGTATCTTTACAACTCCCGGCCGCTGCTTTCCGTGCCGGAGGGGACGGTGAAAGTGGTGGATACGGTCAATGCCTTTACCTTCAAGAGGCAGATGTACGAGGCGGTGGGCTATTATAATTACGAATTTGCGCTGACAAAGGAAGAGGAAGCCCGGGGCCTGCAGCGTGCGGACTGGGTGGTGGCGATCCAGGAAGAGGAAGAAGATTTCTTCCGCAGCATCGTGCCGGAAAACGTAAAAGTATGTACCATCGGAGAAAGCATGCCGCAGACGAAGGGCTATGTGACGCCGACGAAGAATATCCTTTTCCTGGGCAGTTTCTATGTGGTGAACCGTGAGGGAGTGAAGCATTTTATTGAAAAGATCCTGCCGATCCTGAAGCGGAAAGGCGCGGACTATCATTTCCAGATCGCAGGGACGATCTGCAGACATATCCCGGACAGCGAGGATTACGAGAAACTGGGCGTGGTGGACGATGTGGGTGATACTTACCGTCAGGCCAGACTGGTGATCAATCCGGTACATTACGGAACGGGACTGAACATCAAGACCATTGAGGCATTGAGCTATGCCAAACCTTTAGTCACCCACGAGATCGGTGTGCGCGGACTGCGCGCAGACTATCCCATCGCAATGGTGGCAGACGAGGATGAGGCTTATGCGGATGCCATTATCGAGATCTTGAACAATGACGAAAAGGCGCTGGAGCTGTCACAGAATGCAGAGCACTTTATGCAGGAATATCAGGAGAAGAACCAGGCGGCGTTTGCCGGGATCCTGAATACAAAGGTATGAATGTATATCGCAGACTGAAAACATTACTGAATAAAAAACAGAAGCGCAGTGTACTTCTGCTCAGTGTGCTGATCTTTATCAGTGCTTTATTGGAGACACTCGGTGTGGGCATTATCATTCCGCTGATCTCGGCGGTGGTGGACCCGGGGACGGTTCTGGAGAATAAGTACGTGCTGTGGGCTTTTGATACACTGGGCATCGGAGCGGTGGACGCGGATGGCTTTGTACGGCTGCTGCTGGTGGCAACGATAGCGATCTTTGTCATCAAGAATCTGTATATGCTGGTGTTGTATGATGCGCAGGCGAAGTTTGTGACGCGGATGGAGGCCGGCACCTCCGTACGCCTGCTTTCGGATTATCTGAACCGTCCGTACAGCTATTATCTCAATGCGGACGTGAATGCGATCTTCCAGACCATCAATAAGGATATCCCGCACGTGTTTGAGCTGCTGCAGGAAGTGATGAAACTGCTGACGGAGATTGCGGTTTCCATCTGTCTTGGGCTGCTTTTGCTGGTAGTGGATTTTAAGATGACCATGAGTATTGCGGCGCTGATGTTCGTGATGCTTCTGTTTATCGTGTTTGTGCTGAAGCCGAAGCTGGGAAATCTCGGGCAGGACCGCTTAAAACAGCAGGTGCGCACCATGAAGTGGATGCAGCAGGCGGTCTTCGGCATCAAGGATGTGAAGGTGGCGGCAAAGGAAGGTTTCTTCCTGGACGAATTTGACGATGCTTACACAAAACTGGCGGGCGTGACCAGAAAGTATACGGTCTTTAACAACGCGCCCAGACTGGTGATCGAGATGGTGTGCATGGTGGGAATGCTGGCTTATATGCTGTATTCCGTGCTACAGGGCAGGAATCTGAATGCAATGCTGCCGCAGCTCACGGCCTTTGGTATGGCGGCGGTACGCCTGATGCCGAGTGTGAACCGGATCTCGACCCACCTGTCGACGATCGCCTATTATGAACCTTCACTGAACTTTGTCTGCGACAACCTAAATATCACCGGGCTGGCCGAGGCAAAGCACAGTGAAAAAAATACCCGTATACACCTGGAAAAAGAGATCCGTCTGGAGGACATCCGCTTCCGTTATCCCAATACGGAAAAGGATATCTTTGACAAAGCGCAGATGTCCATCCCCATCGGGGAAAGTGTGGGCGTGATCGGAGCTTCCGGCGCCGGCAAGACCACGGTGATCGATATCCTGCTGGGGCTGCTGACACCCCAGGAGGGACAGATCCTGGCAGATGGCAAAGAAGTGAAGGGAAACGATCCGGCATGGCTGTCCGCGATCGGTTATATCGCACAGAATATCTATATGCTGGATACGACCATCCGTTCCAATGTAGCTTTTGGTGTAAAGGAAGAGGATATTGATGAAGACCGCATCTGGGAAGTATTACGGGAAGCGCAGATGGCGGATTTCGTACGGGGACTTCCCGACGGCCTGGATACCGAGATCGGTGACCGCGGCGTGCGTCTTTCCGGCGGACAGCGGCAGAGGATCGGTATCGCCAGAGCTCTGTACCATGATCCGGAGCTGCTGGTCTTTGACGAGGCAACATCTGCTTTGGATAACGATACCGAAGCAGCGATCATGGAAGCCATCAATGCGCTGAAGGGAAGAAAGACGCTGGTGATCATCGCGCACCGCTTAAAGACGATCGAAAACTGTGACCGTTTGTACCGGGTAGAGAACGGAAAGATCAGCCCGGCAACACTGGAGGAAAAATCATGAAGATCGCGATCATATTACCGCATTTTTATCCCTATGTGGGTGGCGGGGAAACCATGTTTTATGATG
Organism: Lachnospiraceae bacterium; assembly: GCA_017508825.1. Lineage (GTDB taxonomy): Bacteria > Bacillota > Clostridia > Lachnospirales > Lachnospiraceae > NK4A136. The sequence goes on from JAFWRC010000082.1 coordinate 39,738, forward strand.
TGGCCAGAGGTATGGTGGAACGCGGCCACGAAGTCCGCGTGGTAGCGGAGCTGGTGGATGAGGAACACACCGGCCACAAGGAAGTAGACGGGATACAGGTGTGGTACTGCCCGTGGAAATCCATGTTCGGACATCCTTTTCCGCGTACAAAGGACATTGAGCCGCACATCCGCTGGTGCGATGTGGTGCATACTTCGATCTTTACGACCGCGCCGGTGGTAAGCCGGCTGGCGCGGAAATACCGTAAGCCTTCCCTGCTCTCGGTGTATGAAGTGCGCGGGAACAAGTGGTTCTGGTCGGATGTGTTCTATCGGGCGCTGATCTATTATGCGGTGGAGCAATTTTCATGCCGGCAGAAGTTTGACGTTTATCATGCAATCTCGGAGGCCACGAAGCGGGATTACTTAAAGTATATCGGAAAACGCGATGTGCGCAGAGTATATCTGGCCAATGAAATGGGCAAAAAGGATGGCATAGAAGGAAAGAAGACTTCTTCGGAGTTTTCACTGCGGAAGTATTTCGGCATCGGGGATGAAAAGGTGATACTGTATTACGGACGTGCCGGAAAAACCAAGGGTGTGCACGTATATGCGCAGGCCATCCGGCTGCTGAAGCAAAGAGGGATCGATCTTTCCGGCGTACGTTTCTGCTTCCTGCTGGGAAAAGAACCGGAAAAACCGAGAAAAGAATTTGTGGAAACGATCGAAAAGTGGGGCCTTACGGAGGTGGTACGCGTGCAGGGGTCCGTATCCAGGGAGGATCTGGAAAGCTGTATCGGACAGGCGGACTGTGTGGTGGTGCCGTCCCTGACAGAGGGCTTCGGCTTCAGCGCATTGGAAGCGTGCCAGATCGGTACGCCGCTGATCTACAGTGATGGCGGTTCCCTGCCGGAGGTGGCCTACGGAAAGTGCCGTTCGTTCCATAACCGTGATGCGCAGGATCTGGCGAGAAAACTGGCTGCCGTGATCCGTGAGGATACAAAAGCCTTCCGTACCGTGCCGGAGAAGAACTTCTCAAAAGAAGTAATGCTCGGCGGACTGGAAGAGATCTATCGGGAGATCCGCTCCAAAAAAGCATTTTTTGTAGAGTAGGATAGATATCATATGCTGATGTTTTTGTTCGTAGCCGGTGTGGCGATCCATTGTCTGATGGCAGCGCTGGTCTACCGGAAAATCGAATTGGGAAAGGCGCTGCTGCTCGGCGGGAGCAGTTATCTTGCTTTTTACGTATTTCTTTCCGGTTTTCTGTTCTGGATCCATGCCTACACGGTGGAACGCGCGGCGGGACTGGTTTTGATCCCGGCGCTGGCGCTGAGTGTGGGACTGTTTCTGCAGAATAAAAAACAGCTGCCGAAGCTTCGGCGGAATACGGAGGAATACCTGCCGCTGCTCCTGATCCTTGTGATCGCCGGTATTTTATGCAATGCGCATAGGGCGGATTATTTCGGAACCGGTCAGGATGAGGGGCTGTATCAGATCCGGGCGATGTATTATATCAATGACCGGTATGAGGATGAGATCACTTTCCCGGAATATCAGAATCTCTATATCAAGTGGGAAAAAGGGGAATATGTACGGGAGATCCGGGATCTGGAAGGCCTGTATCTGAACGTGGATAAAGAGGAGAATAAGCCGAAGGAACTGAGCGGCATGCTGCACGGCCTGGGGACGTTTCCGGCGCTTCTGGCGCTTTGGGGCAAGCTGTTCGGGATGCGGAATATGTCCGGGATCCTGTGTATCTGCTACCTGCTGTCCATCGGCAATGTGTGGCTGATCTGCAGAAATCTGCATTTCCGGAGACGCTTTGTAAATCTGTCCGCAGCATTGTATACTGTGTCCCCCATATTTTTGTGGAGCGCGCAGAATACACTGACGGAGATCGTTCTGGCGACCTTTATCACACAGTGGTTTGTAAGCCTGACGGATGAGGATAAGGATACGCATCCGATGTTCTCGGCGCTTCCGGTCATGGGGGTGTGCATGCTGCACATCCTGATCTCGGTACTGATGCCGCTGATCGTGATCCTGTATTTTGCGCATTATCTGTGTTCGGGGAAGCGGAGCTTCCTTTGGGCACTGATCAGCGTGGCATTCAGCTACGGTTTCGGTTTTTCGATGATGCGGCATACGGCGGAGGTGTATACGATCTCCAACTTTGCGCAGCTGTTCGGTAAGACCAGGGGCCTGCTGACGGAGCATAATCTGGAGACGGTTGTATGGACTGCAGCGCTGATCTGCGTGGCGCTTGCCGTTGGCATGCTGGTATGGGGCAAAAAAAATGTGCTCCTGGCGCTGGAGAAAAACCTGCGGCACAGCAGAAAGGCTGCGGATATTGCCAAAAAAGTGTTCACCGTGCTGGGATGCCTTACATTGGTGTTTTTTATCTACAAGTACTGGGAACGAAGGGATGAGCCGAAGTATTATCCGTATTTCTTTGCAACGGGATATCTGCTGATGACGGGCTTTGTGCTGCTTCCCATATCTTTTGTGGCGGCGGCCAAACGTGGCGCACTGTGGTTTAAGGACCGCAGGTTTGTGACCTTTGTGATATCGCTGTTTTATATCGTATGGATGTATTGCGGATTTTTGTGGGTACTGGTATATTATTATTTCTATTATGCCCGCTACCTGACGCCGTTTGTGTTCCTGCCCATCGTAATGGCAGGCTATCTGCTGCAGAAGAAGCCGAAGCAGATACTGCTTCCGGCATATGCGGTGATGATCCTTGTGACGGTGTTGCAGAGCCGGGTATTATATACGGCAAAGGATATGACGTATGCGGAATATGAAGTGATCGACAGCGTCACTTCCTGTATCGGGGAACAGGATGCGGTACTGATCTTTGATCAGGGCTATCACTGTCACCGTGTGTTTGCGCTTCCGATCAAAGCCATCTCCGGAGCGGATGTGTATTTCCTGAACGAAGCGCAGCTTGAACGGCAGATAAAGGATTACGGCACCAGATACCGGAACCTGTATATCTTAAGCTACGATATGGGAAAGCTGATCGGGGATATTGAAGGTGAGGACTGGAGAGTAGTCTATCGCGGGACCATTCACGGATCCCTTTATGACTGGGATATGGGCGGCAAGGCGATCATCCCGTATCCGAAGAAGCCGACACTGCTGGAGACGCCGGTAGTATTACTTACGCTGGATCTATAAGAAGGAGAAAAAACTATGAAGCTGATCATACAGATTCCATGTCTGAATGAAGCGGATACACTGGAGATCGCGCTGAACGATCTTCCGAAACATATCGACGGGATCGATGAGATCGAATATCTGATCATCGATGACGGCAGCACGGACAAGACCATCGAAGTGGCGATGAACTGGGGCGTGCATCATGTGGTGAGTTTCACACGGAATAAGGGCCTGGCCAAGGGCTTTATGGCCGGGATCGAGGCCTGCCTTTCCTATGGCGCGGATATCATCGTCAATACGGATGCAGACAACCAGTATTGCGGTGAGGATATCGAAAAACTGGTGCGTCCGATCCTGGAGGGAAAAGCGGATATCGTGATCGGTGAGCGTCCCATTGATGAAACACCGCATTTTTCATGGCTGAAGAAGAAACTGCAGCATTTTGGCAGCTGGGTGGTGCGGAAAGCATCCAAGACCGGCATTCCGGATGCGCCGTCCGGCTTCCGTGCGTTTTCCAGGGAAGCGGCAATGCACATCAATGTTGTGAACGAATATACTTATACGCTGGAGACTATCGTGCAGGCCGGACGTAATAAGATGGCGATCACTTCGGTACCGGTGCGTACCAATCCGGAACTGCGCAAATCCAGGCTGTTTTCCAGCATGGCAGGCTATGTGAAAAAATCCATGCTGACGATCCTGCGTGCGCTTTTGATGTATCGTCCGCTGGCGGTACTGACGGTTTTGGGTATCATCCCGTTTCTGATCGGTACGGGGATCGGCATCCGTTTCCTGTTCTTCTGGTTTAACGGAAGGAACGCCGGACACGTACAGTCCCTGATCCTGGCCTGTACCTTGATCATCCTGGGATTTGTTACCTTTGTCATCGGTATGCTGGCAGACGTGATGTCGGCGAACCGCAAACTGATCGAGGATGTACAGTACCATGTACGTAAGCTGACTTATGATAATACGGATATGAAGGTCTGGCAGGAAGCGGCACAGGCCAAGGTGGAAGAGGTACGTGAGGAAGAGATCAAGGCGGTCCGTGAGGATGGCGGCTTTGTAAAAGATCTGTCGGCAGATGCTTCCCATTCCTCACATACTTCCCATGATTCCCATAAGAAGAAAGAGGATCAGTGATGATGAAGCCGCTGGCTACGATATGGATCCTGATCTACAATAATGCAAAAGAACTGGAAGAGACCGTGGATTCCGTATGCAGGCAGGATTATGATGCCATCGAGGTGATCTTAAGCGATGACTGCTCGCGGGAATACGATGCGGAACTGATGGAACGTTATGCGGGAAAGCTGCGGAAACGTTTCGCTGATGTACGGATCAATCACAATGAGGAAAACCTGGGGACGGTGGCGCATATCAATAAGGTGATCGGTCTCTCCAAAGGGAAGTATTTTATCAGCTGTTGTTCCGGGGACCGGTTCTGCAGCACGGATACCGTGTCAAAGATCGTATCCCGGATGGAAGCGGGAAAGGAAAAAGTGTTGGCTTGTCGCAGGGCAGATGTGTATCCGGACGGAAAAAAGAAGATCCGGCCGCCTTTCTGGCTGGGGGCGGCGCTGCGTTTCTTTCCGGTACAACTCTTAAATTATATGATCCGCAGGCGTAATCTGCTCAGCGGATGCTGTACCTTCTGCAGCCGGGCGGTCTTTGAGAAGTACGGACTGCATAATACCGAATACCGGCTGGTCGAGGATTATACGTATTTTGTGAAATTGTTGCAGCTGGGCGTACGGATCGGCTATGCGCCACTGGTCGTTGTGGAACACGGCATCGGAGGAGTTTCCACGGGAAAGATCCATCCGCTGGTGTTGAAAGATATCGAGCGCTTCCGGGAAAAACTGCTGGAGGCACCGGTGAAACTGGACCGGAAGACCATACGTTTTTTGGAACAGGATGTCGAGGAGAGAAAAAAGAATGGAGATCATTAAATATCCGTTACAGATGCATGGAGACTACAGGGGACACCTGGTTGCCGTAGAAGAAAAGAAGGATATTCCCTTTGAGATCAAAAGGGTTTACTATATCGTCGATACTGCGCAGGGCGTGGTCCGCGGACATCATGCGCATAAGTCGCTGGAGCAGGTACTGGTCTGTGTACACGGCTCGGTCAAGATCACGCTGGATGACGGCACCGAGCGCAAGACGGTGGTGCTGGATGATCCATGTGACGGACTGTATGTTTCCAACAATATCTGGAGAGAGATGTCGGAGTTTTCGGAGCATGCGGTGCTGATCGTGTTTGCATCCAAGTTCTATGATGAGAACGATTATATCCGGGATTATGATGAGTTCCTCAAATATGTAAGAGAACAGAATAACTGACATTCCGGCCTTCCCCTTGAGGGTTTCGGCTTAACGAGCTTGCGACTTTAGCAGGACTATATGCGTTAGGCGGGCGGATGAGGTGTACATCCGGCGAGAGTTTTAGATTAGCAAGATATACTTGGAGAGAACAGAATTGGATAAGATTGCAGTTTTAATTCCATGTTATAACGAGGAACAGACCGTAGCGAAAGTGGTAAAGGACGCGAAGACGGCTTTGCCGGAGGCGGTGGTCTATGTCTATGACAACAATTCCACGGACCGTACCGCGGAACTGGCCCGGGAAGCCGGCGCAGTGGTGCGTTCGGAGCCGCGGCAGGGCAAGGGCTATGTGATCCGCCGGATGTTCCGCGAGATCGATGCACTCTGCTATATCATGATCGACGGTGACGATACCTACCCGCTGGAATATGCGGCACAGATGGCGGAGCAGGTATTGGAACATCAGGCGGATATGGTGGTTGGTGACCGTTTGTCCTCCACGTATTTCAAAGAGAATAAGCGACCGTTCCACAATATGGGTAATTCCGTGGTACGTTCCACGATCAACCAGTTATTTGATTGCGATATCAAGGACATTATGACGGGCTACCGTGCCATGTCCTACGAATTTGTAAAGAGTTACCCGGTGCTCAGCCGCGGGTTTGAGATCGAGACGGAAATGACGATCCACGCAGTCTTTAACGAGATGGTGATCGTGAATGTTCCGGTGGAATTCCGCAACCGTCCGGAAGGGAGCGAATCCAAGCTCAATACCTATTCCGACGGAGCACGGGTGCTGTCCACGATCGTAAAACTGTATAAGAATTACAAACCGCTGCGGTTTTTCTCGGTACTTGCTGCGATCATGTTGATTGTTGCGGCAGTTATGTTCCTGTGGGTATTTGCACGGTTCTTAAACAGCCATCTGGTCGAGAATATGCCTACTTTGGTGGTCAGCGGCTTCATTGCACTCGGTGCATTGCAGGCGTTTTTCTCCGGGCTCATCCTCTCGGATATGGTCACGAAGAACCGGCGGGAGTTTGAACGCAACCTGTACGAGATCAGCAGCCGCAAGCGTGAACTGATGAAAGCTCATAATGGATAAGAAAGAAAAGGATAAAAAAATCGATGCCCGCTGGATCCGCCTGGCCTGCTGTGTAGTATTCTACCTGGCCTTTTGCTTTGTTTTTGGCGTGCAGATGGGGGCGGATTCCAGGGGATACATCAACATGGTCTCTGCAAGAGAACCGGTGTACCCGCTTTTTTTATGGGCTTTTCGGAGTCTCTTTGGGGAGAATCTCTATCTGTGGATCGTGATCATTCTGCAGAATCTCATTATGGCGGCGGCTGGATGGTGGAGTACGGAGGAACTGGGAAAGCGTTTTTCACTGCCGGGGATCGTGCAGGCGGGAATGATCGCGGTACATTTCGGCGTGGCTTGTATCTGTCAGTTTCTGGCAGAGCGTGGTGCGATCTACTCGAATATGATCATGACCGAGGGAATTACGATCTCGATGTGGTTATTCTTTATGATACTGCTGTTTCGGGCAGTGCTGGACCGGGATAAAAAAGCGGCTGTCGTTGCGCTTCTTCTGGCAGCGGTGATGATGGATACCCGCAAGCAGATGGCAGTGGGATATATCACGATCTGTGCGGCAATGTTTTTCGGACGGATGGGCAAAGAGACACCCGGAAGGTATTGGAAGGGATTGCTTGTTACGGTATGTGGCTGTGTTTTGAGCATTCTTCTGGCTATGGGCGGTACACGTCTGTATAATTACGTGCTGCGTGGTAATTTTGCGCAGAACACCCGAGATATGAATCTGGTGCTGACTACCACGCTTTATGCAGCAGACAAAGAAGATGCTACACTGATCGAAGAAGAGAGCGTACGGGAGCTCTTTGTGCTGACGATGGAGAAACTGGAAGAGACGGAAAGTAATTACCGTTTCGCAGGATCCGGCTGGCGGGCACTGGAGGAGCATTATGAAAACCATTTCGATGTGATCACGATCGATACCACGGGGCACCTGTACATTGACTATGCGGTGGAACGTGGTTTTGCAGAGGGGATCGAGGCGGAGCAGGAAGCAGACCGTATGAGCGCCGTGATCGTACGGAGTCTTTTTGCAGATAATCTTGGAACGTATCTGCGGATCTACGGGGCCTCCATTCTGAACGGACTGATCAATACCGTGGCGAAACGCAGCAGTCTTCTGGACTGGTATGCACTGGCGGCGTATATCGGATACATTGCATTGATGCTTATGTGCCTTCGGAAAGAAGCGTGCCGTACGGAAGGAATGGTTGGTGTGTTTGTGCTGCTGGCGGTCCTGATAAATGTCGGTGTGGCGGCAGCCCTGATCTTCTGCCAGACCAGATATATGATCTACAATATGGCTTTGTTTTATGTGGCCGGTATCCTGATGCTGTGGAAGATAATAGCAGCAATCCGGGGAACAGAGAAACAGAAAAGATGAAAAAAGGAAGGCTCCGGACTGAAACTGAAAAACTGCCGTCGAAAGACGGCAGTTTTTTTGCAGGTGAGAGTACTCTGCGAGCGGAGCATTTTTGGAAAACGATCACGTTGCATTGGTTTGAACTAAATTTCTTAACCGTTCCACCTCGGCAAGCAGGTCTTTGTTTTGGGTCTCCAGATCCTTGTTCTGTGACTCCAGATCCTTGTTCTGTGATTCCAAATCCTTTTTCTGCGACTCCAGATCTTTGTACTGTGATTCCAATTCCTTTGTCTGTGATTCCAGATCCTTCGTCTGCATTTCCAGCTCCTCTTTCGTTTTCTTCAATACCGAAAGCTGGTTTGTCATATCCTCAACCATGTACTGCACGGTGTTACGGTCTAAAAATGCGATCATCTCAGAATACATATGGAGCACCTCCTTTGGTTTACGGCGATACGATGCGATATCGTCATAGTATTCCCGGAACTCCGGGTATCGGTTGATCAGCGCCACGATATCCTTCGCCTGCACGGATGAAAAGAATGTAAGCCATGCATCCTGCAGCGTTTGGATACCTTTATTTTGCAGTTTTTTGCGGAAGGTGTCAAGAGAGATATAAACGATATTCTCCAGACTGCGCAACTGCACGCCGCTGTCGTAGTTTACCTGACGGCGGTGGAGATACCGGCTGCCTGCAGGTCCTTCCAGAAACTCGCCGGAACTCTTGTCCATCATGATGAGGATGTAGACCGGTGACATATCCCGGTAGCGGAAGTTTTTTCCTTGTTCTGCTTTCAGCCGCGTGTATTGCCGCATGATCAGATCGGAAGAGTATACTTCGCTGCGTTCCCCGGGAAAATACAGGCCCACCTTCTGCATTTCCAGATTTACGATCCTCTTTCCGCCAATCTCCACCAGCAGATCCAGGATCACCAGGCTGCCGTCCTCGGTAAACGACTTGCTTTCCCTGGGAAGGATCTCCTTGATCCGGATCTCCTCCTCAAGCATTGCGCCGAGGAAGCTTTCCAGACGCTCCGGATGTCGCTCGGGAGACATGATCCTTTTGAAGAAGGTATCGTAAGTGATGAGCAGGCTCGTCCGGCCCATAAAGAAATCCAGCAGAGGTTGCTTCTGTTCCAAAGACAGCTGTGAGAATTTTTCCCATGTTTTCGGATCTTTCATAAGCATTCGGATGGCTTCCGGCTCCGACATGGGCTTTCCGAAGATTTCGGTTAATCGTGTTTGTTCGTTTTGGTTTTGCATCGTATCAATCCTTTCCGGCGAAGCAGGGCAAAGAAGATGTTCTGACAAACGGAAAGGGAAATACAGAATAAAAACAGATTGTAGAACCATAGATGCCCTGCTTCAGCTTTGTGATATAAACTTGTCTGCTGTGATCGGAGCAGGCGGCCGCCTGTTCACGTTTCGGGAGAAGTCCCGATTCACAAGTCCATATCATATGTAAAAATGCTCTCGATGTCAACCACATCTTTTAAACAAAGTTATCCACATATAATAGTGCCGGGCTTCGGTACGCTGGAGAGCCTTGCCTTGCGGCGGGGCTCTCTTTGTGGTATTATGTTAATTTAGGTATTTATGGATAATTTCAGATGAAATGAGGATCCTGATTTGAAGGCAGTACGTGACATTATATCAAAACTGAATTATATATTGAACAGCAAACAGAAGCGGCAGTATTTTGTCGTGACTTTTCTGGCACTGATCGGTTCTGGCTGGGAATTGCTCGGGGTTGCTTCGGTCGCACCGTTCATAGAGTGTATTATGACACCGGACGATTATGCGAAGAAATGGTACGCGCAGTTGGTGGATCGTTTCTTTCATCCGGCGGATCAGCTGGAGACGATCACGACGCTCGGGCTCCTGATCATTGCGGTTTATGTGATCAAGAATATCTATCTTATGTTTTCTTCGTATGTACAGGCTTGGTATTCCACCGGGGTACAGAGGGATCTTTCCATCAAAATGACCCATACCTACCTGAACTCTTCCTACCTGTTTCATCTGGGGGTGAATTCGGCTGTGCTGATCCGTAGTATCACCCAGGATGTGGTGGGTGTGTTTGCGGTGTTCTTTTATCTCTTCCGTGTGCTTGCGGAAGTGTTTACGGTCAGTGCGATCAGCATCTTTATCATCACCCTCGATCCGGTACTGGCAGTGTCTCTGGTAGGCATTCTCGGATCCTGTCTGCTGATCCTGTTTTTCGGACTGAAACGGCTTGTGAAACTGTTCGGACGCATCGGACAGGATTGCGACAGCCGTATGCTGCAGTATCTGACGCAGGCGTTTAACGGGATCAAGGAGATCATGGTCAAAAACCGGCAGAAGTATTTTGCGGAATCCTTTGATGATGCCTGCACCTTAAGTGCCAAAGCAGCCAAGCGGAACAATTTCCTGAATGTGATCCCGATGAATGTCTATGAAGTGGTATGTATCGGCGGCCTGATCGGCATCGTGATCATGCGGCTGCATATGACGGATGATGTGGCAGGATTTGTGACGACACTGGGAACGGTTGCCGTAGCAGCGTTCCGGCTTTTCCCGGCGGTCGGGCGTCTGACCACCAATCTGAACGCGATAATGTACAACCGTCCCCGTCTGGATTCCATGTATGAGATGCTCAAAGAGATCGAGGAAGACGATACCTATCAGCTCAAGACAGCAGATCCGGAGGATGCGGAGCCGCTTGCTTTTGAAGAGAGACTTCAGATCAAAGATGTGCGCTGGAAATATCCGGCAGGGCAGGACGATGTGCTGCGGGGGTTGAATATGGAGATTCGCAAAGGGGAATCGGTGGCGCTGATCGGACCTTCCGGTGCCGGCAAAACGACACTGGCGGATGTGGTGCTGGGACTGCTAAAGCCGCAGGAAGGACAGATCCTGCTGGATGGTGTGGATGTATATCAGAACCTGGCAGGCTGGGCCAAGATCATCGGCTATGTGCCGCAGGCGGTGTACCTGACGGATGATACGATCCGCGGGAATGTGGCGTTTGGTATTTACGAAAAAGACATTGATGATGAAAAGATCTGGCAGGCATTAGAGGAAGCACAGCTGGCGGACTTTGTGCGCGGGCTGGAAAAAGGCCTGGATACCATGGTGGGCGAGCGTGGTGTGCGTCTCTCCGGCGGTCAGCGGCAGCGTATCGCCATAGCGCGGGCGCTGTATGAAAACCCGCAGATCCTGGTATTGGACGAAGCCACCAGTGCGCTGGATACCGAGACGGAGACGGCGGTCATGGAAGCTATTGATTCGCTGCACGGCAGTAAGACCATGATCATCGTGGCACACAGACTTACCACCATCCGTAACTGTGATGCGATCTTTGAAGTAAACGGCGGTGTGGCAACGAAGCGGGATAAGGCAGAAGTGCTGGAAGGGATCAGTTAGTGAAAATACTGTTTATCAGTCATTACGATAACATGTACGGTGCCAACCGGGCGCTGCTCTCCCTGATCCTGGGGATGCAGGAGAGCGGGGCGCATCAGCCCTTTGTGACACTTCCGGCGGAAGGGGAGTTTACGGAAGCGCTCCGAAAGGCAGGGGTTCCGTATTACATCTGTGATATCACGCAGTGGCAGGCCATCTACAAAGAGCCGGTCAGTTTCATGATCAAGAAGCAGAAACGGAAGAAACAGATCGCGGCAGAGCTGGAGCTGTTGTATGCACATTACCGGAATGTCGGTATCGATGTGATCCATTCCAATTCCAGCGTGATCGGCACCGGTGCGATGCTGGCGGAAAAGCTGGGGTGTATGCATGTCTGGCATATCCGGGAATTTGCGCAGGAACACTACGGGATGGAGTATTTTTATCCGGAAGAGCAGGTGCGGAAATACTATGAGCAGGCCACATGTCTGGTAACCATCTCGGATGCACTTAAGGAATATATGCGTGCGAAGTATCCCTCGGCACGGGTGCTGCGGATTTACGACGGTGTGGATGCGGCGGAGATCCCGGAGAGAGCCGCAGACGAAGGGGCCGGTGCAAAGACGGAAGAAGGTGCAAAGGCAGAGAAAAATGCCAAAACAGAGGAGATCGTGCGTTTCGTCTATGTTGCGTACCTCTTCCCGAAGAAGCAGCAGCTGGAAGTGCTGCAGGCTGCGGCGGAACTGAAGGCCGGGGGGCTTACGAACTTTCGGATCACTTTTGCGGGAACGGGATTGGCACCCTACGAAAAGAAACTGCGGGAATACGCAAAAAAGAACGGCTTATCGGAAGTGGAGTTTGCCGGTTTTGTATCGGATATCCCGGGATTGCTTGCAAAGAGCGATGTGGGCCTGATGGCTTCGGCGTACGAGGGCTTCGGGCTGGTAACGGTGGAATATATGCTGGCGGGACTGCCGGTGATCGGATTTGAGAGCGGGGCTACGCCGGAAATCGTAACGAATGAGACCGGCTTTTTGTACCACGATAAAGAGGGCTTCAAAGATGCGGTTAAGCGTCTGGTGTGGGACCGGGAACTGCGGAGGAAACTGGGCGAAGCCGGACGGCGAAGGGCGCTGGAATGTTTTCCGGCAAGCGCCAATACGCTGGCGATTCGCAAGCTCTATGACAGCCTGCAGGCGGGCGGATTGTAGGGAAAACGGCAGCGAGTCCGAATGGCGTGACTGAAAAGGTCAGGATTCGGAACTGATACAGAAGACTGGAATGCAGAGGAAATTGCAGTGTATTTGATACGTTTTCATGGCGGTCTGGGCAACCAGATGTTTGAATATACCTTTTACTGTTTTTTTAAGAACCGGCTGAAGGAGCGCGGCATCGACACGGCGCTGCTCAAGGCGGATCTGACCTGGTTTGACCGGAACTGGCAGGAGCATCAGGGGTATGAACTCAAGCGGGTATTCGGGATCGAACTGCCGGCGGCAACCTACGAGGAAGTGGCAAAGGTACACGAATACTATCCGCGATACTATAAGTTCGCGGGATTCCGTTATCTGTCACGGCAGATCGCAAAGAGAAAGAATGCGAAGCGGCCGATGCCGGAAGGACATATCTTCAATTTCGGACCGGAGCAGTATGTGTACGATCCGCAGTTTGAAAACCTTGATCCGGAAAAAGACTGGTACATCGAGGGCGTGTTCTGCTCGGATGCGTATCTGAAGTATTGTGAGACAGAGGTGCGAAAAAATCTGACCTTTGCACAACCGATGGATGCGGAGGATGCGGCAACCGCAGAAGGGATGCGGCAGCAGGACAGCGTCGCGGTCCACGTACGCCGTGGCGATTACGTGGGAAATGTATTTGACATCCTGGGGACGGAATATTATGAGCGCGCCGCGGAGAAGATCCGGGAGACGGTGAAGGAGCCGGTCTTTTACGTCTTTTCGGATGATGTGGAGTATATCCGGCAGAACTTTGCATTTCTCGGAGACTACCGGATGATCCATCATTCCGGGAAGGACAGTTACCGGGATATGCAGATGATGAGCTGCTGCAGGCATATGATCATTGCCAACAGTTCCTTCAGTTACTGGGGGGCGGTGCTTGGTGAGAAAGAAGGCAGCGTGATCGTGGCACCGAAGCAGTACAAAGCAGATGAGCAGCTGGCTCTGGCGCGTGACCACTGGACCCTTCTTTAACCCACGCTGATGGCGACAGACGAGGTGTTCCGCCTAGGGCTTGCTACATAAAACAGGTGACTAAGAATGAACCTTGAATGGTACGTAAAACGCCTTTCCTGGAAGATGCGGATGTTTACGCATACGCACTTCGGCTGGAAGGTGGCGAAAACAACATATAACGGGCGCAGGATCCTGACACTGGAGGAAACGAACCGGCAGCTGAAGGAAATGCTGCTGACGAAAGAGCCCTTTGCCGTAGCCCGCATCGGCGGTTCGGAATGCAAGGCCATGGTAGCCTGCCAGCCGGAATATCACGATGCGAAGCAGAAGGCATTCCTGCACAACCTGCTGGTAAATCTTTCCGGTTTCTTCGGGAGTATGGAAGATTTTGACCGCTTCTCGCGGCTGATGGAAGGAAGTCTTGCCGAGGTGGATCTGATGGGCGTGTGGTTCAATCAGATGGAAGATTACTTCTTAAAAAAATTCGGCAAGGCAGATATGGCTTACGGCTTGCTGGAAGGATTGGAGCCCTGGTACAGTCCGGACGATCCATGGACGGCATCGCTGACCGGCAAGCGTGTGGTTGTGATCCATCCGTTTGCGGAGAGCATCGAGAAACAGTATGCAAAGCGGGAGCAGCTTTTTCCGGGAACGGAGATATTGCCGGAGTTTTCCCTGCGGACGGTCAAAGCAGTGCAGACATTGCTCGGACAGCCGGATCCCCGTTTTGCCACATGGTTTGACGCGCTGGAGTATATGTACAACGAAGCGGTGAAGGAAGACTTTGATGTGGCGCTGATCGCGTGCGGCGCGTATGGTCTGCCGCTGGCCGTTAAGCTCAAACAATACGGCAGGCAGGCGATACAGATCGGCGGATCCCTGCAGCTGCTGTTCGGGATCAAAGGGGCGCGCTGGAAGGATATGCCGCAGATGCAGCGTTTTTATTCCGACGCATGGACGTCACCTTCTCTGAAAACGGAAGGCCTGGACTCCGGTGTCGAAAATGTAGAAAACGGGTGTTATTGGTAGTTCTGCATTGCGCCGGACGATTTGGCAGGACGAGAAACGAGTCCTGCCGTTACCGTTAGTTCAACACCACCATCTTGGAGATTTTATGAGTAAAAGAGTTATCAAAATTGATTTTGTGGATTTTTGGCCGAACTTTGATAAGAGGGACAATTATTTCTACAACATTCTGAAAAAGTATTATGACATTGAGATCGTGGATCAGCCGGATTATGTTTTCTGTTCCTGCTTTTCCCAGAAGCATTTCGCGTATCAGGATTGCGTGAAGATCTACTATACGGGGGAAAATATCATCCCGGATTTTAATCTTTATGATTATTCCATGGGCTTCCATTACATCACATTTGAAGACCGTTATCTGCGTCTGCCGCACTATGTGCTTTATCCGGAAGATGTGGAGATGGCGCTGAAGAAACATACCTTTGACGATGAATACTATCTGAACAAAAAGAAATTCTGCAACCGCGTGGTCTCCAACCCGTATGCGGCAGGAGAGCGCGATCTGATGTATAAAGCGCTCAACGAGGTGCTGCCGGTGGATTCCGGCGGAAAGTACCGTAACAATGTGGGTGGTCCCGTGGCGGATAAGGTGGCCTTTGAGAAAGCGTATCGTTTTACATTGGCATTTGAGAATTCGTCCATGAACGGGTATACCACCGAGAAGATCCTGCAGGCCTTTGCGGGGGATACGATCCCGATCTACTGGGGCAGTCCGGACGTAAAGCAGGAGTTTAATCCGGATTCCTTTATCGACTGCATGGATTTTCCGGATATCCCTTCGGCGATCGCACGGATCCGTGAGGTATGGGAGAACGAGGAAGAATATCTGCGGATGGTAAAAGCACCGATGGTACTGCCGACCTCGCAGGCGGCGGAGTGTCTGAAGGAAGACTATTGCGATGCTTTTCTGCGCAATATTTTTGAGCAGGATATCGAGAAGGCAAAACGCCGTAATATGGTCTATGTCGGCCGTGACTACCAGAAGAAACTGGCAGATGCCACCAAGGTAAAGCAGGTGCTTGATGTGGTGAAACGCCCCATGCACCTGGCCCACAAGATCAAGGCGCAGACGATATCCCGTATCAAGAAGGACTATTGATGATTGACAGGAGATATACTACGGGGATATACTTCGGATATACATTGGGTATACATCAGATAGACTTTTTGGGTTTGGAGGCGATCGTATGCAAACACAGATAAAGAATTGGGGAAACAGTCAGGGAATCCGGCTTTCCAAAGAAGCGATGCAGGAAGCCGGTTTTGAAAAGGATGAAATACTGACAGTAACTGTGAGTAAAGGCCAGATCATTCTTCAAAAGAGATTTCGCCATAAAACATTAAAAGAACGTATGGATGAATATGGAGGAAAACTGGAGCTTGTTGAAGAAATGGATTTCGGAGAGCCGGGAGAAGGAGAAATATGGTAAAGAAATACCCGGAGCAGGGAGATATTGTTACGATCGAAGGGGTTTCTCATAAATTGTTAGTGGTGAGCAATCAGACGTTTAATGGTACCGGAGGCATAGTGGTATGTCCTATCGTAAAAAACATTGAAGAAGGGGCTTTACATATCCCGGTTGACAGCGCAAGGGTGAAAGGGACAGCGGTTTGCGAACAGTTAAAATTTTTTCAGGTGAAAAACCGCTCTTTTCGTGTGATCGACAGTATCAGTTTTTTTCAGGTGACAGATATATCGGATGCAATTCAGGGGATATTTGAGTTTATCTGATCCGTGATAGGACAAGTACAGAGCATAAATGAAAGAACAAGAGTTAAACAACAGAACGGGGTATAAAGAACAAAGGAACTGGTACACAATTACGATGATGATCTGTACCGGTTTCTTTTTGCTGATGCATCTGACGTTTGTCGGTTTTACAAATGACGATGTGTATTTCCGGGATCTGGCGGCGATGTGGGATTCCGTGCCGGCGCTGGTGGTGGACCGGTATCTGACCGATTCGTCCCGGGTGATCTCGGAGACGATCCTCTTTCTCCTGGTGCAGTGTCCGTTCATCGTATGGCAGCTGCTGGATACCCTGATCTGCATCCTGCTGTGCCACAGCGCCTGTGTGCTGCTGGTGAATGATAAGCAGAAGAAGGAAAACCTGCTGGTGCTGGCATTGTTTGCAATTTATCCCTATATGCATGTGGGATCTGCAGGCTGGATCTGCACCAGTCTTAACTATATGTGGCCGATGGCGACGCTCACTTATGCGCTGAGCGGCGCGATGCGGCGGATCCGCGGCGAAAAGATCGCCGTATGGCAGTACGTGCTGTATGTGATCGCGCTGATCTTTACCGCAAACTGTGAGATGTCTGCAACGGTACTGGTGTTTGCCGGAGCGTATCTGCTGGCATACCGTTTCGGGCGGAAGAAAGCGGAAAAGAGTATTTCTTCCGGCTGCGTCTACGAGATCGCGGTACTTGCGATCGGCCTGGCAGGACTGACCTTTGCGATGACGGCGCCCGGGAACGGGGAACGTACTGCAATGGAGGCGTTCAACTGGATGCCGGAGTTCCCGGATCTGAACATGTTCCAGAAATTCCGCCTGTGCGCTGTTTTCGTATTTGAACATTTCGTGATGATCCCGGATGTGCCGTTCTTTCTGTTTTCCCTGCTTCTGCTGTTTGCCGGATGGGATCCGGAAGCCGTGGAGCAAAAGAATGCGAAAAGGATACGGGGGATCTCATGTATCCCGATCACGATCGATGTGGTTTTCACCGCTTACTATTTTGTCAAAGATTTCCTGATCGGACATAAGATGAATTATGATTTCACTACACCGGCGATCTATCTGACGGAGCCTTACGATGCGGTGATCCAGATCACGGAACTGGCTGCGTTCGGCATCTATATCGCAGCAGCACTGTATGTTCTGTGGAATCTGATTTTTCCGCTGTGGGAAAAGATCGGGCTAATCTGGGCGCTTGGTACCGGTTTTGCGGTCCGGATGGCATTGATGCTCTCACCGACTATGTTTTCCTCCTGGCACAGAACTCTTATCTTTATGTATTTTGCATTCCTTGGGGATAGTTTTATGCTGATGAAGCTGTGCAGCGGGAAAAAGCAGAAATCTCTGATCCGGGCGGTATTGATCGCCGGAGTGGTGGTAAATCTGGTTTTGACGGTCGGTCTTCAGATCCGTAAGGCAGGGTGAAGCTTCGTTATGTTTACGAAAAGCGCATTTTGTGCTAAAATATATGTGCGGTTTTTGCAGTAAACGCCTTAAAAACAAGATTTCTGAGAGGGGGCGCTTAAGATGGCATACAAATTAGCGGTTTTATTTCATGAACCGGAAACAGAAGGAAAAGATCTGAGCCGGCCGGAACTGGGAAATCCGGGTGTGGGCGGCACGGCATACTGTTTTGCAATGCTTTTGCAGGCATTGGAGGCCAAAGGCAACGTCGAGATCTTTGTATACAGTGTGCAGAACGTGACACTGCCGGTTGAGAACTTTGTCAAGGTGGAAAGCGCGCTGGAAGGGCTTCGGGCGGCAGAAAAGAATGCCCACCGGACGGTGCTTTTGCGGAATCATCAGGAGGATCAGGTATATGCCCTGCTGGAATGCCTGGATCTGCGGTACATCTTCTGGATGCATAACCGTCTGACCTATACGGAGATCCAGCTGTTCCGCAATACCAAACAGGTGAAGCGTGTCGTTGCAGTGGGACGTGAGATGTATGATTTCTACGTGGATGATCTGATCTGCGATAAGATGGCTTATGTACCCAATCCGTTCATCCCGCCTTCGGAACAGTATATCCGCGGGCCGGTGAATGAAAAACGCGTCACATATGTGGGATCGCTCATTCCCGACAAAAACTTTCATATCCTGGCTGCCTATTGGAAGACCGTGCTGCAGGCGGTGCCGGATGCGACATTGCATATCATCGGCAACGGGCAGCTTTACGATGCCAATGCGCAGATGGGGCCTTACGGGCTGGCAGAGCGTGAGTATGAAGCGCAGTTTATGCCCGGGATCACGGACGCAAACGGACAATTGCTTCCGGGCGTAGTCTTTCACGGGATCCTCGGGGAAGAAAAATATCAGGTATTTCAGAATACCGCGATCGGTATCATCAATCCGCTGGGAACCGAGACCTTCGGTCTGGCGGCAGTCGAGATGGAAGCGTGCGGTGTGCCGGTGGTATGCCGCAGGAAATACGGTCTGTGCGATTCGGTGAGAGATCAGGAGACCGGTCTGTTGTATCCGGAGGTTTCCGAAATGGCAGCGACACTGATCCGGCTTCTGCAGGATCCGGCGCTGAATAACCGGATGGGCGCAGCAGCAGCCGCATTTGCGAGAAGCGCATTTCTGCCGCAGAATCACGTCGAGCAGTGGATCCGGATCGTACTGGAGGCGACGGAGAGCCGTCCGGCGCAGTATTGTAAGCCGGTCAGCAATCTGGACAATAACAAAAAGAAGATCCGCATGATCCTGCATGAGATCCACAGAGTACCGTTTTTACGCTGGGTACCGTCGATCCATGATATTCAGAAAAAGTGATGTTAGTCAGTGTATTGATAACGACTTACAATTTGGAAAAATACGTTGCCGAAACGCTGGACAGCGTGCTGCGGCAGGAGACGGACTTTCCGGTGGAGATCCTGGTAGGGGATGACGGTTCCTCGGACCGGACGGCAGAGATCGTTTCGGACTATATGGAGAAACATCCCGGACGGATCATGTTGTATCAGATGCCGCGGGAAGAGGGCGTGGCGTATAACCGTGTGAACCGATCGGCGGCCAACCGGTTAAATCTTTTGGAGCATGCCAAAGGGGATTACTGCACGTTCCTGGACGGGGATGATTATTATATCGATCCGCATAAACTGCAGCGGCAGACTGATGTTTTGGAAAAAAAAGAAAATGCGGACTGTGTGATGTGCGCACATAACCTGCTGATGGCATATCCGGACGGTAATGAAGCACCGTTGTGCCGCGCGAAGCGGGAACATAAACTGGCGTTAAAGGATTATTGGAAGCTGATGTTTTTGCAGGCAAACGCGATGCTGTTTCGGAATATTTATCGCGAGGATCCGCCGCAGGGAGCGCTTGCTTCCAATTTTGATGATAACAATATCACCTTCTGGCTGTTTCAGCACGGAAAGATGTATTACCTTCCGGAGTGTATGGGGGCTTATCGTCAGGTGGAGGGTTCCTCCTGGAATGCGATCTCGCTGCTGAAGCAGTCGGCATCAAATATGATCGGTTACAGTATCGAGCGGGAGATCTCGCCGGACACGCATGCGATCAGCGATATCCGGCACTATCCGGATCTGAAGTACCTGTATGAGCACAGAGCAGAGTACCGGCCGGAGGATCTGTCGCCTTTTTATGAAACGGCCGAGGCGTGTGATCTGAAAGAAGCTCTGTGGGTTTACCGTATGGGTACGGCGGATGCAGATGAACTGCGGAAGGTGCAGAAGCGTCTGCGCAGCGGGAAACGCGGTTATCAATGGGCAAGACTGTGCCGCGCGGTCCGGAAAATGTTAGGCAGATATTGATCAGATGGAACCAAGCAATACAACACAACAAAATAGCGACGACCTGATCAGCGTCATTGTTCCGGTCTATAAAGCGGAGGATTACATTGGCGCGTGCATCGAAAGTATCCTGGCACAGACCTACCGGAACCTGCAGGTGATCCTGATCGAGGATGGTTCGCCGGACGGCTCAGGGAAAGTATGTGATACCTATGCCGCAAAAGACGACCGTATCGAGGTGATCCATCAGGAAAATCAGGGCGTGTCGGTGTCACGAAATGTGGGCGTGACAAAGTCCCGCGGTAAATGGATCGTATTTATCGATGCGGATGATACGGCGCACCCGAAGATGATCGAGACACTGCATGATACGGTAACATCGCATAATGCGCAGATCGCCTGGTGCGGCTTTTACGAGACAGATCCGGACGGTACACTGTGGGAACACACGGTAACGCCTTCGGCACTGGAAGAGATGCTGGAGAAAAAGTCTTATCCGGTACATGAACTGACGGTGAAAGAAGCGGAGCTGCAGTATTACGCTCTGGGGAAAATGACGGAGTGCATGGTACCCTGGAATAAGATCTACCTGGCATCGCTGTACGGCGAAGGGGAAGAGAGGCTGTGGTATCCGGCGGGAAAAATATTTGAGGATGGCTATATCACATACCGTCTGATCTGGCGGGCAAAGAAGATCGTGACGATCGATGCACCGCTGTATTATTACCGGCAGTGGCGCGGCGGCATCATGAAGAAAAACGGCAACAGGAACTATGCCGACGCGATGGGCTGCAGTATTGAGAAGATGGACTTCTACAAGGAGCACGACCGGGAACTGTATCTCAAAGAAGTGAATTATTCGGTCTACAATGCGATCCGTTTTTATAAAGCCGGCGGTACGTCGAAGGATAAAAAAGAAATCCGCAAATGGTTCAAGCGGTTCTATTACGAGTATTTTGCCAAAGAAAAGTGGCCCTTTGCCAAGAAACTGCGCGTGAAGTCGTTTCTGCTGGGCTATCCCTGTTATGCAGCGGTAAGCGCATTTGAGGGGATATATAACCGACTGAATAAAACAAAATAGAAGAGTGCATCTTGCTTTCCACTTGCGGGGAAGGTGGCCGAAGGCCGGATGAGGTGTTACTCCATAAGGAGTGATCATGGAAAACTATATCTGTAAATCCCCGGTAGCGATGATCTTTTTTAATCGCCCGGATACAACAAAAGAAGTGTTAGATGCGATCCGCGTGGCGAAACCGACCAAAATGTATCTGATCTCGGATGCGCCGCGTGCGGGCAGAGCAGATGACGAAGAAAAAGTCGCAGCATGCCGCAAACTGGTAGAAGAGGGCATTGACTGGCCATGCACGGTGCATAAAAACTATGCCGAAAGCAATATGGGCTGCCGTGACCGTGTGGCATCCGGCATCAGCTGGGTGCTGTCACAGGAGGATCGCACGATCATCCTTGAGGATGATGTGGTGCCGGCACCGGACTTTTTCCCGTATATGGATACCATGCTGGAGGCTTATAAGGATAACCCGAAGGTGATGATGGTTTCCGGCACAAATCTTATGAAGAATTACTCGATGGATAAGCCGTATATCTTTTCGTGCTTTTCCAGCATCTGGGGGTGGGGCACCTGGGCAAGAGCCTGGGAGAAATACGATGTGGATGTGAAGACATGGCCGGAAGTGAAGCAGTCCGGCAGACTGATGGGCATTCACGGCCGCTTCTCTTATATGTTCCTGAAGAAAGATATCGAGAGTGTATATACGCATACAAAAGATACATGGGACATCCAGTGGGATTATTGCCGTCATATGAACCGCGGTCTGGGGATCGTGCCCCGCGCGAATCTGATCCGTAATATCGGTTTTGACCGCGAAGATGCGACCCATACCACCGGCAGCACGGCGGAAGATTTTTCCTACGGCAGCATCGAGTTTCCGTTGCCGGTTGAAAAGGAGATCCACAGGGATCTGGAGTATGATAAGGCGTATATCAATAAGTATTTCGGCCTGAACAAGGTGATCAATTTTGTAAAGAAAAAGTGTCATCGGGGACAGTTCTGATCGACACGGCTGGAGAAGATTATGTATATCCCGAACAAAGCAGAGATCGATCTGCTGATTTATGATTTTGACGGTGTGATGACGGACAACCGTGTCATCGTGGATGAAAACGGCAAGGAAAGCGCCATCGTAAACCGCGGGGACGGGTACGGCGTGGGAATGATCCGTAAGGCAGGCATCCCGCAGCTGATCCTGTCTACGGAAGTGAATCCCATCGTAGCCCATCGTGCGGCCAAATTGAAGATCCCCGTGATCCATAATGTGCCGGATAAGGCAGCGGCATTGAAGGAATACTGTGAGATGGAATGTATTTCTTTAAACCGCGTGCTGTATATCGGCAATGACCTGAATGATTATGAAGCGATGAAGCTGGTGGGACTCGTGGGCGCACCGGCGGATGCCGAGGAAGAGATCCTGGCGATCGCCGACTGGATCTCGACGAAGAAGGGCGGCTATGGCGTTATACGGGAACTGGCACGGATACTGTGCAGCGGGCCGAACGCTGATCAATAGAGAAAACGATATAGCGAAAATCGGGAAAAAGCATAGCCAAGGAGACCATATGGATAAGTTCGATAAGTTCGATAAGATCGCGGTCCTGATGACCTGTCATAACAGAAAAGAGCATACAACGGCGTGTATCCGGTCGCTGACGGAAGGGGAAGCGAAGGAAGCACTGCAGTTTGTCGTGGTGGATTCCGGAAGTACGGACGGTACGAAGGATGCGCTCCGGGAGCTGGCAGCGGAGGGAATGCAGATCCGGCATATCCATGCGCCGGACGACCTGTTCTGGAACGGCGGCATGCGTATCGCGATGCGGTATGCGGCAAAGTATATGAAGGACTGCGCTTATGTGCTGCTGGTCAATGATGATGTGAAGTTTTATCCGAAAACAGTAAGCGGGCTGATCGCGCGGCTGACACAATATCGTACCGATGCCGTGGTTGGTGCCACGAAAGACAGCAGGGGGCAGCAGAGCTACGGCGGTGTGCGGCAGAAGTCGAAATATACCGCCAGATACGAACTGATCCCGCCGAGCGAAGAACCGGAACAGTGTGATACGTTTAACTGTAACTGCCTGCTGCTGACCTATGACTGCTTTTGGAGAATGGGAAATCTGGATCCGTCGTACGTGCACAACATGGGGGATTATGATTACGGTCTGAAACTCAAACACCGCGGGGCTACGGTGATCAATACCGCAGATTTTGTGGGGGAGTGTGATGATAATGATGTATCCGGCAGCTGGAAAGACCGGGCGCTTGACCGGAAGACGCGGCTGAAACTGAAAGAAGGTCCCAAAGGACTGCCGCGAAAAGACTGGTATCATTTCGTACGGAAGAATTACAGTTTTCCGGCAGCGGTGTACCACAGTATGACACCGTATCTGCGGATATTATTGGGCAAATAAACAAAGCATCTTGCCTTCCCCTTGATGGGAAGGCGGCGTAAAGCACCGGATGAGGTGTATGTGGAATAAAAGTGAAGGAGAATTCACATGGGCAAAAGAGTATTGGTAACCGGCGGCGCGGGATTTCTGGGATCCCATCTCTGTGACCGTCTGATCGCAGAAGGCAATGACGTGATCTGTCTGGATAACCTGTTTACCGGGAATAAGAACAATATCCGGCATCTGATCGGACATCCGTATTTTGAGTTCATCCGGCATGACATCACAGAGCCGATCCATCTGGAGGTGGATCAGATCTATAATCTGGCATGTCCGGCCAGCCCGGTACATTACCAGTACAACCCGATCAAGACGACCAAGACCAGCGTGCTGGGCGCGATCAATATGCTGGGACTTGCCAAGCGCGTGCATGCGAGGATCCTGCAGGCCTCTACATCGGAGGTGTACGGTGATCCGGAAGTGCATCCGCAGCCGGAAAGTTACCGCGGCTGTGTCAATACCATCGGGATCCGTTCCTGCTATGATGAAGGCAAGTGTGTAGCGGAAACCCTGTTCTTTGATTATCACAGACAGAATCATGTGGATATCAAAGTGATGCGTATCTTCAATACCTATGGGCCGAATATGCATCCGAATGACGGACGCGTGGTTTCGAATTTTATCGTGCAGGCGCTGAAGGGACAGGACATCACGGTATACGGCGACGGTTCGCAGACCAGGAGCTTCTGTTATGTGGATGATCTGATCGAGGGCATGGTGCGCCTGATGAATTCCAGAGATGGTTTCACGGGACCGGTGAACATCGGCAATCCGGGCGAGTTCACGATACTGCAGCTGGCGGAAAAGGTGATCGAACTGACCGGAAGCAAGTCGAAGATCGTGTTTGAGCCGCTGCCTTCGGATGATCCGCTGCAGCGGAAGCCGGTGATCGATCTGGCGAAGAAAGAACTGGGATGGGAACCGACCATTCCTTTGGAGGAAGGATTGAAGAAGACGATCGAGTATTTCAAACTGATCGTCTAAAAGATACATGAAGAAAAATGTCTTAAAAACCTGGAATCTGTGGGCATGTATTCCCATTCCTCTGATCATGCTGATGATCCTCTATTTTACGCTGCAGCCCGGGGATGTCACAACGGTGACCAGCGGCGCGGTGGCAGAGAAGGTCTACCATGTACTGGACGGGAACCGAAATCCGCTGAACCTTCAGCAGAAAGATCTTCTGAATACCTATACGCGTGTATTTGCGCATATGACGGAGTTTGCCCTGCTTTCTGCGGCGGTCGGTCTGGCGGCATCTGCAAACGGGATACGGAGATACCTGCGCAGCATTTATATGTTTTGTTTCTGCCTCCCGGTAGCGGTCACGGATGAGATCATCCAGTCATTCATCCCGGGGCGGGAATGTGATATCATTGATCTGGGAAAGGATCTGTTTGGCGCCGGCCTGATGGCGGTGCTGTTTCTTGTATTCGGAGCTTCCGGGCCCCTGATCGCAAAAGCGGTCGACGGGGAAAAACGTCGCAGAGCATTTATGAATATCCGTATCGATGATGTTGCTTTTTC